>NZ_DASWTF010000049.1:0-39395 GCF_036402275.1 Steroidobacter sp. | reverse complement strand
TGAAATCCGCGATCGTTTCAAGCTACCACTCTGAAATCCGTCGCCGTTTCAAATTACCACGGGCCTGGCTCTGCGCGGCCGAGTGCCACTCTGAAGCAACCGATTCAGCAGCGGCATTTCAGCTGACGGTGCCATCGTCTGCGATTTCTTCCGCCCCGTGGGGGAAAAATAAAAATCATATTCCCCGTCTCCCAACGGGACGCGGTGAGGGTCTGCTTCAGCCCGCTCAGTGCAGCGCTTTGATCGCTTGTTCCAGCCCGCCGAGGGTCAGAGGGAACATTCGGTTTTCCAGCAGCTCGCGGGTGAGCTGAACAGAGGGGGTGTAGTCCCAGCGCTGTTCCGGTTCGGGGTTCAGCCAGACGTGGTGGGGCCAGGTGCGGGTCAAGCGTTGCATCCAGACGGAGCCAGCTTCTTCGTTCCAGTGTTCGATGCTGCCGCCCGGCTGCACGATTTCGTAGGGGCTCATGGTCGCGTCGCCGACCACGATGAGTTTGTAGTCGTGGCCGTAGGTTCGCATCACTTCCATGGTCGGAATCTTCTCCGCATGGCGGCGGCGGTTGTCCTTCCACACACTCTCGTACACGAAATTGTGGAAGTAGAAATATTCCAGGTGCTTGAACTCCGAACGCGCCGCAGAGAACAGCTCCTCGCAGACGCGCACGTGATAATCCATCGAGCCACCGACATCGAGGAACAGCAGGACCTTGATTGCATTGTGCCGCTCGGGCACGAACTTCAAATCGAGCAGCCCCGCATTGCGCGCCGTCGAATCGATGGTGCCATCCAGGTCCAGATGCTCCGCCGCGCCCTCGCGGGCGAACTTGCGCAGCTTGCGTAACGCGATCTTGATGTTGCGCGTGCCGATCTCGACCGTGTCGTCGAGATTCTTGAAGTCACGCTGATCCCAGACTTTGACCGCGCTCTTGTTGCGCGACTCGTCCTGCCCGATGCGAATGCCTTCCGGGTTGTACCCGTAAGCGCCGAACGGCGACGTGCCGCCGGTGCCGATCCATTTGTTGCCGCCCTGGTGCCGCTCCTTCTGCTCGGCCAGGCGTTGTTTCAAAGTCTCGATGAGCTTGTCCCAACCGCCCAGCGCCTTGATCTGCGCCTTCTCCTGTTCGGACAAAACGCGCTCGCCCATGCGCTTGAGCCATTCCTCTGGAATGCTCTTCATCATGGCCTCGAACAAATCCTCGGCGCCCTTGAAGTGCGCCGCGAACGCGCGATCGAAACGGTCGAAGTGCCGCTCGTCCTTCACCAGACAGGCGCGGGACAGATAATAAAAATCCTCCGCACTCGCGCCGGCCACGCGCGCCTGCAATGCCTGCAACAGCGACAGGAACTCGGTGATGGACACCGGCACCCCGCCCTCGCGCAGCTTGAAAAAGAACGGCACCAGCATGGCTCGATCGCTCAGCGGCCGCGACGATTCAAGAACACCAGCTGCTCGAACAGGTGCACATCCTGCTCATTCTTCAGCAGCGCGCCATACAATGGCGGAATCGATTTCTTCGGATCGTCGCTACGCAGCGCCTCGGGCGGAATGTCTTCGGCCACGAGCAACTTGATCCAATCCAGCAACTCGGACGTGGACGGCTTCTTCTTCAGCCCCGGCATCTCGCGCACCTTGAAGAACGCCGTCAGCGCCTCCGACAGCAGTTCCTTTTTCAAGGTCGGATAGTGCACGCCGACGATGCGCTCCATGGTCGTTGCATCGGGGAAACGGATGTAATGGAAGAAACAACGCCGCAGGAACGCGTCCGGCAACTCCTTCTCGTTGTTGCTGGTGATGATAATGATGGGCCGGTGACGCGCCTTGATCCACTGGCGCGTCTCGTACACGTAGAACTCCATGCGATCCAGCTCGTGCAACAGATCGTTGGGAAATTCGATGTCGGCCTTGTCGATCTCGTCCACCAGCAGCACCGGCTGCACGTCGCTTTCGAAGGCTTCCCACAAGCGGCCTTTGACGATGTAGTTGCCGATATCGTGCACCTTCGCCTCGCCGAGTTGCGAATCGCGCAGGCGTGACACCGCGTCGTATTCATACAGGCCCTGCTGCGCCTTGGTGGTCGACTTGATATGCCAGCGATACAAAGGCCGCTGCAACGAGCGCGCCACTTCTTCGGCCAGCTGCGTCTTGCCCGTGCCCGGCTCGCCCTTGACCAGCAGCGGACGGCCGAGCACCACGGCCGCGTTGACGGCCATCATCAAATCTTCAGTGGCGACGTAGTTATCGGTGCCGGCAAAACGTGACATGAACTCTCCGAAATGACGCGCGTGACCCTGAATACTGCAGTCACACCATACCATCGGAGCCGGACGTTTCTAAATGAATTACTGCCTGGCCGCCGCGCCGGGCAGCAGTTTGAGGATGTGTCGCGGTTCTCCCGGCAGCAGCGGGCGCGGCTCGCCGTGCGCCCACGCCTCATGGCCTGCTCCGTAGAACGGCGACAGCGGGTGATCCACCGGCCCGCCGGGCATCTGGAAATATCCCTCGGCCTCGCGCCCCGGCGACACCACCAGGCGCTGCGAGGCGCCGAACGCCGGTCCCTGAACGCGTGGCATGAAAGAATCGCCGGCCAGCGGTTGCGCCGGCATGTCGAGCCAGCGGCCGATGAACGGCACCGCCTGCGACAAGGGATGCCGCATGGCCAGCGTGTTCTGCGCGCCCCAGGTGCACTGACCCAACGTGCCGCATTCCTCGAGCAGCCCTTGAATCGCGGCGTCGACGGACGCCAATAATTCCTCTTCCCAGTTCGCATGACGCGGATCGAGCATGTGCACCGGCCGCCGCGTCACCAACTGCCATAGCGGACCTTCGAACTGCGCCGACGGAGCAAACTTTGTTTCAGGAAACTTCACCCGCGCCACGGCGGTGAGCGACTCGAATACATCCTTGCGAATCTGCAACCGCATCGCTCGCACGAGTCGATAACCGACATCTTCGGCGGCCGCCCGCGCCGACCAGTCTTCCAGATATTTGCGAGCTTCGGCGCGCAGAGGCCGCCCTTTCACCGCATCTTCGTTCAGCAATTCGAGTAGCAGATCGCGCCACCGGATTAGAAACAAAGCCCGATCGTCGAGCTGAATGTTCGCCATGTCCCTGGCGTTCGCGCTATCGAGCGCGAGCAGATCGTCGCGGATCTGCGCGGCGCGCGCGCCATTGTCGTACATGCCATCACCCATGAACGACAACCACGACTCGACATCGATGGTCCGCGCGTTCGCAGTCCACAAGCGACCGGCGGTCGGATCCACGATGCGCGGATATTCCTCTGGTTTGCGCCACCCGACCCAACCCGCGCCCGGCGTGTTCCACAGATACGGCATGGTCGAATCGTACTTGCCTCGCACCGGCACCTGGCCCATCAACGACCAGCCGATGCGCCCGCTGGCGTCGACCGCCAGGAAGTTCTGCACTGGAACGCCGGCGCGATTCGCAGCCGATAACGCCGCTTCGACGTTGTCCGCGGTCTCGAGATCGAGCATGCGAAAGTTGGTCGCCTGCGCGTGGTGTGCGGTCCATGCAAGCGCAAGCGGGCGATTCGCAGCGTCCTCACGAACGATCGGTCCCCAGCGCGTGGTCATGACCGTGAGCTTTTCGGGATCCCCGTCTTTGACGTTGAGGATCTCCTGTCGAACCTCGAAAGGCTCCGAGCCCTCGGGCGTGAGATAACGGGACGCGTCCTTCGGGTCGCGCTCGACGATGATCAGATCGGTCCAGTCTCCGTAACTGTTGGTGAAGCCCCAGGCCACCTGACCGTTGCTGCCGACGATGAGCGCCGGCAAACCTGGCAACGTCACGCCCACCAGATCCCGACGCGCGTTGCCCTCTGCTTCCACGATCATCCGCGCGCGATACCAGACATGCGGCAGTCGCAAGCCGAGATGCATGTCGTTAGCGAGCAAGGCGCCTTTATCGACCGTATGCGAACCAGCCACGGCCCAGCTGTTGCTGCCGAAGAATGTTTTCTCTTCCATCACGCCGTCGGTGCGCGGCGCAGATAGAGCAGCCGACCGTGCAGCTCCGGTGCGCAGATCGAAAATGTCGGCCGATGGAATCGTCGCCGATCGAATGGTGCCACCGGCGATGGGCGCATCCCATTCCGTGCCCAGCGGCGCGAGGAAAGCAAACATGGTCGGCGGCAGCGCTTCATAGAGCTGCAGACGCGCCAACTCGTCCGAGCCGCTCGAGTCGTTCAGATTCAGGTACATCGAGAACGCGACCAGCACCGAATCTTCGGGTTGCCACGCGGCGGGCTGCTCGCCCAGGAGCAGATATTCCCAAGGCTTGGCGCTGGCTTCAGCTAACGCGAAATTCGCGCCGGCCGCGTACGCTTCGAGCAGTGCACGATCGCTCGGCGTCGCCGCCGCTATGACTTCGCGGGCCACCCGACGAAAGCCATGCACCCGCAGCTTGCGATCGGTGTCCAGAACCGCGGCGCCGAGCAACTCGGCCATTTCACCAGCGGCTGCACGTCGCATTAGATCCATCTGGAAATATCGGTCCTGCGCATGCGCGAAGCCGGTGGCAAATGCCAGATCGGCGCGAGTGGTGGCGCGCAGAACGGGCGTGCCCTCGGCATCGCGCTCGATGGATGCAGGAGCAGAGACCTGAGCTGTGATATTGCCCTCGAGCCGCGGCAGGCTGGCGCGCAACGCTAAGTAGACGCCCAGCCCCCCGACCAGGAGAACGATCAGAACAGCGAGCGCAACACTACGCAGCGGGCGAAGCACACGCATGTTTGCTGATGACGCTAGGAGCCTGTACGAGTAATGGGCATCGTCACGAGGACCGCTTCCGATCGAGCAGATTGCCACGATCGTTTCGCGCGCATAGCTTTAGCTATGTAAGCGAAACGATCGTGGCAAGATGCCGATCCGAAGCGGCCGCAGTAGATGGACATTGCTCGTACAGGCTCCTACACGCGTACCTCGAGGATCTTCATCGCATTCGTCTTGCCCGATACGCCCGACAGCTCACCCTTGGTCAGGATGATGCGGTCGCCGATCTCCACCATGCCCTGCTTGAGCATGAGCTTGAAGATGTCTGCGTACAGCAGCTGCGCGTTGGAGTGCGTGATATCGAATGTCACCGGATAAACGCCGCGATAGAGCATGACCCGGCGCCGTGTCTCTTCGTGACGCGTGAAGGCGTAAATCGGAATGTCCGCGCGAATACGCGACATCCACAACGGTGTGGAGCCCGACTCGGTCAACGCCACGATCGCCTTCACCTTCAGGTGATTGGCCGTGTACATCACCGCCATGGCGATGGCTTCGTCGGTCTTCTCGAAAATGCTGTGCTCGGTGCGATGGCGGACCGGCGTGTGCGAAGACTCGTATTTCTCGGCGCCGAGAATGACCTGAGCCATGGTGGCCACGGCCTTCACGGGATACTTACCCACCGCGCTCTCGCCCGAGAGCATCACCGCGTCGGTGCCGTCCATCACGGCATTGGCGATATCCGACACCTCGGCGCGCGTCGGCACCGGATTGTGGATCATCGATTCCATCATCTGCGTGGCGGTGATCACCACGCGATTACGCTTGCGACAGGCGGAGATGATGTGTTTCTGCAGACCCGTCAGCTCGGCGTAGCCGACTTCGACGCCGAGATCGCCACGCGCCACCATCACGGCATCGCTGGCTTGAATGATGCGGTCGAGGTTCACGAGCGCTTCGCTGCGCTCGATCTTCGCAACCAGGTGACCGTGACCGCCGGCGCCACGCAACAACTGGCGAGCCTCTTCCATATCGTGACCGTCGCGGGCGAACGAGACGGCGAGGTAATCGACACCCAACTCGGCGGCAAGCTTGATGTGCTCGCGATCCTTGTCGGTCAGCGCACCGGCCGAGAGGCCGCCGCCCTGCTTGTTGATGCCCTTGTTGTCCGAAAGCTCACCGCCCACCACGACCTTGGTCATGATGCGCGGGCCGTCGACATCCGTGACTTCCAGAACGATCAGGCCGTCATTCAGCAGCAGCGTGTCGCCGGCGCGCACATCCTTGGGCAAATTCTTGTAGGCGACACCCACCGACTTCGCGGTGCCCGACTTCGAGTCCAGCGAGACGTCGAGGACGAAGGGTTCGCCTTCATTCAGGAACACCTTGCCCTCGACGAAGCGATCGATGCGGATTTTTGGGCCCTGCAGGTCGCCGAGCACGGCGACCCACTTGCCGACCTGCTCCGCTACTTCCCGCACCATCTGGACGCGCTTGGCGTGCGCCGCCGCCTCGCCGTGCGAGAAATTCACTCGCACGACGTCGGCGCCGGCGCGCAGCATCTCCGCCAACACCTTGGGGTTATCGGTGGCCGGCCCGAGGGTGGTCAGGATCTTGGTGCGACGGAGCATTGAAACCTCGTGTTGTTAGCGACTGCGCTCTTCCAATACCGCGACCGCCGGCAGTTTCTTACCCTCCAGGAATTCCAGGAAGGCGCCGCCGCCGGTGGAGATATAGGAAATGTCGTCTTCTACACGATATTTCTCGATGGCGGCTAGCGTATCGCCACCACCGGCAATGGAAAATGCGGATGCTTTCGCAATGGCCTGCGCCAGAGTGCGCGTGCCCTCGCCGAACTGATCGAACTCGAACACGCCCACCGGGCCGTTCCAGACGATGGTGCCGGCGTTGGCGAACGAGCGTGCAAACTTTTCAGCCGTGTCCGGACCGATGTCCAGGATCATCTCGTCGGCCTGCACCTTGCTCACCGGCTTCACGTCGGCTTCGGCGTTCGCGGAGAACTCCTTGGCCACCACCACGTCGGTGGGTAGCGGGATCTGCACCTTCAACTCGGCGGAGCGGTTCAGCAGGCCCTTGGCGATATCGATCATGTCCGGCTCGTGCAGCGACTTGCCCACCGGCAGGCCCTGCGCGGCGATGAACGTGTTGGCGATGCCGCCGCCGACGATCAGCGTGTCCACCTTGGACAGCAGGCTCTCCAGCACGGTGAGCTTGGTCGACACCTTGGAGCCGGCCACGATGGCGATCAGCGGCCGCTTGGGTTTTTCCAGCGCGGTCTCGAGCGCCACCAGTTCGTTCATCAACAGCGGGCCGGCACACGCGACCTTGGCGAACTTCGCCACACCATGAGTGCTGGCCTCGGCGCGATGCGCCGTGCCGAACGCGTCCATCACGAACACGTCGCACAGCGCGGCCATTTTCTTGGCCAGGTCTTCCTTGTCCTTTTTCTCGCCCTTGTTGAAGCGCACGTTCTCGAGCAGCACCACCTCGCCCGGCGCCGCTTCGACGCCGTCCAGCCAGTGCTTCTCGAAACGCACCTTGTAGCCCAGCAACTCGGACAACCGCTGCGCCACCGGCGCGAGCGAAAACTCTTCGTCGTACACGCCTTCTTCGGGACGGCCCAGGTGCGACATGACGAGCACGCGCGCGCCCTTCTCTTTCGCCGCCTGGATCGTGGGGAGCGACGCGCGGATGCGCGCGTCGCTCGTGACTACTCCGCCCTGCACCGGCACGTTCAGATCCTCACGGATCAGCACGCGCTTGTCGCGCAGGTCTAGATCAACCATCCGCAAGATGGCCCCAGTCGTAATCATGGTTAGCCCGCCTTCGACCAGGCCACCGTCGTGTCGAGCATGCGGTTGGAGAAGCCCCACTCGTTGTCGTACCACGCGCACACCTTCACCAGCGTGCCTTCGATGACCTTGGTCATGGTGGCGTCGTAGGTGCTCGAAGCCGGATCGTGGTTGAAGTCCACCGACACCAGCGGGCCGTCGCTATACGCGAGAATGTTCTTCAGCGAGCCGTTGGCGGCTTCCTTCATCAACGTGTTGATCTCTTCGATGCTGGTCGCGCGCTTGGCGACGAAGCTCAGATCCACCAGCGACACGTTGATCGTCGGCACGCGCACCGCGAAGCCGTCGAGCTTGCCGTTCAACTCCGGCAGCACCAGACCCACGGCCGCGGCGGCGCCCGTCTTGGTCGGAATCATCGACTGAGTGGCCGAGCGCGCACGACGCAGGTCCTTGTGGAACACGTCGGTCAGCACCTGGTCGTTGGTGTACGAATGAATGGTCGTCATCACGCCGGACACGATGCCGATCTTGTCGTGGAGCACCTTGGCCACCGGCGCCAGGCAGTTGGTGGTGCACGAAGCGTTGGAAATGACGGTGTGGCTCGACTTCAGCGTGTTGTGGTTCACGCCGTAGACGATGGTCGCGTCCACGTCCTTCTCGCCCGGAGCGGAGATCACGACTTTCTTCGCGCCGCCCTGCAAGTGGGCGCTCGCCTTCGCTTTGCTGGTGAACAGGCCGGTGCACTCGAACACGAAGTCGACGCCCAGTTGGCCCCACGGCAGCTTGGCCGGATCGCGCTCGGCGAGCACTTTGATGCGATCGCCGTTGACGACCATCGAGTCGCCGTCGACTTTCACTTCGCCGTCGAACTTGCCATGCACGGTGTCATAGCGCGTGAGATAAGCGTTGGTCTGCGCGTCGCCGAGGTCGTTCAGCGCGACGATTTGAATCTCACTCTGGCGATTCGCCTCGTACAGCGCGCGCAGGATGTTGCGGCCGATGCGGCCGTAGCCATTGATACCAACTTTGATGGGCATTTACGGTTACCTCGTTGAAATCACTGCAGCAGCTTCTGCACGGTGCGGACGACATTATCCGCCGTGAAGCCGAAATGCTTGAACAAATCCTTGGCCACGCCGGACGCGCCGAACGTAGTCATGCCGATGATGGCGCCACGCGGGCCGACGTAGCGGTACCACGTATCCGTCGCGGCCGCTTCGATGGCCACACGCACTTCCACATTACGCGGCAACACCTGCTCACGATAGCTCTCGTCCTGAGCTTCGAACACGTTGGTGCTCGGCATGGACACTACGCGCACTCGCTTGCCGTTCTGTTGCAACAGGCCGGCCGCTTCCACCGCCACGGCCACTTCCGAACCGGTCGCGATCAGGATCACTTCGGGCGCGCCGTCCGAATCCTTCAGCACGTAACCGCCGCGACGGACGTTCGCGATTTGCTGTTCGCTACGCGGTTGCGGCGGCAATGCCTGGCGAGTCAGCGCCAATGTGGTCGGACCGTTACGACGTTCGATGGCGTCCGCCCATGCGATCGCCGTCTCCGTGCTGTCACAGGGGCGCCACACGGTCATGTTCGGAATGATGCGCAGGCTGGGCAGATGTTCCACCGGCTGATGCGTCGGGCCGTCTTCGCCAAGACCGATGGAATCGTGAGTCATGACGTAGATGACCCGCTGCTTCATCAACGCCGACATGCGCATGGCGTTACGCGCGTAATCGGAGAACACCAGGAACGTGCCGCCGTAAGGAATCAGGCCGCCGTGCAAGGCCATACCATTCATGAGCGCGCTCATGCCGAACTCGCGCACGCCGTAATGAATGTAGTTGCCGGAAGCATCGGCGCCCGACATCGAGCGTGAGTCCTTGCGATTCGTGTTGTTCGAACCGGTGAGGTCGGCCGAACCGCCCAGCAACTCGGGCAGGCCGGGGCCGAACGCGTTCAACGAAGCCTGCGAGGACTGCCGGGTCGCGAGCGCCTTGCTCTCCTTCGCAACGTCGGCGACGTACTTCGTCACCACGTCGCCCCAGCTGCTCGGCAACTCACCGGCCTGGCGACGCTCGTACTCCGCCGCGAGCTCAGGAAACTTCGACTTGTATGAGTTGAAGCGCTCTTGCCACTCGGCTTCGCGCTTCGCGCCTTTGTCACGCGCATTCCAACCGGAGCGGATCTCATCGGGAATGACGAACGGCTCGTAGTTCCAGCCCAGGTGCTTTCGAGTCGCGGCCACCTCGTCGGCGCCGAGCGCCGCCCCGTGCGTGGCTTCGGTGCCCTGCTTGTTCGGCGAGCCCCAGCCGATGATGGTCTTGCAGCAGATCAGAGTGGGCTTGTCCGTCTGCGCCACCGCGGCGGCGATTGCTTTTTCAATCGCCGCCGGATCGTGGCCGTCGACATTGGGCACCACGTGCCAGCCATAGGCTTCGAAGCGCTTCGGCGTGTCGTCGGTGAACCAGCCGTGCACTTCGCCGTCGATGGAAATGCCGTTGTCGTCGTAGAACGCGATCAGCTTACCGAGCTTCAGCGTGCCCGCGAGCGAGCAGGCTTCGTGCGACACGCCTTCCATGAGGCAGCCGTCGCCGAGGAACACCCAGGTGCGGTGGTCGACGATCTCATGCCCGGGCCGGTTGAAGGTGCTGGCCAGGTGCTTTTCCGCGAGCGCCATGCCGACCGCGTTCGCCAGGCCCTGGCCGAGCGGACCGGTGGTCGTCTCGATGCCGAGGTGCGTGTCGTGCTCGGGATGGCCGGCGGTGTGCGAGCCGAGCTGCCGGAATTTCTGCAGGTCTTCGAGCTGCAGCGGATAACCCGTCAGGTGCAGCAGCGAGTACAGCAGCATCGAGCCGTGGCCGTTGGACACCACGAAACGGTCGCGGTCCGACCACAGTGGATTGCCAGGATTGTGCTTGAGATGATCGTTCCACAAGACTTCGGCGATATCCGCCATGCCCATGGGCATGCCTGGATGGCCGGAATTGGCCTTTTGCACGGCGTCCATCGCCAGGGCGCGGATGGCGTTGGCGAGCTGCCGGCGGTGCGATGTCTGCATCAGAAAATATCTCGGAAAGTGCTAGGAAGGCTTGCGGCGAGCTCGCCGGAAGAGCCGCGCATTTTGGACTATGGGGGCAGGTGGGGCAATGCAAATGGCAGTCACCGCTGTCATGAGCCCCGGCCTCCGGGAACGAAACGACGCTTCGCCAGTCGGAACTGACAGGTGACGCCATGGCAGGACTGTGTGAGACGAAGCGCAAAACTCGAGGCGCACGACGCTACGAGCCATGCGATTAGACACTGGTCACCTTTTCGCCGCGCCCCCGTTGCTACGATGGTTGTGGCTAAATTGCCTCATTATGTAGCGCGACGAAGTCAGCACGCATGCAATCGGTCAGGCTCATTCAGTTCAGCGATCTGCACTTGTTCGGTGAGGCGAGCGGCCGCCTGCGTGGTGTCGCGAGCCTGCCGGCCTTGCAAGCAGCTGTCGCGGATGCCCAACGTCGGAGCCAGCGCGCCGACGGAGTGTTGCTGACGGGCGACTTGGTGCAGGACGAGCCGGAGGGCTATCGCTGGGTGCGGCAGGTGTTCGGCGCCTCGCGCGTGCCGGTGCTGTGCCTTTCTGGGAATCACGACCTCCCCGATCACATGCGCGCGGCGCTGCGCGGCGGGCCGTTCAAGATCGGCGGCCACACGGAGTTCGGGCGCTGGCTGGTGGTCATGCTGGATTCGTGGGTCGCGAACGACGCCGGCGGGCGCGTCGGCGGCGAGCAGTTGAAATATCTGCGCGAGGTGCTGCGCGCTCACCGCAACCATCATGTGCTGGTTTGCTTGCATCATCACCCCATCGCGATCCGGAGTCAGTGGCTGGATCAGGTCGGGCTGTACGACGCCGACGAATTCATGACCGTGGTGCGCGAGCATTCGAATGTGCGCGGCGTGCTCTGGGGTCACGTGCACCAGTCGCTCGACAGTTTCATTCATGGCGTGCGTTTCATGGCCACGCCGGCCACCTGCGCGCAATTCGTCCCGGGCAGCGTCGACTTCGCCATCGACGACCGGCCGCCCGGCTACCGGATGCTGGAGTTGATGCCGGATGGCGCGATCGCCACCGAAGTGTGCTGGCTCGAAACGTACGCGCATGATAATGAACTCGGGACCGGGCATCCTGCCACGGCCCGAGTTGCGAGTCGGCAAAAGGCGTGACTTTTGCCTCTCGCTCGCCGCCTGCGGCGGCGGGGTACATCCATGTACCCGGGTGGCCCAAGTAAGCGAGAATCTATCTTTGGCCGCTGGGGACCAAGACGAATGAACAAACTACTCGTCGCGCTGTGCGCGCTCTGGTTGAGCGCGGGCGCCAGCGCGGCCGGCCAGCAGCATCACAGTCTCTGGTCGCTCAAGGGCCGGACCAACACCGTCTATCTGCTCGGCTCGGTGCATTTCCTGAGCAAGTCCGAACAATTGCCTGCGGCGCTCGAGGAAGCCTATAAAAACTCCGAAGTGCTGCTGATGGAGATCGACATGGACGATCTCGATCCGGCCGAAACTCAGCAGGTCACGCTCGAGTTGGGCATGCTGCCTGCCGGCCAGTCGCTCGAACAGCAGCTCGGCAAACCCACCTACACACGGCTGGTGACGCGCGCGCAGGACGTCGGCATCGATCCGGCGCTGCTCAATCGCTTCAAGCCCTGGTTCGCGGCCATGACGCTGGTCCAGCTGCAGCTCATGAAAATGGGCCTCGCGCCGGATTCCGGCATCGAGCAACGCTTCACCACGCGCGCCGTGGCGGACAAGAAACCGATCCACGGGCTGGAAACATTGCGCGAGCAGCTCGGCATGCTGGCCGGCCTGCCAGCTCCACAGCAACGCGAGTTCCTGCTCTACAGCATCGACGACGCGGACCGGATCGCCGAGGAGATCGACGAGTTGCTATCGGCCTGGCGCCGTGGCGACAGCAAGGCGCTGGCGGATCTGCTGGCGGAAGGGTTCGAGCAATATCCGGATCTGTACCGGCCGCTGACCACCGACCGCAATCGCCGCTGGGTGAGTCAGGTCGAGCAGCTGCTCGACGATCGTGAGGACTATCTGGTGGTGGTCGGAACGCTGCACCTGGTGGGCAAGGACAGCCTGATCGAGCTGCTCGAAGGCAAGGGCCATAGAATCGTCCAGCATTGAGCCGGACGCTGCCGGCTCAGACTTCCACCATCTCGAAATCTTCTTTGCCCGCGCCACAGTCCGGGCAGCGCCACGACAGCGGCACGTCGTCCCAGCGCGTGCCGGCTGCAATACCGGATGCGGGATCGCCTTTTTCTTCTTCGTAGACGTAACCGCAGATCACGCACATGTAGGCTTTCATTTCGCAGCGCCGGCCGGATCGAGAGTGAAACAAGGGGCCGGATTATAGGGAAGTGACGCCGGCGATTCGAGGCCGCTCCTGCGCGGCCCTGCGCTCGCGGCATTCGGGCATCCTGCCCAGCACCACCTTCCCCGGATGTTTTACACTTCGCGTTCGAGTCGCTTCCGGAGCTCCCCGTGTCGCTATTTTCCGATGCCAGCCGCTACATCCCCGGCGGCGTGAACTCTCCCGTCCGAGCTTTTCGCGGCGTCGGCGGCGAGCCTGTTTTCATCGAGCGCGCCGCGGGCGCGCGCGTGTTCGATCAGGACGATCGCGGTTACATCGACTACGTCGGTTCGTGGGGCCCGATGATCCTGGGCCACGCGCATCCCACTGTGATTCGCGCCGTGCAGGAGCGGGCCGCTCTTGGCCTGTCGTTCGGCGCGCCTACGCGCATCGAGACCCAGGTCGCGCAACGTATCTGCGAGATGATGCCGTCGATCGAGCTGGTGCGCATGGTCAGCTCCGGCACCGAAGCGACCATGAGCGCCATCCGCCTGGCGCGCGGCTTCACCGGCCGCGACAAGATCGTGAAGTTCGAGGGCTGCTATCACGGCCACTCCGATTCGCTGCTGGTAAAGGCCGGCTCCGGCGCCCTCACCTTCGGCGTGCCCACCTCGCCGGGCGTGCCTAAGGACTTCGCCGCGCAGACCATCACGCTCGCGTACAACGACATCGCCCAGGTGCAACAGCTCTTCAGCGACAGCGGCGACGAGATCGCGTGCATCATCGTCGAGCCCATTGCCGGCAACATGAATTGCGTGCCGCCGGTGCCGGGCTTCTTGGAAACATTGCGCTCGGTATGCGACCAGCACGGCACGGTGCTGATATTCGACGAAGTGATGACAGGCTTTCGCGTGGCGTGCGGCGGCGCGCAGGCGCTTTATAACATTCGTCCCGACCTGACCACGCTCGGCAAGATCGTCGGCGGCGGCATGCCGGTCGGTGCGTTCGGCGGACGCCGCGACATCATGGAACAAATCGCGCCGCTCGGTCCGGTGTATCAAGCCGGCACGCTGTCCGGCAATCCGGTGGCGATGGCCGCGGGCCTCGCGACGCTCGAGTTGCTCGATCAGCCGCAGTTCTACGAGCAGATCGCCGCGCGTACCACTCAACTCATGGAAGGACTGCAGCACGCCGCCAAGCTCGCCGGGATTGCGCTCTCCACCAACCATGTGTGCGGCATGTTCGGTCTGTTCTTCACGGACAAGACGCCGGTCCGTTACTTCCGCGAAGTGATGGCTTGCGACGTGGAGCGTTTCAAACGTTTCTTCCACGGCATGCTGGACGAAGGCATCTATCTCGCGCCCTCGGCATTCGAAGCAGGTTTCGTGTCAGCGGCCCATACGGCCGCCGACATCGACGCGACGATCGCCGCCGCGAAAAAAGTGTTCGCGGCGCTGTAGACCGGTTGGTTCGAGCTACTTGAACCGGTAGCTCAGATACAAATTGGCGCTGGAGATCTGATAGATCACGTCGCCCCAGGTATTGCCGGGCGGATCGCTCGGCAGCAGAACGTCGCGGGCGATCTTGTCCGTGGCGCGAAGGTCGAGCGTGAGATCGAAACGAGGCATCACGTCGCGAAGCTGCGCGTTGACGCCGCCGTAGTAGCCGTACGCGGCAGTCGGCGCGTCCAGGCGCATCGCTCCTGCGTAAGCGCCGACGGAGAATCTGCGGCTGAGATTGTAGCGATAGTCGAGGGCTCGAACGCCCAGCGCCGTCATGCCGTCGATATCGTCCATCTCGACGCGCACGCCCAGATCGCTGCGTGAAGAGACGGCGCGGCGCACGCCGACGCCGACATGCGGACCGACCGTGGATGTTTTGTCGATCGGCGAGAGACCCTTGTTGGAGGGGTCGAACTCCACGCGACTGGCGTTGACGCCCGCGTCGACAAAGATGTCCACATGTCGCGTCGCCTGCTCGGGCAACGGCTCGAACCCGCCGGCAAACTCGTTCCTGGCGCCCGGCGCGTAGCGCACGAATGCCACGACCCGATTGAAATCCTCGCCGAAGACGTCGCGACCGACGTTGACCTCGGCGCCATATACGAAGTCGCTCCAGGTGCGCGAATAGCGAAGCGCGATGTCATGTTCGCGCTCGTAGTCGCCGACACCATATTCCTCGTTTTGCAGTGTGCGATAACGCAGGTCGAAGAGGCCGCCGAACGGAGCGGCCCAGCCGATGCGCACCATGTGACTTTGCGCGCCGACTGCGTCGCGCGCGATGCGATCGTCGGCGCCCCAATGGCCGATCGGGTGACCGTCGTTGGAGGTGCCCTCCGGATACACGCCGTTCACGTACCAGAGGTTCTGCCAATCGGACACTTCGTAAGTCAGATCGAAGCGATCGAACAGCCGTGGAATATCGATGCCCGCCGACAACGAGACGTTGCCCAGCCGCCAGCCTTCGGCGCGCGAGCCGTCTTCGCCGGCATATTCGAAATACACCGAGAACGGCCGCCGCGTCGGGAATACGAACTTGCTGGTCAATGCCGCCACCTGGTTGCCGAACTGATCGTCGGTGTTCAGGTCGTCGCTGATGTTGTCGTAGCTCGTCGGCCGGAAGAACGCGTTGAGCAGATCGCTAAACGAGCGCTCGCGCTCGCCGCCGGCGAACTGCAGTACGCGGCTTGCGCCCAGCGACCAGCCAGGCACTGGCTCGATTGCAAGGTTCAAGCCGAACAGCCGCGGATTGCCGCTGGTCGTGCGATCCTGGAAGGCAATGTCGTCGACATGCGCCATGCGGGCGATGAACGCCTCGTAGGTGAGATTGAAACCGAACAGCGGTGCGTAGTTCGACAGCGTGACGCTCGGCATGGTCTCCGCCTGCGTGCCGATGAGCATGGTGCTGTCGGTCATCGGCGACCACCAATGCTCGCGATAACCGACGTCGAGTTGCAGGTACTGGGTGCCGATGCTGATCCAGGAACCGGAAGGAATGGTTTCGCCAGGATAGGCCACGCCGCCCAACTGCAGCTGGATGTAGTCGCTGATACGAAACTGCCCCCCGACCGACGCCGCCCATTCGTCTCCCGCGCTCATCCCCAGACGGTTCGGCAATGTTTTATCTGAATCGCGCGTGGCGCCGCCTTCGACGCCCGCGTGCGTCACTCCATAACGGCCGGTGTAAGCGTCGAGATAGGCGCGAACGCGGTCGCAAAGCGCGGGGTCCAGCTTGGACGCCTCGGGCAGTGCGTCCAGCACGACGGCGGCCGCGATCGGACGGCGCACGATGGGCCGGCCCGCCAGCAGCAGCACCTGATCGATCTGACGCTCGATCTCGGGGGAAAGATTCAAAGGAAGATAGGGACTGGGGCCTCGCGCCATCGCCTGGGCGGACAACAACGCGGCGGTCACCAGCACGGTGACCTGGACAATTCGACGACTGCTCAAACCTGCACCTGTTCCTGCGCGAGTAACCTTCCGAGAATCTCATTGTACCGACTCGCGCAGAGCCGATCTCACTCGAAGCGGAAAGTCGCCCCGATTGCTTTCGAACCACCGGCGCGCATTGGCCGACATGCGGGACCACTCCTCGTCGCTCATCGCTACGGCCCGCTCGACCGCGGCCTGCAACCCGGCCGTGCAAAAGTAATAAGTGCTCGACAGTCGCTGCTCGCCGACACGTTCGTACGGCATCAGCAGTCCGCGCTCTTCCGTGACCAGCTCGTTCATCGGCGGAGCCGCCACCGTCAACACCACCGCGCCGACGCTGAGCGCCTCGACGATGTAATGACCCCAGCCTTCGGACAGCGACGGGCAGACATGGAACATGCAGGCGTTCTGCTGCTGGAGCAGCTCGTCCTCGGTGAGATAACCCTCGCGGCGATCGATGTTGGCCGCTCGAATTTCCGGCGCATGCGCCTGGCCATGCCCGATCACCGTCAACGTCGGCCAGTCCGGCCGTTGCGCCCAGAGGCGCAGCAGGCGATCCGTGCCCTTCATGGTGCTCTTGCCGGCGAGGTGGAAAAAACGCCGCTCGCGCGGCACCTCGGGGCGATAGCGATCCTCGCTGTCGAAGCTCAGGAACAGCGTGTGCCGGCCCAGCCGCCGGAAAATCTCGGCCGCGTGCTGGGTCTTGGCCCAGACGTGATCGACGTGCGGCAGGAAGCGCACGTCGTGGCGATCGAACCATTCAGGATTGGGCACGACGGCGCTGCTGCGGGCCCGCGGCAGGAATTCGGACCAGACGTGCTCCAGCATGATGTTCAGGTCCACGTCGCTCGACGGCGCGCGCGAACGACCCAGCTGCAGCTTCACGCCCCATTGGCGGAGATGCGAGCGGCGCCGCTTGGCCGCCGCGGCATCGATCGCGTGCACGCTCACGTCATGGCCGTCCAGGCGCAGACAATCGCTGAGCAGCTTGATATCTCGCATCAGCCCGACGCCGTTCGCCTTGCCGATGATGCGGATTTTGTAAGGAGTCGCCGCTCTGTTAAGCACGTATTCGCTGACCTCGTTGCACGCAGCCCGCCGGGCTCGCCGCCATTCTACGCGGCCGGGCCCGGCAATCAGTCGCGAAACCGTACCCGGATTTTTTCGAATGCCGGGCCGTAGTCGGCCGAGCCGCTGCGCTCGATCACGTCATAACGCAGGGTATTCAGACCATCTTCGGCCGGATCCAGCAGCCCTCGCAGCAACAGGCTGCGCCGCTGACGATTGCGCCGGAGGTGCGCGGGCGACCACAGTGAGCGACGTTGTACCTGCTGGTGAGGCGGATTGGGTAAATCCTCATACGTGCCTTCCAGGTCGTAGTAGCACAGCAACTCGGCCAGCAGCAGGCGGAAGAAAAAATCGTCGTCTTCCTTGCCCCAGCCCCAGTATTCGTTGGAATAGCCGTTCGCGGCCTGCGCCTGCTCCTTGCGGACCGAAACGGCGCCGGAGAAGTAATAATCGGTGTGCTGGCTCTTGCTCTGCGAGCCGATGAGCTTGTTCACCAGCCGCAACGGCTGCGACGGACAGGCGTAGTTCGCGACGATGGGCACGGCGTCGACGTCGTGCAGACAGTAATAGTCGCTCGCTTCGGCGGCGTAATGCATCCCGGCGTTCAGCAGGCGGCCGCGGTTGAACTTGCCGCCGCTCTCCTGCTCCACCACCAGCACGCGATAATTCAGCTGCTGCTCCTGCAGCTTCGCCAGCAGCACCGGCATGAGCTGACGCAGATGATATTCGCGATCCCGATACGGAATGACCACCGTGAGGCGGCAATCGGCGGCGAATGTCAGCGGCCGCGCGATGCGCGAACCGAGCAGACGGCGCGCCATGGGCCGAATGAGCTTCCAGTTTGCGATGCTCACCGGAACATAACGTCCGTCGACACGCAGCTGCTGTAATGGGTCTGTACCCAGGCGCGCGCTGGGCCACCAGCGGTTCAGCCAACGCCAGCCTCGCCTCGCTTCCCGCTGGGCGAACGGATACGTAACGGACAAGTCTCACTCCTGCAGAACCGGGCAGCCTCAAGCTCGCTGCGCTTCGTTCACATTATAGCAATCATGCGCCGCCGGACCGATCGGCCTCCGCTTCGGGCTGTGAAGCGCGTCCGCGCCACTGCAACCCTTGGCCTTGCAAGCGGCCGTGCCGTTCCAGCCGCGCCTGGATGCCGGCCATCGTCCTGTCGTGAGCCTGGGCCAGCTCCGGCACCGATCGGCCGGCGTCGAACTTTTCCAGCAGCTCGCGATCTTCCTGTTCGCTCCATGGCTTGCCGGCGTTGGCGGGCATCCGCCCACGGTTGGCCCGAGCCCTTGTGCGCGCAGTCATCTCCAGCGCGCGGACGGCCACATACAATGCGCGGATCACGTCGACCGACTGATACGGCGAGTCGATCTCGAACATCTCGCCCGTCTGTGGGTTGACGCCGTTCGCCAGCGCGGACACGATGGCCAGAGCCTTGTTGTCATCCATGATGTCGTTCTCCAGAAAACTGCTCTCGATGAATGTGATTTCAATCCGCCTCGCGGCGCGTGCCCTCGAGGCTGGCGCCAGTGTAGGCGCGCCGGCCCTGCGCAAAATCGCTGCATATCTGGCGATTCGTCGAGAAATGCCGCTGCTTTCGGCGCGCAATCTGTTGTTCGGAGTTTGACGTGCGCGCCTTCGCTCTATTCGTCGCGCTGTTGGCGGGCTCGCTGCTCGTCGCGGCCGTGCTCACGTATCCGGCCTGGTGGCTGGTCAGCCTCGTTTCCATCGAGCCGGTCCACCGCGTCATGCATCGCATCGCCATGCTGCTGGCTCTGATAGGACTGGTGGTGCTGACGCGCCGTCTCGGACTGTCCAACAAGGAAGCGCTCGGCTACGGGCTGCCCCGGCGCGATTTCCTGAGACAAATCGGCATCGGGTTCGTGTGCGGCGTGGGCCTGATGTTTCCACTCACGGCCCTGCTGCTCGGACTCGACATCCGCGAAGTGAAGCCAGGCTTCGACGGCGCGTGGCTCGGTCTCATCGCCGGCGGCTTGCTCACCGGCGTTACGGTCGCCTTCATCGAAGAAACATTTTTTCGCGGCGTACTCTTTACCGCCGTGTCACGCACGTCCGGCGCGGCGGCAGCGGTGATTGCTCCCAGCCTGCTGTACGCCTCTTTGCACTTCCTCGGCGGCAAACTTCGTGTGCCGCCGGAAGATGTGTCGTGGGTTCACGGCTTCGAAGTGCTGAGCAAGCTGTTCGAGCGCTACGTGCAGCCGCTGACGTTCGCCGACTCATTCGTGGCCCTCGCCATGCTGGGCGTCCTGTTCGCGCTCGTCCGCCTGCGCACTGGCGCCATCGCCGGCTGCATCGGCCTGCATGCCGCCGGCGTCGCATTCATCGCTGTTTTGCGTGCAGCAACGCGTGTGAATCCTGAGGCTGAGTATGCGGTGCTGGTAGGCTCTTACGACGGCGTCATCGGGTGGGCAGCGCTCGTGTGGTTCACCGTGATCGCCGCCGCATTCGTTCTTTTCACCAACAAGCTGTCGGCGTCGCCTAGGGGGTCCTAGGTTCTCCCGGCAGCTTCGATCCAACAGGGAAGTTGGTCGGAGCAGCAGCTACATGGACGTACGAGCGGGCCGACACGCGATAGCGTGGCGGAGGCGGGTGCGCGGTGCCGGGAGGACCTAGGACCCCCTAGGCGACGCAGGCCACCGACGTCTTCATTCTTATCATGCCTGCCGAATATCCAAACGCTCACGTAACAAACGTAACCGCTCCACGGCATTATCCATTTCCAGACACTGCTGTTTCTCCTGCATGGGCAGCGGCAGAATCTCCGCGAGCCGCATCCCCACCCAGCTGGCGTTCTCGTACATGGGCGGCTCGTCGCCGTAGGCCGCGCCCACCTGGACGAACGCCTGTTTCAGCAACTCGGCGAGAATGCCGAGGTCTTCGGGGATTTCCATGGCCGGTTCGGGCGGCAGCAAGCTCACATCGGCGATGTTCAAGCCATCGCTCTGCGTTTTCACTTCGAGGATGCTGAATCGCTGCTCACCTCGCGCCGTGATGCCAAGCAGGCCGTCGTCGAGGCGCTCGAAATCCACGATTCGTGCAGTCGTGCCGATTGACGTGGTGCGTGCGGCGCCCCCAGCTTCGCGCCCCTCGGTAATGAGCGCGACGCCGAAGTTGCTGCTCTCGCGCATGCAGCGACTCACCATGTCGAGATAACGCGGCTCGAAAATGCGCAGACGCAAGGGACCGCCCGGGAACAGCACCGTGTTGAGCGGAAACAAAGGCAGGACCACCGACATGAGTCCTCCTTGCGTGACTAACGCTTGCGCAGCCGGTCGAGCAATTTTCCGTGAATGCCGCCGAAGCCGCCATTGGACATGATAAGTACGTGATCGCCGCTTACCAATGAACGGTCGAGCGCGCTAATCAGTTCATCCAGATCGCGCACTGTCTGCGCCCGCTTGCCCAAGGCCGCGACCGAGCCCGCCACATCCCAAGTGACATTCGGGCCCTGATACATCCAGACATGGTCGGCCTGCGACAAGGCGCCCGCCAGGGCCGCCGCATGCGTGCCCAGCTTCATCGTGTTCGACCGAGGCTCCAGCACCGCGATCAGCCGCGACGATCCGATCTTCCTTCGCAGACCGTCGATGGTGGTGGCCACCGCCGTGGGGTGGTGCGCAAAATCGTCATAGACCGTGATGCCATTGACCACACCGCGCACTTCCATGCGCCGGCGCACGCCCTGGAATTCCTTCAAAGCGGCGATCGAAGTCTCGATGGACACGCCCGCGCCGCGCGCAGCGAGAATCGCGGCAAGCGCGTTCTCAGCGTTGTGTCGCCCCACCATCGACCAGCTCACCTCGCCCATCACATCGTTACCCTGCATGATGGAGAAGTTGCTGTAGTCGCCGCCCGTGGGTGCGAGCGTGTACCAGGCCGTGTCGCCGTGCATGCCGCTCGCGAAGCGCTCGACGGGCGTCCAGCAACCCATGTCGATCACGTGCATCACATTGGCGTCGCCCGCGTTGGCGACGACCAATCCGTGCCGCGGCACCATGCGCATCAGCTGGTGGAACTGCCATTGGATGGACGCCACGTCGGGATAGATATCGGCGTGGTCGTGCTCGAGATTGTTGAGAATCGCGGTGCGCGGGCGGTAATGGACGAACTTGGCGCGCTTGTCGAAGAACGCGGTGTCGTATTCGTCCGCCTCCACCACGAAGTGCTGACCGCCGCCGATGCGCGCGGTCACGTTGAAATTGCCCGGCACGCCGCCGATCAGGAAGCCCGGATCGAGCCCGCCGTATTCGAGCAGCCAGGTCAGAATGCTGGAGGTCGTGGTCTTGCCGTGCGTGCCGGCCACCGCGAGGGTCCAGCGCTTGTGGAGCACGTGACGCGCCAGCCACTCCGGACCGGACGTGTAGGGAATATCGCTTTCCAGCAGCGCCTCGATCAGCGGATTGCCGCGGCTCATGACGTTGCCGACCACGACGATGTCCGGCTTCAACTTCAGCTGCTCGGGGCCGTAGCCTTCGATGATCTCGATGCCCAGCTCGCGCAGCTGCTCCGACATGGGCGGATAAACGCTTTGATCCGAGCCCGTGACGCGATGGCCCGAGGCGCGCGCGAGCGCCGCGATGCCGCCCATGAAGGTGCCGCAAACGCCAAGAATGTGAACGTGCATTGTTGCCTTTAGCCGCGAAGGTCGAGCATGAACTGCACGACCGCCTGAGTGGAATAAATAATGGCCACGGTGAGCGCGATGCCCGTGATCAGGCCACGATCCAGCGCCAGCATGAAAATGCGCCCGAGCACCAGCGCGGTGATCAGGAAACGCGCCATCAGCCAATTCATCGTCACCTGGTCGCTCCAACCCAGAGCGAGCTGCGCCGAGCGCAATGTCACATCGAGCAGCAGCACCAGCAGGCCCACGCCGAGCGTGGCTGTGATGGTCTGCACGAAGCGCTGCCGGCGACCGAAGAAGGCCAGCACGGCCCACAGCCAGCCGCCCAGCATCAGTACATCCACGCAGATGAACAGCAGCGCGGTGGACTGATCCAGCGCGAACAGCCGCATGCGCACGAAGCCCGTGGCCATGTAGGCGATCAGCGCCAGTGTCGCGAGCAGCGTCGAAGCCGGCAGGTCCTGCGGTCCCTTCCGCCAGAGCGCGATATCGAGGAAGCTTTGCAGAAATCGCAAAATGACCATGAGCGAAACGCGTGTTGCGCCGGCAAGCGCCGCCAGCGACTCCCCTATAATGCAACCAATTGTACACGCCCGCCCATGCAAGCCATCCAACCAGTCACTACGTCCGCTGAACTTCTACATGCGCTCGACCGGCTCACGGACGCCGATTTCGTCGCGCTGGACACCGAGTTCATGCGCGAGAGCACATACTTTCCCAAGCTGTGCCTGGTGCAGATCGCGACGCCGGCTCATTGCACGCTGATCGATCCGCTGGCGCTGCCGGATCTGCAGCCTCTGTGGAATTTCCTGAATGACCGCGCCCGGACCAAAGTCTTGCACGCCGCGCGCCAGGATCTGGAAGTGCTGTCCGTGGCCATGAGCGGCGTGCTCAACGGGCCGATCTTCGATACCCAGATCGCCGCGGCGTTGCTCGGCCAGCCTGCGCAGATCGGCTATGGCGCGTTGGTGGCTGCGCGCCTCGGGCAGCAGCTTGAAAAAGGTCACACGCGCACTGACTGGTCGCGCCGGCCGCTGAGCCCGGAACAATTGCAGTACGCTGAAGACGACGTGCGCTATCTGGTGCCGTTGTATCTGAACCTGCGCGATGCGCTCGAAGAAGCCGGCCGCACGCAGTGGCTGTTCGAAGAGACACGCGAGTTGGAGCATCCGTCGCTCCATCGCACCGAGCCCGAAGCCGCGTGGAAACGATTGAAAGGCTTGGACCGGCTCCGGCCCGATCAGCGAGCCACGGCAAAATTACTCGCGCACTGGCGCGAGGAAACCGCGATCAAACACGACAAGCCGCGCGGCTGGATCCTCGCCGACGACGCCTTGCGCGAGATCGCCGAACGGCTGCCGGGCAGCACCCAGGACTTGGAAAATGTTCGCACGCTGCCCGGAGGGGTGGTGCGCCGTCGCGGCGAAGAACTGCTCGCGCTTGTGACCAAGGGTCGTGAACAAGGGGACAGCGAGCCGGCCATGTCCATCCCTCCTCGCCCTGACCCTCAACAGCTCGCTCTGGTGACCAAGCTGATGAACATCACTCGGACCACAGCGGAAGAGTTGAAGGTCAGCCCCGAACTGCTTGCCACCCGCCGCGACGTGGAACAACTCGTGTTCTCTCGCCGTACTGATCGCCTGAGCTCGGGCTGGCGCAAGGACGTCATCGGCGATCGCCTGATCGCCAAGCTGCAAGACGCAACCTAGCGAACACGTGACCTTCCGGATCAATGGGTTAATGTAACACTTGACCTTCCAAGCAGCGTGCCGATACTGGCTGCATGGAATGGCGAACGCACATCACCATCGATCCGTCCATCTGTCATGGCAAGGCTTGCATAAAGGGCACGCGCATCATGGCTTCCGTGGTGCTGGATAACCTTGCGGCCGGCCAATCTCCGGACGAGATCGTTCAACTGTACCCAACCCTTCGGCGTGAAGACGTGACTGCCGTGATGGCTTATGCGGCGGAACTGGCGCGTGAACGCGTGGTGCTGACCAGCGCGGCGTGAAATTCAAATTAGACGAAAACCTTTCGCCGTCACTGTCCGCAGTGTTCGCCGCCGCGGGACATGAAGCACATTCTGTCGTTCAGCAGGCTCTCGGCGGTCAGCCGGACGAACGCGACATCGATGTGTGCCGGCGCGAGAATCGAGTGCTCGTCACGCTCGACCTCGACTTTTCCAACATTCTCGCCTACCCACCGGCTCAGTTCGCCGGAATCGTCGTCCTGCGCCTGAGTAACCAAGCCCATGCGACGGTCGACGCCGCCTGTCGACGCATGTTGGAGTTGGTGCCTCGGGAGCCTGTGGCTGGGATGCTTTGGATCGTCGAGGAACGCCGCATTCGCATACACGGCTAACTCGTTGCGATCGAGATGAAACATGGCGCGTGGGAACCACGCGCCACTTGAAGACAACGTTATTTCTTCGCGCGAGCCTTGCGGCCAGCGGGCTTCTTCGCGGCTGGGCGCTTGGAAGATTTCTTCGCCGACTTGGTTTTGACAGGCGCTTTCTTGGCGGCCTTGCTCTTGCCGGCGGGCGACTTCTTGCCGGCGGCTTTGCTCTTGGCGGAAGACTTCGCGGCGGGCTTCGCCTTGGACTTCGCGGCCGCCTTTTTGCCGGCCTTCTTCACGGCGCCCTGTTTCGCGGCCGGCTTGGCCGATTTGGCCGCGGCCGACTTGGACGCGGTCTTGGCGGACTTCGGGGCGGATTTCGGCGACGACTTCGTCACTTTCACTTTGGACGCCGGCACGGGCTTCGAAAGCGCCGCGGCTTCCATGCGTTCGGAGACTTCTTCGAGCTCGCCCTCGCCGGCGACCTTGCGCAGCAGGCCGAGCTTGGAATAGTGCTCGATCAGCGGCTTGGTCTGCTGGTCATACACCGCGAGGCGCTTGCCGATGACTTCTTCCTTGTCGTCGGGCCGTTGATGCAGCTCGGTGCCGTCCTTCTCGCAGGTGGTCACGCCTTCCGGCAGCGTGTGCACGTTATACACCGTGCCGCACTTCGGGCAGATGCGGCGGCCGGCAAGGCGTTGCATCAACGTTTCGTTGCGCACGTCCAGCAGCAGCACCGCGTCCAGCGGCTGGCCGATTTCCTCCAGCAGCGTGTTCAGCGAATTCGCCTGCTCGCTGTTGCGGGGAAAGCCGTCGAGGATGAAACCGTTGGCGGCGTCGGGGCGGCCCAGGCGTTCGCGGATCAGTCCGAGCACGATGTCGTCGGACACCAGCTGACCGGCGTCCATGACCGACTTGGCTTGTTTGCCAAGCTCGGTGCCGCGCGCCACGGCGTCGCGCAGCAGATCGCCGGAGGACACCTGAGGCACGCCGTATTTGGTCATCAGGCGCTGCGCCTGTGTCCCTTTGCCCGAACCGGGCGCCCCCAGCAATACGATCCGCATCATTTTTGAATCCGACCTCCCATAAGAGCCGGGGAGGGTACAGAAAGCGAGGTTCGAGCGCTATCCTTCGCGGCCACGGTCACATTGCACAGGTCGAACCATGCCGAAAAAGACTGCGCCGAAGAAGCCCGCTTCGAAAAAGAATGGCCGCCCGGCCCCCCGCAACGCCTTCTACGCCCAGTCCGGCGGCGTGACCGCCGTCATCAACGCCTCGGCCGCGGGCGTCATCGAAGCCTGCCGCGCCAACGACAAGCGCATCGGCAAGGTTTACGCCGGCCGCCACGGCATCGTCGGCGCCTTGACAGAAGATCTGATCGACACCAGCAAGGAGTCCGCCGCCGCGATCCGCGCCCTGCGCCATACGCCGTCCGGCGCGTTCGGCTCGGCGCGTTACAAACTGAAAAAGTTCGAGGACAACCCGGCCCAGTACCAGCGCCTGATCGACGTGTTCAAGGCGCACGACATCGGCTACTTCTTCTACAACGGCGGCGGCGACTCGGCCGACACCTGCCTGAAGGTTTCGCAATTGGCCGACAAGCTCGGCTATCCCATTCAGGCCATTCACGTGCCCAAGACCGTGGATAACGACCTGCCCATCACCGACTGCTGCCCCGGCTTCGGCTCGGTGGCGAAATATGTCGCCGTGTCGATCCGCGAGGCGGGATTCGACGTGGCCTCGATGGCCAAGACGTCCACCAAAGTGTTCATCATGGAAGTCATGGGCCGCCATGCAGGCTGGATCGCGGCCGCCGGCGGCCTGGCCGCGGAGCAAGAAGGCGACGCTCCTCACATCATCCTGTTCCCCGAGATCACGTTCGACGAAGAGAAGTTCTGCGCGCGCGTGAAGGAATGCGTCGAGAAGTACGGCTACTGCGCCATCGTCGTGTCGGAAGGCGTCAAGACGGCGGACGGCAAGTTCCTGTCCGATGCCGGCCTGCGGGACGCCTTCGGTCATACGCAGCTCGGCGGCGTCGCGCCGGTGATCGCGCAGCTGGTGAAGTCCAAGCTGAATTACAAATATCACTGGGCAGTCGCCGACTACCTGCAGCGCGCCGCGCGTCACATCGCGTCGAAAGTGGACGTCGAGCAGGCGTACGCGCTCGGCAAGGCCGCGGTGGAGCTGGCGCTCAAGGGACACAACTCGGTGATGCCGACCATCGTGCGCGCTTCGCAGAACCCGTATCGCTGGAAGATCGGCATGGCGCCGCTCGACAAGGTGGCCAATCAGGAGAAGATGCTGCCGCGTGATTACATCACCGAGGATGGCTTCCACATCACGACCAAGGGCCGCCGTTACCTGAGCCCGCTGATCCGCGGCGAGGATTACCCGCCCTATCGCGACGGACTGCCGCAGTACGTAACGCTCAAGAACGCACCGGTGAAGAAAAAGCTCGACACCCCCTTTGTGCTATAGTCCGGCGCGTTTTTTGCGCTCTTAAATAGTTGTGTACATTTTGTTATTTGCGCGCTTTTTGTACGGACGTTCTATGTCCGTGCACCGAGCGCGCCCCTGACTGGATTGGAACTGACTTACTGACGATCTGCCTGCTGTAAAAATTCGGTCCACAACGATGACCCGCAAGGGGGAGGAAGTTGATGTCCACAGATATCGCGCTTTGGCTCGCGATCGGCGCCGGTGTTCTGGCCGTGCTGTATGGCGTAATTTCGGTCGGTTGGATCAACAAGCAGCCCGCAGGCAACGAGCGCATGCAGGAGATCGCCGCGGCGATCCAGGCCGGCGCCAAGGCATATCTGAATCGTCAGTACTCCACCATTGCGCTCGTCGGCGTCGTGCTGTTGATCGTGCTCGGCCTGGCGTTGGACTGGGCGACGGCGGGCGGCTTCGCGGTCGGCGCCATCCTCTCCGGTCTGGCTGGATACATCGGCATGAACGTTTCGGTGCGCGCCAACGTGCGTACCGCGCAGGCCGCCAGCGTCGGACTCAATCCTGCTCTGCAAGTCGCCTTCCGAGGCGGCGCCATCACCGGCATGCTGGTGGTGGGTCTCGGCATGATCGGTGTCGCGGGTTATTTCACTCTCATGCGCGGCATGATCGGTGACGAGCACGCGTTGCATTCGCTGATCGGTCTGGCCTTCGGCGGCTCGCTCATCTCCATCTTCGCGCGCCTCGGCGGCGGCATCTTCACCAAAGGCGCCGACGTGGGCGCCGACCTGGTCGGCAAGGTCGAAGCCGGCATTCCCGAAGACGATCCGCGCAATCCCGCGGTGATCGCCGACAACGTCGGCGACAACGTCGGCGACTGCGCCGGCATGGCGGCTGACTTGTTCGAAACATACGCGGTGACCGTGGTCGCCACGATGGTGCTCGGCGGCTTGATGTTCCAAGCGGCCGACGGCGGTCTCGACATCCGCTACATCATCTATCCGTTGATGCTCGGCGCTGTTTCAATCGTGGCGTCCATCGTCGGCTCGTACTTCGTGAAGGCGCGCGACGGCGGCAAGATCATGAACGCGCTCTACCGCGGCACCGCCGTCTCCGGCGTGCTGGCGCTGATCGCGTTCTGGTTCGTGACCCACATGGTCATGGGCGAAGCCGCCACGGACTTGTTCGCCTGCGCGGTCATCGGGCTCGTGCTCACAGCAGCGTTGATCTGGATCACCGAGTTCTACACCGCCACGGAATTCTCTCCGGTGCGTTACGTTGCCGCTGCCTCGCAGACAGGTCATGGCACGAACGTGATCGCGGGTCTCGCCGTGTCGATGAAGTCGACCGCGCTGCCGGTGCTCGCGGTGTGTGCGGCGATCTGGGGCGCCTATCACATCGCTGATTTGTACGGCATCGCCATCGCGGCCACCGCGATGCTGTCGATGGCCGGCATGATCGTTGCGCTCGACGCGTATGGCCCCATCACCGACAACGGCGGCGGCATCGCCGAGATGTCGGGTCTGCCGAAAGACGTTCGCAAGATCACCGATGCGCTCGACGCCGTGGGCAACACGACCAAGGCGGTCACCAAAGGTTACGCGATCGGCTCCGCCGGTCTCGCGGCGCTGGTGCTGTTCGCGGACTACACACACAACCTCGAAGCCAGCGGCAAGCTGCAAGCGTTCTCGCTGTCGGATCCGGCCGTGATCATCGGCTTGTTCATCGGCGGCCTCGTGCCCTATCTGTTCGGCGCCATGGCGATGGAAGCTGTCGGTCGCGCAGCAGGCTCGGTGGTCGTGGAAGTGCGCCGTCAGTTCTCGGAGATCAAGGGCATCATGGAAGGCACGGCCAAGCCGGACTACTCCAAGGCGGTGGACATGCTCACACGCGCCGCGATCAAAGAAATGATCGTGCCGTCGCTGCTGCCGATCCTGGTGCCGGTGCTCGTGGCCTTCGGCATGAACTTCCTGATGGGCCCGGGCGCGGGCATTCGCGCGCTGGGCGGCCTGCTGATCGGCACGATCGTGACGGGCCTGTTCGTCGCTATCTCCATGTGCACGGGCGGCGGCGCCTGGGACAACGCCAAGAAGTACATCGAAGAAGGCAACTTCGGCGGCAAAGGCTCGGACACGCACAAGGCGGCGGTCACGGGTGACACGGTCGGCGATCCGTACAAGGACACCGCCGGTCCGGCCATCAATCCGCTGATCAAGATCATCAACATCGTGGCGCTGCTGTTGGTGCCGTTGCTGTAAAGCCAGCCACAGCTGGACAGACGAAGGGCGCAGCTCCGCTGCGCCCTTTTTGTTTCGGTCCTGGCAAACTCCGTCCGTATGGACGACACCCGGAAACCCGCTCGCCCCCTGCCCGCGGCAGCGCGTTATCTGCTGCTGATATTCGCGGTGCTGTGCGTGGCGCTAGGGATCGTCGGGATCTTCATTCCGGGCCTGCCGACGACCGTATTCATTCTGATGGCGGGTTGGGCGGCGGCGCGCAGCTCGCCGCGATTTCATGCCTGGCTGGAAAGTCACAGCCACTTCGGCCCGATGATCAGGGACTGGCGCGAGCGAGGCGCAGTCAGCCGGCGAGCGAAGATCACTGCGACGGTGGTGATGACCCTCTCCGCGGTCGTCCTGTTCTACACCAGCTCACATCGATGGCTGGCGGAAATCATCACATTGCTGATGGCGATAGTGCTGATGTGGCTGTGGCGACGGCCCGAGCCGCCACGTAAGACCTCTTAGCCGATGCTCCGCGCCGGCACGACGCGAGCCAGCGGCTGCGGCCGGCCGAGATAGAAGCCCTGCAGGAAATCGACGCCCATCTTTTTCGCCGCGTCCAGCGCGCCGGCGTCTTCGACCTGCTCGGCGATCACCTGGAAGTTCAGCGTGCGCGCCAGCTTGATCATGGCGGCGACCATCGCCTGGTTCACCGAGTCCACCGCGAGGTTGCGAATGAAGGTGCCGTCGATCTTCAGATAATCCAGCGACAGGTTCTTCAAGTTGCCGAACGAGGACAAGCCGCGCCCGAAATCGTCCAGCGCGAACTGACAGCCCATGCCGTGCAACACGCCGATGAACCGCTGCGCGTGCTCGATGTTGGTGATCACCGAGTTCTCGGTGACTTCGAAACACAGCTGATTCGGCGACACGCCGGTGCGATCGAGCACGTCGACCACGAACTCCAGGAACTGCGGATCGCCGAGCGTCTGACCCGAAAGATTGATGGCGAGGCTGCGGCTCGAAGGCAGGCGGATGCCGCCACGGCCGAGCGCCGTCAACGCAGTCTGCACCACCCAACGATCGACATCCCCCATCAAGCGATAGCGCTCAGCGGCTCGCAGGAACTCCGCCGGCGAGATGCCGCCAGGCACGCTGTCATCCTGTAAGCGCAGTAGCACTTCCAGCGCCGGACCGGTCTCGGTGGCCGACGACGCGATGATGGGCTGCGCCATCAGCTCGAAACGATTGTCCTTGAGCGCCGACTGCAAACGTTGCAGCCACTGAATCTCGCCACGATGACGCGCGACGGCTTCATCGCGCGCCGAATAAACGTGCACGTGATTGCCCTGCTTCTTGGCCACGTAGCAGGCCGAGTCGGCCGCGCTCATCACTTCGTCGGGCGCACCGCTCTCGCGCGAGATCTCGATCAAGCCGACGCTGATACCGATGTTGAAAATCTTGTCTTTCCAGACGAAGCGGTAGTCGCTGATCTTGCGGACCACGTCGTCGGCGATCTGGCGCGCCTTATCGAGCGGACAGCCCACCAGCAACAGACCGAACTCGTCGCCGCCGAGACGACCGACAGTGTCCGAATCGCGCACCGTTTCTTTGATCAGCGCCGCGACCTCGCGCAGCATGCCGTCGCCAGCCATGTGACCGCAGGTGTCGTTCACGGCCTTGAAGCGATCGAGGTCCAGATAGCACAGCACGTGCTTGGCTTCGTTGGTGTGCGCCGTCTGCAGGGATTCTTCGAGCCGACGCTCGAACTCGCGACGATTCACCAGGCCGGTGAGCGCATCGTGGCTCGCCTGATACGACATCTGCTTGGTGATGCCCCGCAGCTCGCTCACGTCGCGCACCACGACGACGGTGCCGACCAGATCGCCCTTCTGTCCTTTCAGCGGCGTCACGGTGAGCTCCACCGACCGCTCTTCGTTGCCGTTACGCGAAATCATCAAGCCGCGGCGGCCCGCCGTGACCTTGGATTGCGTCGCCAGGCAATGCCGCACCGGATCGCCGAGCGAACGCCGGTCGCCTTCGTCGAGCAATTGAATGATGTCGGTGATGCTCTTGCCGAGCGCGTCGACGGCGGTGACGCCCATCAACTGCTCGCCGGCCTGATTCACGTAATCGATACGGCCGCTCACGTCGGTAGTGATGATGCCTTCGCCCAGCGAATCGAGTGTTTCCCACGCAGTCGGCCGGCCACGAGCGGCCGCCGGCACGGGGACGGAGCGCGGCCCCATTTCGATCAGCGTCAACAACAACGCCGGGCCGCCCGAATAGTCGATGCGCACCGCAGACAACTCGGCACGCGCGGTGCCGCCCTGCCCATCCGGATGCAGCTCCACTTCGAGACGATCGAGGCCCGGTTCGCCGGCCAGCGAACGGCGCAAATGTTCGGTGACCAGCTCGGTGTAGTCGGGATGCAGCAGTTCCGCGATCTTCTTGCCGGTGAGATGCTCGGCGGCAGTGGTGCCAGTCAGCGCGGCGAAACGCTCGTTGGCGAACACGATGTGCTCGCGATGCACGGCCACGGCTTCATGCAGGCCGCCCAGCAAACCGACCAGCGATCGCTCGCGCTCACCGATCATCAGTTCTTTCATCGCCATCTGCTCGAGCAGCCGATTGGCGCTCTCGGCGAACTCGGAAGCCGGGCCGGTGACGCGGATACGCTCGGCGAATTTGCCCGAGCGCACGATGCCCTCCAGTTGTCCGGCGGCGCGGCTCAAGGCCGAGCTCCGGCGCTCCCGCCAGAGGATGAAGCCGAGCAGCAGCAGCACTGCGACGGCGAGAGAAATAGTCAAAGTCCCCAACAGGGCACTCACATTGAAACGCTCTTGTCCTTCGATCCCCTGATTGAGCAGGCCAGCGCATGCTGGAGCCCGCCGGTTCGGCTAGATGCAAGCGCGCATCGAAACTGCGCACCAGTGCCTAGATTTCCGGAACAGAGCATAGCGAACGGTGGAACATCTGCCGGGGGGATTGACCATATTGTACGTCGCAAGTCGTGGAATATTGGCCTGAATGTGGCCCTGAAGCGCGCTTCAGGGTTCCCAGCAGGCGCCAGTCGCTATGCAACGACGCGTGCTACCCACCTCCCTGACCGCTTCTTGTGCGACGTAATTAAAGCCCGTACCCTTGCCGCCGCCCGCGCCGCGCCTTGGTTTTCGCGGCTGCAAACGGCCCGGCGGGCGGGGCTGCCAGCACCCCATTTTCGGGGTGGGCGCTGCCCCGGATCAGGCCTGATTTGTCTACGAAAATTGCCTATGAATATCGAGTTGGCTCGCGAGCAGATGATCGAACAGCAGGTGCATGCCTGGGACGTGTTCGACGAGCGGGTCCTGTCCACCATGCGCCAGATCCGGCGCGAGCAGTTCGCCCCCGCCCCGTATGGCGAGGTCGCCTTCGCCGATGCAGCTATCCCGCTGGCGCGCGGCCAGGTGATGCTGCCCGCCAAGATCCAGGGGCGCATCCTGCAGGCCCTCGTCCCGAATCCCGGCGATATCGCGCTGGAAGTGGGCGCGGGCAGCGGTTATCTGAGCGCCTGCCTGGGCCGGCTCTCGGCGCGCGTGCGTTCCTTGGAAATCTTTCCAGAGCTGGCCGAGCTCGCCCAGCGCAACCTGTTTGCCGCCGCCGTCAACAACGTGTCGGTCGAAGTGGCCGATGGCATGCAGCTCACCGAGCAGTCGGCCTACGACGTGATCGCCGTGACCGGCTCGCTGCCGCTCTATGACGAGCGTTTCCAACAGGCGCTGCGCATCGGCGGCCGTTTGTTCGTAGTGGTCGGCCAGGCGCCGGTCATGGAAGCGTGGAAAGTCACGCGCGTCGGTGAACGTGAATGGCAGCGCGAGAGCCTGTTCGAAACGGTGATCGCGCCGCTGGTGAACGCGCCGCGGCCGTCCGAGTTCGTGTTCTGACCTTCTTCACGAGCACGCCATCATGAGCACTCCGCAACCGATCGCCGAGATCACCCCCTCCGAATTCGTTGCCCGCCGCCAGCGTGGCGATGACTTGACCCTGCTCGACGTGCGCGAGGCTTGGGAGCTCGGCGTGGCCAGCGTGCCCGCCGATCAGCCGGTCGTGCACATTCCCATGGGCGAAGTCGCCGACCGCATCGGCGAGCTCGACCGCGGCAAGGAAGTGGCGGTGTTATGCCGTTCAGGCCGGCGTAGCCTGGAAGTCGCAAAGTTTCTGCAACAAAACGGCTTTCGCACGGTCAACGTCGCGGGCGGCATCCTCGCGTGGTCGCGCGAAGTGGATGCAACCATTCCGACCTACTGATGCGTCTAAGTGAGCGCCACCGCGCTCACGACCTGAACGTGGGCTGCCCGGGGATGACACGGACGACGGTGGAAGGAAGAGTCTGTGGCATGGATGGTTAAAGCTTATTCATGCCACGCCGCCGCCTCATAAATTAATTCGCCAGCGTGTCATCATTCGGCGAACGAACCTGGGACTGGAACGAACAAGATGAAAGTACGCGCTCCGCTCATCGTCGCCGCTTGCAGTCTGATTCTCGCCTCGGCCGCGGCCGACGCCGCCGACCTGATCACCGTTTATCAACGCGCCTTGCAGAACGATCCGCAGATCCGCGAAGCGGATGCTCTGCGTCTGGCGAGCCGCGAGTCCAAGCCGCAGGCGTTGGCCTCGTTGTTGCCGCAGGTCGATGCGAGCGGTTCAGCGGAAAAATTCAAATCCGACGGCTCGAGCCTGTTCGCCGATACCGACGAAAGTGGGGTGACCACGTTCATCAACCGCGACACCGAGAACGACACCGAGACGCTCGCCTACCAGGTGCAGCTGCGCCAGCCTGTGTTCCGCTGGGACCAGTGGATGACTCTGAAACGCGCCGACGCGGAAGTCGCGCAGGCCGAAGCGGATTATCAGTTCGCTCAGCAGGACCTGATTCAGCGCACCTCGATTCGATATTTCGATGTGCTCGCCGCGCAAGACACGGTCGACGCCGCGCAGGCATCGCTGGATGCGTTCGCCCGTCAGCTGGAGCAGGCAGAAAAGCGCTTCGAAGTCGGACTGATCGCCATCACGGACGTTCAAGAAGCGCGTGCCGCCCACGATCAGGCCGCGGCCGCGCTGATTCAGGCCAAGCGCACACTCGCGACAGCTCGCGAGTTGCTGCGTGAGTTGACGGGAGAATCGTTCGACCAGCTGGCCGCGCCGGTAGACGACCTGCCGCTGAAGTCCCCGGACCCGGCGAGCGAGGATCAATGGGTCACGACCGCGCTCGACCAGAATCTGCAAGTGATTTCCGCGCGCCTGGCGACCGACATCGCCAAGCAGGACGTGCGTGTGGCCCGCGCGGGTCACCTGCCGTCGCTGGACATCGTCGCAACCCACGCGGGATCGGAAGATAGCGGCACTCGCACGGTGACCAATCCGGGAACACCGCCGCTCAACGTTCCAGCCGATGCGGACGGCCGGTCGGACAGCATCTCCTTGCAAGTGACGGTGCCGATCTATTCCGGCGGCGGCACCTCCTCCCGCGTGCGCCAGCAGGTCTATCTGCACCGGGCGGCGCGTGAGCGTCTGGAACGGGCCAACCGCGAGACCGAGCGCCTCGCTCGCGACTCGTACCTCGGCGTGTTGAGCGAAATCTCACGCGTGCGCGCGCTCCGACAGGCGCTGGAATCCAGCCAGACGGCCTTGCAGGCCACCGAAGCTGGTTTCGAAGTCGGAACGCGTACGACCGTCGACGTGCTCGATGCCCGTCGTCAATTGTTCGAGGCGCAAACCAACTACTTGCGCAGCCGATACGACTACATCTTGAACGTATTGGCGCTGCAACTGGCCACCGGCACGCTCGATCGCGCGGATCTGGAAGAGATCAACACTTACCTGCGCGAACGAAACATCACCCGCTGATTCCGCCCTGCCGACGCCGGAACTCATCCGGCGTCGGTGCGTTGCTTCTCCTCTAGCAACGGCCCACCCGTGGGCAGCAAGGGACCTGCGCCGAAGGAACTGCTTCGACGGAGGCTCCCATGAGCGTAGCCACTCATCATCCACTCGCGGACAGTTCCGATTCGATCGGCCCCGAGCCGCGACCTTTGTCATTGCTCGTCAACGGCAAGGTCTGCACCGCGCTCGCCGATCCAGCAACCACGCTGGTCGAATTTCTGCGCGACGCGCTCGGCTTGACCGGGACGAAAATCGGCTGCGACCGTGGCGCGTGCTCGGCCTGCACGGTCTGGATCGACGGTGAAGTCGCAGCGAGCTGCATGACGCTCGCATTCGACGCGCGCGCGCACAGCATCACCACCATCGAAGGGCTCGCTCCTGACGGACAGCTGCATTCGGTGCAGCGGGCCTTCATCGAGCACGACGCGCTTCAGTGCGGTTTTTGCACGCCGGGCATGGTGATGAGCTGCGCGCATCTGGTGAACAAAAATCCCGATTGCACGCTCGACGACGTCAAGGCGGCGATTTCCGGTCATCTGTGTCGCTGCGGGACGTATCCCAACATTTTCAAAGCGACGCTGGCTGCCGCGGCGGAGGCGCGCGCCGACGAGAGTGGCGGATCGAAATGAGTAACACTGGTTCATTCGAGCAGCGCAGTCTGCAGGCCGGCATCGTCGGCGAGACGATGACTCCGGTGACTCGTAAAATGCCCGGCACGGATCCGCCGGCGTGGCCGACGAACGCCGAGCTCCATGTCGTCGGCAAAGACGTGCCGCGCATGGATGCGTTGGACAAAGTGACTGGCCGCGCGCGTTACACGTTCGACGTGCAACTCCCCGGGATGCTCTACGCACGAGCTATCAACAGCACCGTGCCGCATGCACGGATCAAGTCGATCGACACATCGCTTGTTGAAAGGTATCCGGGTGTGCGCGCCGTGCACGTGCTGGAACGGCTAACGATGGCAGCACAACTACGCGATCCAGGCGCAGAAGCAAATGAGCCCTACCCTGTCATTCGTTTTACCGGTCAACCGATCGCAGCCGTCGCGGCGATCTCGGCTCGCGCCGCTGAAGCGGCCGCCCAGTTGATCCGCATCGAATACGAGCCCCTTCCGCATGTCACGGAATTGGACCAGGCGATGCAGACGAATGCTCCCGCCGTGTTTCCCGGCCCAACCGAGCAAGCATCGAGTGCTGGCGGCGGTGGCGCGCCTCGCGGGCTGCCGCAGAAAGGAAATCTACGCGGACCGAGCAAGAGTGGCTCGCATGGTGACATCGGGCGCGGCTTTCGCGACGCCGACGTCGTCGTCGAGGGCGAGTATCGAACGCAGGTTCAAACTCACACGCCACTCGAAGCGCACGGAATCGTTGCGGACTGGCGTGACGATGAGCTGACGCTCTACGCTTCGACACAGCACGTCTTCAGCGTTCGAGAAGAAGCTGCTGAAATTTTCGAGCTGCCCCAAGAGAAAATTCGCGTCATCAGCGACTACACCGGCGGTGGCTTCGGGGCCAAATACGGCGTCGGCAACTACGGCACTTTGGCCATTCATCTGTCGCGCAAAGCCGGCGCGCCCGTGCGCTTGGTGCTCGATCGACGCGAGGAGCACGTTTCGGTGGGCAATCGGCCCAGCAGCTTGCAGCGCCTGAAGATCGGCGCCAAACGCGACGGTACGTTGACGGCTATCGAGCTGCACAGCTTCGGTAGTGGCGGCGTTGCGGCGGGCGCTGGCGTGGGATCGTGTCATCACAACATGTATCCCTGCCCGAACGTGAGCATCGAGCACTACGATGTCTTCACCAACGCTGGTCCCTGCGCGGCGTTCCGCGGCCCAGGTCAGACTCAAGGAATATTCGCCTTCGAGCAGGCCATCGACGCCGTGGCGGCGCGCCTTCAGATGGATCCCGTGGCGCTACGGAACAAGATCGATACGCGTGACGCCGATGACGTTCGCGCTCGTGCGGCGGAGCGTCGCATTGGCGCGGAGAAGTTTGGCTGGTCGCGGCGGAGCGCGCCCGGCAGCGATTCTGGGCCGATCAAACGTGGCATGGGCATGGCGCAGTCGATGTGGCCGTACATCGTGAATGGTTACACCACCTGCGAGGTGCGCATCTCTGGCGACGGCGCCGTCGATGCATTCTGTGGCACGCAGGACATCGGCACCGGGACGCGAACCGTCTTTGCGCAGGTCGTCGCTGAAGAACTGGGCCTCCAGCCCGAAGCAATCGATGTTCATGTCGGTGACACGCGCTTTCCGCCAGGTCCGCCGTCGGGCGGCAGTCGCGTCACCAGCTCGCTCACACCTGCGGCTCGCAATGCCGCCTATGCAGCCGCTCGTGACATTGCGAATCGAGTCGCGCCCTTGCTGAGTGCGAAGGGCGAGGAGTTGGTGTTTCGTGGCGGCCGGATCGAGAAACGTGACGATCCGGCCGTTTCGCTCGGGTTTGCCGAGGCGCTGCGGCGAGCTGGGGTCGAGTCACTGGTTCATCGCGCCGACCGTCGCGACGACTATGAAGGTTACGCACACAAGGCCGGCGATCTTCACATCAGTCCGCATGCCATTGGCGGCGTGCAGTTCGCTGAGGTCAGCGTCGATACTGAAACGGGCGTGGTCAAGGTCGAGCGCGTGCTGGCCGTGCACGATTGCGGGCGGCCCATCAATCCCAAGCTGGTGGAAAGTCAGATTCTCGGCGGCGTGATCCAGGGCGTGAGTTACGCGCTCTACGAAGATCGTCGCCTCGACGCGGCGACTGGCGTGCAACTCAATGCGAACATCGATCAGTACAAGATGGTCGGTTCGCGCGAGACGCCGCAAATCGAAGTACACGTCATCGAGCTGCTCGGCCGGCAATCATCTACCGACGCTCGCGGCGTGGCCGAGCCCGCCAACGTCGCCACCGCTGCCGCGATCGCCAACGCGTTCTTCAACGCGACCGGCAAGCGGATCTATACGCTGCCGATGACACCCGCGAACGTGCTCGCGGCGCTGCGTTCGGAGCAGCCATGAAAAGCTTCGAGTGGGTGGATGCGAAGTCAGTCGAGCAGGCAGCCGCGTTGCTGGCCGCCACTTCGGCGCGTGAACCGGTGGTTGCGAAAGCGGGCGGCATGGACCTGCTCGACCTCATGAAAGAAGGCATCGTCCAGCCCTCGCGCGTCGTCAATCTCAAGTCGATTCGGTCGCTTGATGATATCCAGCTCGATAGGTCTGGAATGCAGCTCGGCGCGTTGGTGACACTGGCGCGGATCGAGCGGGACGCCGGCCTCCGATCTCACTATCGCGCCTTGGCCGAGGCGGCGGGTCATGCGGCCACGCCCCAGGTAAGGAATGCCGCCACCATCGGCGGCAACTTGTTACAACGGCCACGCTGTTGGTATTTCCGTAACGAACACTTCCACCAGGTCGCGAAGGCGGACCACAGCGAACATCAACACCATGCCATCTTCGACAATCAGCAGACTGTCATGGTGCATGCGTCGACACTCGCGACGCCCCTGCTCGCTTATGACGCGAGTGTGCATCTGACGTTAGGTCACGGCTCGTCGCGGACTGTTCTGCTGAAGGATTTTCTGCTGCCACCTGCAATGGAGCGCGACAGAGACACTCTGATTGCCGATGGTGAGATTCTGACTGACGTTCGTGTCCCGGCGATTCAGGCGAACACTCGCTGCGCGTATCACAAGCAGACCGAGCGTGACAGTTACGACTGGCCTATCTGTGACGTTGCCGTCGTGCTCCAAATGAATGGCGCTGTGGTGGCGAACGCGAAGATCGTCCTCGGGTGGGTCGCGCCCACTCCCCGTCGCGCCGTCGATGCTGAAGAGATATTGGTGGGCCGCGAGATCGACGAACAATCCGCCATCGAAGCCGCCGCCGCTGCCGTCCAAGCGGCGACTCCGCTCGCCAAGAACGCCTATAAGGTCGATGTGCTTCGAGCAGTCGTCAAACGAACGATCCTCGCCGCCCGCTGACTCATTGCTTCATCCGCGGTGACCGAGCAGTCGCGCCGGCAGGAACAACACAGCCTTAATGAACGCAAACAGCGCTTCGACCACCACTCCCAGCGCGCGGAATGGCAGCGCCAGCAGCCACAACAGCGGCAGCAAGAAAATGGCAAGCAGCGCCAGAGGCCAGGCGACCACAAACAACAGACACCAGGCGATCACGACCAGCACGAACGACATTGCCCTCTCCTTCAACGCCACATGAATTGGCGCTCTCGTTGCTTGAGACGTGACAATGCTTTGAAAGGTTGCACGGAGTTTGGCAGCGGAAGAGAACAGCAACCGGGAGAACAGCGACCTGCACGATGCTCTCTTCGGGAGCGTTCATCCGACCTTTCAGCGTCGTCTGAGGTGCCGTCTCTCCTCCCGGCATTGTCGAGAAAGAGGGACCTTTTCGGCAAAGTGCGCCCAGGGATGGGACCC
>NZ_DASWTF010000048.1:0-367748 GCF_036402275.1 Steroidobacter sp. | reverse complement strand
GAAACTAAAAATTCAATTCCCCCTCCCGTTCACGGGAGGGGGTGAGGGGGTGGGTCTTCGGCTCGGATCAGCTCTTCTTTTCGCGGGCCTTGTACACCTTCACCTGCTCGTTGAAGCGGGCGGCGGTCGCTTCCAGCTCCTCGACGGCGGCGTTGTGGCGCTTGGTGTGGATGGCCTTGATCTGCTCGACCTGATCGGCCGGCGCATCGGCGCCGGCGGCCTCGATGCGGGTGTTCATTTCGGTTTCCAAGCACTCCAGATAGGAGCTCACCGAGGCGTTGTATTCCTTGATGGCCTTCATACCGGCGACCATCTCGTCCTGGGTCGCGGTGGCGCCATCGGGCAGGCCGGACGGGGTCCTGGGATACGAGCACTCCGCGCTCGCGGCAGCGGCGGCGACAAGGCTGGCCAGCAGCGTTCCGGTAATAATGGTTTTGTTCATGACGAATCCTCTGGCTGACCCGAGCTCGATGCCCGGGTGTATGGATCTTACGGTGTGGCCGCGCCGCTTGGCTATGCTCAAAACTTCCACGGTGGCCCCGCCACGAGGGGCTCGTCTGCACGCTCCACTATACTGACGCGATGATGCTCACCGCCGCCGAGGTGGACGCTGTCCGCCTGAGCCTGTCGATTGCCTTGCGCAGCGTGTTATTCAGCCTGCCGCTGGCCATCGTGGTGGCCTGGCTGCTGACGCGCCGGGCGCTGCGCGGCCGTCTGCTGCTCGATGCGATCGTCCATCTGCCGCTGGTGCTGCCGCCAGTGGTGGTTGGCTATCTGTTGCTGCTGTTGTTTGGAATGCGCGGACCCATCGGCGGCTGGCTATATGAGAACTTCGGAATTCAATTGGTCTTCACCAGCGCTGGCGCGGCGGTGGCGACGGCGGTGATGAGCTTTCCTCTGATGGTGCGCGCCATTCGTATTTCGCTGGAGGGCGTGGACGTGGGCCTCGAAGATGCAGCGCGCACGCTCGGCGCTGGGGCTTGGGATCGTTTCTTCAGTGTGACTTTGCCGCTGATGTTGCCCGGCATTCTCGCTGGCGCAGTCATGGCGTTTTCGGCCGGGCTGGGCGAGTTCGGCGCGGTCATCACATTCGTTTCCAATATTCCGGGCGAAACGCGGACGCTGCCGTTGGCGCTGTACACCGCCCTGCAGACGCCGGGCGGCGATGCGATGGCGGCGCGGCTCGCGACGATTTCATTTTCGCTGGGCCTGCTCGGGTTGATCACGGCTGAATTCATCGCGCGTCGCGTGCGGCGGATGCTCGGAAGGTAGCGGCTGCATGTTCAGTATTCGCGCCAGGAAACATCGCGATGGGTTCGTGCTGGATGTGGCCATCCAGGTGGGGGCGCCGGGGGTGGTCGCGTTGTTCGGTCGCTCTGGCTGCGGCAAGACGACGTTGGCGAACATCATCGCGGGGCTGCTGCCTGCGGATGAAGTGCACATCGAGATCGATGGCGTGCCGCTCGATGCGAATGGCAAGTCCCTTCGGGCCGAGCATCGGCGCATCGGCTACGTTTTTCAGGATGCGCGGTTGTTTCCTCACCTGGATGTGATGGGGAATCTGCGTTACGGAGAGAAGCGCGCCAAGCGTTTCGTTCCGCATTTGCATGATTTGCGGATGAATCCGCCCCCGGCCGCGTCGAGGATCACGCTGGACATGGTCGCGCCGCTGCTCGGGTTGGAGCCTTTGCTGTCGAGGCGGGTCAATCAGCTGTCCGGTGGCGAGCGTCAGCGCGTCGCCTTGGGGCGGGCTTTGTTGTCTGGCCCGCGTTTGCTGTTGCTCGATGAGCCGTTGGCGTCGCTCGATGCCGCGCGTCGCGAAGAAGTGTTGCCGTACCTGGAAAAGCTGCGCGACGAGCTGGCGATTCCGATGATCTACGTGAGTCACCAGTTCGAAGAAGTGCTGCGACTCGCAACGCACGTCGTGTTGATGGATCGCGGCAAAGTGCTATCGCAGGGCACGTTGGATGACTTGAGCTTGCATCCCGAGCTGCGCGCCATCGTCGGTTCCGACGCTGTCGGCGCGGTACTTCACGGCACGGTCACGGCGGTCGACGGCGGTACCGGGCTTGCGACGGTTCGCATCGGCGACAACTCGCTGCGTATCAATCTTCGCGACGCGAAGGTCGGCGCCGCTGTGCGCGTTCAACTGCTGGCGCGGGACATCATTCTCGCGACCAGCCGCCCTGAGAATCTCAGCGTTCGTAACCTCATGACTGGTACCGTCTCGCGCGTGGTGGCGGACGATGCTGACACTGATTTGGTCTACGTCGACATCGGCGGCGCGCATGTCCTCTCTCGCGTCACCCGCGCCGCCTCGATCGCTCTCGATCTACGCGTTGGCTTGCCGATTTGGGTACTGGTGAAGTCCGTGTCTATTCGTGGGCACGCGTTCTTCGAGGCTCCGCCGTCGGCTTCTCGAACCCCGCTTTCGTGAAGATCGCGCGGGCTGGGTCGCTGCTGAGAAATTTCAGAAAAGAGTCGGTGGCCGGCGAAGCGGTCGTAGTCGCGGCGACTGGATAGGTAATGGGTTCGTGCGACGATTCAGGGAATACATCTACGACGCGTACCTGCGGCTCGACCGCCGCGTCAGTGGCGTACACGATCCCGAGCGGGGCTTCACCTCTCGCGACGTACATCAACGCGACACGTACGTTATCTGCCCGAACCAGCCGTGGCTCGATTGCAGACCATAGATCGAGGTTGCCGAGCGCCGTCTTCGCGTATTTGCCGACGGGCACGGAGTCCGGATCGCCGGTAGAGAGGCGGCCATTTGCGCCCAGCGCCTTTAGCAGTGGCGCGCCACGATCGAGTTTCAAAGTAACTTTGCTGTCCTTCGGCGCGATCAGAACCAAGCGATTGCCCAGCAGGTCGGTGCGCGTGTCGGCCTTGATCAACTTGCGTTCCTGCAGGTAGTTCATCCAATCCTGGTCGGCGGATAAGAAGGCGTCCGCCCGCGCGCCCGATTCGATCTGCCGGGCCAGCGCCGAGCTGGCGGCAAAGGAAAACTTCACGGGGACATTGGATTGCCGGGTGTACAGCGGCCCGACTTGCTGTAACACATCGGTCAGCGAGGCCGCCGCGAACACGATCAGCGGTTCGCGCTGCGCCTCGGCCGCCTGCGCCGGCAGGCTCAGCAGCAGGGCGATTGCGATGACGCGTGTACAGATACTGGCCAGGGAGCGGATCATATCGGTGCCTCGTTGCCAGCCAGCGCTTGGATCGCGGCCGGGGCTGCGTTACTTTGGTACATCGCCCGTGGAGACAAGCGATGAGCCGGCTCAAGATTACCTTGCGTGTCGATTTCGATTCCGTGCATGCCATCGGGCCCGGCAAGATCGCGCTGCTCGAAAAGATGCGCGACTCCGGCTCGCTGTCGCAGGCGGCTCGCGAGCTCGACATGAGCTATCGCCGCGCCTGGCAACTGCTCGCCAGCTTGAATCAGACCTTTCGCGAGCCTCTTGTGCTGACGAGCACGGGCGGCAGCGGCGGTGGCGGCACCACGCTCACCGAATTCGGTGAAGCGATCGTGGCGGCGTATCGACAGTTCGAAAAAGAAACCAACGCCCGGGCCGAAAAATACTTCGGCCACATGCTCAAAACCGTAAGCCCCGACCGCGACGGCGGCCGCCGCTCCATCACGCGCACCCAACGCTCGCCGACCACGGCAGCGGCTCGACGCGCAGCGTCTCGTTGATAGAGGTGCGTTCACTCAGAAATCCCACTTGAGCCTGGCGGAACAGGTGCGGCCCTCGCCGCGCAGCGCGATATCCGTGAGGATATAACGGATATCGGCCGGAGCGCTATGTCCGATCCACGTGCGCCGATCGCCGCGGATTGAGAACTACCCCGTGGAAGACTACAGCGGCAGGTTGAGCGCCTTGGCGATCCGCTCCCAGGGCACGAGCTTGAAATTCTGAGCAGCGGAGGGAGCGGTGTTCTTGCCGTCCTGGGCGACGAAGACGCCGTGGGCGAAGGCTGGACCCAACGACGCACTGCTGACATCGATGCCGTCGGTGTCGGTGGTGCCGTCGATGCCTTCGCGGCTCGCGACGATGGCGAATTTGCCAATGAAATCGTTCTGCCCATCGCGGCGATACACGTTGTAGTCGTTCGAGCCCTGGCTCGAGACCAATAGATAGCCCGCGTCTCCGGCGCCGTAGAAGATCGTCACACCTTCGGCATCATCAGTAAGATGCCCCGATGCGACGGAGTCGATCTGAGTGCGGGCGTCGCCGCCGTTGGGGCTGGCGGAGTAGCGCCAGAGGCCGACGTCTTCTTCGGCGATATATAAGTGGCCAGTGCCGTCATCCGCTGCGCAGCCTTCCGCTTGGGAGCCGACGAGGAATTCGCGGACGAGGCGGGCGCCGACTTTGGAGCCGCGGGCTTCGAGTTGCCATTGTTTGAACGCGCCGCTGTCGCCGTCATTGGCGAACACGAAATACTCACCGGCCGAGCTGCGATACATGCATAAGCCATACGGATCGGCCATGCCCGTCGCGATCTTCCCATCGGCCACATCGCTCAAGCGACCGTGGGCATCGACTGCATACAACGACAACGTCCGGTCGGTACGATTGGTCGCCGCGACGATGGCGACCTGCTGACCGCCGAGCGCAAAGCCATAACGAATATCGATGTTGTTCATGCGTCCGTCGGGCAACGACTGCACGCGCTTGCCGGCGAGGTCATATACATCCAGCCCGTTCTTCTTGTCCGTGCCGATGATGAGACTGCGCGACGGATCGGTTGGATGCACCCAGATGGCCGGATCGTCCGCCGCATCGTTCGCGCTCGCCACAGGCTCCGTCTCCACCGAAGCGAACACCGGCTTTGCCGAACCCGAACTGGCGAAGCGGTCGCTCGTGGCGGTAGTGCACGCGCTGACCGCGACGGCAGTCAGCAGCAAAGGCATCAAACGTTGCATTCAATCGAACTCCGCCGGCCGCATCGTGCGCCGGTGTTGGTGTGAGGATTTCAGGAGCTGACGTTGCTAACGCTCAACGTCCGAGGCGCATTTTACCGACGCCAGGCTGACGGGTGACTGTCGATCTTCGTCAGCCACTCATCAGCTTCGTCACATTTCTGTCATCAACGAATGGGCAGCTCGCGCGACTTTTGCACCGTGCGCAGCGCGAAGCTGGAGTGAACGCGGGCGACGCCGGGCAGTCGAGTGAGATGTTTGCTGTGTAGTCGCTCGAAGTCCGCGGTATCGGCGACGACCACGCGCACCACATAGTCATAGTCGCCCGTCATCAAATAGCATTCCATGACCTCGGGAATCTTGCGCACGGCTTCTTCGAACTTGCGCAGATCGGTCTCGTCCTGACGATCGAGCGTGATGTTGACGAACACGTTCACGGGGCATCCAGCCTTCTGCTGGTTGATCAGAGCGGTATAGCCCTCGATGAGCCCGGACTCCTCGAGTTGGCGGATGCGACGTAAGCAGGCCGATTCCGACAGATTCACGCGCTCGGCCAGCGCGCTGTTCGGAATGCGGCCCTCGTGTTGCAGCGCCTGGAGGATGGCGCGGTCGAAGCGGTCGAACTTCATGCGCAAGAATCCGTCGTGACGGCTGGGTAATGCCGCAGATTCTGCCATAGATCCGGCCGAATGCGCCCGATTGGGGCAGCTTCGTGCGTCGGCGCCAACCTAGAGTGAAGTCGTTTCGCGCTTTCGCTCCGACGATCAATCGAAAGTCATCACGAGGTTTTATGCGCATCGGCGTACCCAAAGAGATCAAGAATCACGAATATCGCGTCGGTCTGGTGCCCGCGGGGGTTCGTGAGCTGGTGGCGTCGGGCCATCAGGTGCTCATTCAGAGCACGGCCGGGGCCGGCATCGGCGTCGAGGACGCGGCCTACGTCGCGGCCGGGGCCAAGATCGTTGGCACCGCCAAGGAAATATTCGATGCCGCGGACCTGGTGGTGAAGGTCAAGGAGCCGCAGCTCACCGAATGCAAGATGCTGCGTCCGGGTCAGGTGCTCTTCACTTATCTACATCTGGCCGCCGATCCCGAACAGGCCAATGCTCTGATGGCGTCCGGCGCGACGGCCATCGCTTATGAAACAGTCACTGCTCCAAACGGCTCGTTGCCGCTGCTAACGCCGATGAGTGAAGTCGCCGGTCGCATGTCGGTGCAAGTGGGCGCGGCGTCTTTGCAAAAGGCCAACGGAGGAATCGGTGTGTTGCTCGGGGGCGTGCCTGGCACGGCGCCGGCGAAAGTCGTGGTGCTGGGGGGTGGTGTGTCTGGTACGGCGGCAGCGGAGATTGCGGTCGGCATGCGAGCCGATGTCACAGTCGTCGATCGCTCGTTGAAGCGCTTGCGCGAGTTGGATGCTCTGTTCGCCGGTCGTCTGAAGACGATCGCGTCGACCGCCGAAGCGATTGAGTCGCTCGTCACTCAGGCAGATCTCGTCATCGGCGCTGTACTCGTGGTCGGCGCGGCTGCGCCGAAGCTCGTGACGCGCGACATGGTCAGCAAGATGAAGAAGGGCGCAGTGATGGTGGATATTTCCATCGATCAAGGCGGCTGCTTCGAGACCAGCAGACCGACGACTCACGCCGAGCCGACGTTCGTGGTCGATGGCGTCGTGCACTACTGTGTGACGAACATGCCGGGCGCTGTGCCGCGCACGTCAACCTTCGCGCTGACGAATGCGACGTTGCCGTATGTGAAACAGCTGGCCGATCTCGGCGTGGAGAAAGCGCTGGCGGCGGATCCTCATCTGGCCGCGGGCTTGAACGTTCATGCCGGAGCGATTACTTGCGAGGCAGTGGCTCGCGACCTGCACCTGGCGTATCGCCCATATCGTGTCGCTGCCTGATGACAGACTTTTGAACAAGTGTCTTCGAGACGCGGCGGTGGTTTCATAGCACCGTCGCTTTTTTGACAGGCCCAACCTATCCCCCTTTGAGCCCGCCGTATCCGGCGGGCTTTCTTTTTGGGGCGGCGGTTCCTACCGCGCCTTGCCGCGAAGCTCCACGACGCGCTCGCGCAGCAATTGAAGGTCGGCCCGTTCCGGCGTAATCAACTCGCCGACCTTGAGGGTGATCCTGGCCCAGAAGCGACGCGGCCAACGTTTCCACACTTGTTTGTATTTGCGGGAGAACATCGAGTCCCACAGGCCGGACAGCGACATTGGCACCACGGGCACCGGTGTTTCTTTCAAGATGCGCATCATGCCAGCGCGGAATTCGCCGATCTCACCATCAGGCGTCAGCTTGCCTTCCGGAAAGATACAAACGAGGTTGCCGTCGCGCAGCTCGGCGGCGACGAGCTGAAACGCACGCTCGTAGACCTCCGGATCTTCCTTGGAGGGCGCCACCGGAATGGCTTTCATGCCCCGAAACAGGGTGCTCAATACCGGGATCTTGAAAATACTCCGCTCCATGATGAAACGAATCGGGCGCGGGCAGGCCGCCGAGATCACGATCGCGTCCGCGAAACCGACATGGTTGCAGATGAGCAGCGCCGGGCCTTCCTCGGGAATGTTGTCGATGCCGCGGCGGTCCAGTCGGTACACGAAATGGATCAGCAGCCAGGCGATGAAGCGCAACAGGAACTCGGGCACCAGGCTGTAGATATAAATCGCGACGAACGCATTCAAGACGCCCGTCAGCAACAGCAGCTGCGGAATCGTCAAGCCGGCGTGCAGCGCCAGCGCGGCCAAGCCGGCGGCCACCACCATGAACACGGCATTGAGGATGCTGTTCGCGCCGATGACTCGCGACATGATCTCGCGACGCGTGCGCTGCTGAACGAGCGCATACAGCGGCACGATGAACAAGCCGCCGAACACGCCGATGAGCGCCATATCGATCAACACGCGCAATGAACCGGGCGCCGCGATGAATTCGCGAGCGGAAAGATTGGCGCCCGCCATTGTGGGTGTCGCAAAGAAAAGATCCACGGCGAATACCGTGAGGCCGATGGAGCCGAACGGCACCAAACCGATTTCCACTTTGCGCCCGGACAAGCGCTCGCAGAGTAACGAGCCGATGCCCACGCCCGCCGAGAACATCACCAACAGCACGGTGACGACTTCTTCGCTGCCACCGAGGACATCTTTTGTATAAAGGGGCAGCTGCGCGAGCACCAGCGCGCCGTAGAACCAGAACCACGAGATGCCGAGGATCGAGAGGAACACCACGCGCGACTCGGCGGCGGCGCGCAAGTTTTCCCACGTCGACGTCCAGGGTCGCCAATCGATTTTCAGCGTCGGTGCGGCGGGCTGCAGCTTGGGAATTGCGAGGCTGCTGAGAAAGCCGACGGATGCGATGGCCACGAGAGTGATGACGATCGTCGGAATGCTGCCGTCGGCGGCGAGCAGTCCGGCCACCAGCGTGCCCAGTACGATGGCGACGAACGTACCCATTTCCACCATCGCGTTGCCGCCGACCAGCTCCGCGTCGCGCAGCACTTCCGGCAACAGGCCGTACTTGGCCGGCGCGAAGAAGGTCGAATGCACGCCCATCAGGAACAGGGCGCCGAGCAGCACTTCGATGCTGTGGGTCGCGAAGCCGACGCCGGCGATGCCCATGATGGCGATCTCGGCGGTCTTGACCGCCTTCAATACCACCGACTTGTCGTACCGGTCGGCCAGCTGGCCGGCGAGACCCGAGAACAGCACGAACGGCAGGATGAAAAGCCCGGCCGCGACGTTGGTGAGCAACGCCGGCTCCAGGGCGGTGTAGCTTGCCGACTGGTAGGTCGCGATGATAACGAGCACGTTCTTGTAGACATTGTCGTTGAACGCGCCGAGGGCCTGGGCGCCGAAGAACGGCAGGAAGCGTCGCTGGGCCAGCAGCTTGAATTGCGATTGGTTTGATTGTTGACTCATTCGCGCACCGGTAAGGGACGAATCGGCAGGCATCCTACCGTGTCACCCCGGCGTTTGGCCCTGAACCGGCTTGGCATTTCCATGTAGGGGTCGCTGCAGGGAACTGACGCGGCACGGTGCGCTTTGTTGTCTGGACCATGCCGCGCATTACGCCGCTCAACCAGGCGATCATCGTCCTCAACCTCATCGTGTTCCTCCTGCAGGGACTCTCGGGCGGGCTGATCAACGCGTACTTCGCTTTGTGGCCTCCGCAGGCCGGGGCGCTCGGCTACCCCGAGTTCCACCTCTGGCAACTGCTCACCTATGGCTTTTTGCACGGCGGCTGGGAACATTTGTTCTTCAACATGTTCGCCGTGTTCATGTTCGGGTCGGATATCGAGCGGCTGTTCGGCTCGCGGCGCTACCTGTTCTACTATCTGGCGTGCGTCGTCGGCGCGGCGGCCATGCATCTCATCGTCGTATCGGCCGGCGGCGGACCGCCCGCGCCGGTGGTCGGCGCTTCCGGCGGCATATTCGGCCTGCTGCTCGCGTTCGGCATGGCGTTCCCGAAGCGCATGCTGATGTTGATCTTCCCACCGATTCCGATGCCGGCGTGGCTGTTCGTCACTCTCTACGGCATCTTCGAGCTGGTGATGGGCGTTACCCAGACCGCCTCCGGCATCGCGCACTTCGCCCACCTCGGCGGCATGGCCACCGGCTTCGTCATCATCCGCTACTGGAGCTCTCAGCGCCGCCCGCGGCGCTGACGAGTTGTTTATTCCCTGTTAGCCAGTTCGCATGTTGAATTCTCACGAGAGCAGGTCGCCGCGATAAACGATGTGAACTTTGTTCCCATCCGGGTCGCGAAGATATGCGCCGTAATAGCCTGCACCGTAGCGCACGCGTTCGCCGGGCGGACCTTCGTCGCTGCCGCCGGCGGCGAGCCCGGCGTGATAGGCGCTGTCGACCGACTCGGCGCTTGGGGCTAAGAACGCCACCATGCCGCCGTTAGCGACGGTGGCCGGCTCACGATTGAACGGCAGAGTGACGTAGAAGCGGGGCAAAGGCTCGCCGGGCGATACCCAGCAGGCGGAGTCCGGTCCGCCGTCCGGAATGACTTGGCGGCGTTTCAGCCCGATCGGTAACAGGACTGCGTCGTAGAAGGCAGCCGCGCGCTGCAGATCGCGAGTCCCGATCATGATGTGGCTGAACATGAAGCGCCTCCTCAGGCTGTGACTTTCAGCGCGAGCGAACATCCTGCCGAAAACGCCGCCCCCATTCCAGCATCGCGCCCTTGTCCGTTTTCCTGTTACCCTGGCGTGGCAGGGACCATCGACGGAACCGGTCGCGCGAACCGGGTCGATAAGGGGGAGCGACATGAGTGTGCGGGTATGGCGGTTTGTTTTTCTCGCGATCCTGGTCGCGATCTTGAGCCCGTTCGTGCATTCCGAAGCGGAAAGCTCTGCCGTCGACGCCAACCGAGCGCTGGCCATTGCGTTCGAGTCCGCCTGGAACGCGCATGACATGAAAGCGTTCGGCCAGTTGCTCACCGAGGACGTTGTATGGATCAACGTCGATGCGGGACGCGGTACCGGACGGGAAATGGTGGAAGGCGGCCATGCTCGCGTCCACGCTAACAAATTCAAAGACAGTGTCATCACGGTGAACAACGTCGAAGTGTCGCTGCTCAAGTCGGATATCGCTTTGGTGTATGTCGACTGGGGCCTTCGCGGCGATCGCGATAACGACGGCACTGCGCGCCCACCCCGCGAAGGCGTGTTCACCTGGGTCACGAAAAGAGAAGGGGATGCCTGGAAGATCCGATCGAGTCACAACACCAATAGGAATGTGGTGCGCTGAGAGCCGATCAGCCCGGCACCACTCGCAAATCGAGCCCGTCGCCCACTGAGATAATGTCATCGACTGTGAGCAGGCCCATGCAAGGCATGGCGCCTCGCTCGGAGACTTCATCTCGCAACAACTTGCGCGCCAACGCGATGGCAGGAAAGCAGGGGATGAACGGTCCGTGATCCTGATCGGCCAGCAGGAACCAGTTGCGCACCGCCGGCTCCCCGTTGAGATCGACCCCACGCACAGTGACGTGCATGGCGCTGCATTTCGAACCGAAGCGGGCGAATGTAGTGGCCGTGCGATGAAGTGCAGGCACCCAGCTCTTGAGTGAAGAAATCACGCCCGCTCGAACCAGCCACGACGCGAGCCACAGTCCGAACATGCTCGTCGCCGGCCCGACGCCGGCGCGGAACTGCACGGTTCGCACCGGGCGATAGCGCTCCGGAAACAAGTCGAGGTCGGGCACGTCGCAGCTCGCGATCCAGCGTCCGCTGACAGGATCGGGATAGCGCCGGCGCATCAGATCTTGCCAGCCGTGCACCGGATGCCACTCGTTGTCGCGCCACTGCTTGAATGGCTTGCCCGCGTACGCGAGTACGCCATCCATCGTCGCTCGTCCCGGCGGTCTTGCTCCGGAGGTGATGCCGTGATCGATGCTTTCGATGGACGAGAACTGAGTCCTCAACGCATCGACCACTGCCGATGAGAGTGCAGGCAATGAGCTCGCGCCGCTGACGACGAGCGTTTCACTGCGTTTGGCTTCTTCATCAAGCGTCTTGATGCCGCAGACATAGTCACGTCCGTCGGCGAGATCGATGTAATGCGCTCCGGCGGCGATGCACGCGCGCGGGACGGTATAACTTTGTCCTTGGAACGGGCCCGCCGTGTGAATGACGATCGTTGTCCCCAGCTTGCGCAACTCGGCGGTGAAGTCGGCGGCGTGGGCATCGAGACGGCGCGGTTCCGCCGAACCGCCTGATTCTTCCGCGGCCTCCGTCGCTTGCCGAAGATCCCGGCCACAAACGAAAACGCGAGCATCGGCCTCGTGCGCCAGCGCCGCGACGATGCGGCGACCGAAGTTGCCATACCCGCCGAGAACGACGACCGACTTCATGCGTCAGCTCAGGAACCTGTCCGCGGTCTGCTCGCTCGGCACGACGCAAAGGTCATGGCGGCCGAACAGCTTGTATCGATTGCGCGCGATGAATCTATACGACGCATCTCGTAAGAAACGGGGCAGCACGCGAACCATCATTGCGAGCACGCGCCAGCGCCCGCCGAAAGAATTCAGTACTCGAATGATGGCGTCCGTGTCCATGTAACCTCGGCCGCTTTCCAGCAGCAGAAAAGATTTGGGGTCGTCGGGATCCAGGCCGTGCCGGCTCAGCAGCTCCCGTCCTGTGGCCGTCTGCATGGCCGCGAATTTGTACAGCCGGTGTCTATCGTGGCGGAGCACGAAGCTGACCCAGTGACTGCACAGGACGCAGACACCGTCGAACACCAGCACTCTATCCGTCATGCGAAACCAGCCAACCTCGATAGTGAACGATCAGGCCGATGCCGCGCACGTGCGCGCTGACATCGAAACCGTAACGGCCGTCGTCGATGGCTTCCGACGCCGCGCACTTCAACAGCCAGGTCAAAGGCAAGCGCAGGAACGCGAGCCGCGCGCTATGCAGAGTCCAGACGATGCGTTCCTGTTCAGCAGCCAACTCGAACGCGAGCACGAGGGGCCCGAGCCGCTCTTCGAGGCGCTGATTGCGAACCGCCAGCCGCGATTGCATGCGATGAGCGCCGAACTTGCGTACCCAACGTTCCGTGGCGGCATGGGTGTCGATGGTCACTTCCAGGGGCACGTCCATTCGGGCCAGGGGCAAACCGGCGATGCGAGCAATCGTCCGCGCCAGCCAACCGTCGCCGCCGCGAATGTCACAGCGGCCAACGTACAGCTTGGTGGTGCGTGCGTCGTGGATGGATTGCAGGGCCGGCGCCAGGCGCTCGAAGGCAGGGCCCAGCAGCCTCGCGTACAGGCTCGGTGCTGACATTGCGAACAGATCGCGACAACTCTTCCTGATGTGTCGTAGGCGCTCATTATAGTGCCGCGGCCTTCGCCGGTCATGACGGGCGCAGGGACAGCTTGATACTGCCGACTTGTCTTAATCTGTCGCGAACGATCGGCATTTCTACGCATGGATGTGGCCCATCGTGGCTTCTACAGTGCAGTTGACCTGGCAATAATCAATTCCCTTTTTCAACAAGCAACGGAATGACTTTTCGGGGTAGGCGCTACTCAGCACGAGCGCCGAGGAGAGAGTCATGAACGTGGGCGAACACTGCCATCGGGGAGTGATCTCGATCGCGGACAGTGCCGATGTGGTGACCGCTGCCCGGCTGATGCGAGATCAGCATGTCGGATTCCTGGTCGTCCACCGCCACGGTGACGAGTTGCGTCGAGTGGTCGGCGTGCTCACCGACCGCGACATCGTGCTTCAGGTGACCGCCGCGAATCGGGATGCTCGCACCACCAAAGTTCAAGATGTCATGTCACGGCAGCCGCTGCTGGCGAACGACTCGGACGAGTTGCGTGACGTTCTGCAGGTCATGCGGCTGGCCGGGATTCGTCGCGTACCAGTAGTCGATGCGCATGGCACGCCGGCGGGCATCATCGCTCTCGAAGACGCCATCGAGCTCATCACCGGGCTACTCTGCGACATCTCCGGGTCGATTCAGAGCGAGCGCCGCCATGAATGGCGGGCGCAGGCCTGAGGCGCGCTAGTTGGCGAGCAACTCGGCCAGTGCGCGGCGCGCGTCTTCGCGGTCTGGCTGAATCTGCTGTAGTTCGAGTAGGAGTGCGCGCGCCGCTTCGGGATTTTCCCGGCCGAGCGCCAGCGCCATCCGAAATAAGGGATCGTAGGCGGGGCGAAAGTCCGGGCTGATACGAAGCACGGCCAGTAACGGCTCGCGAACTTGCTCGATCATGTCATGAACATTCGACGAGGGACGAACGTCGCGGCCCGCTTCGATGAAACGATTGCGGGCCGTCCAATAAGCGGCGAGCTTGGCGCTCCACTCTGACTGCGCCGTCCCGGTCAGCAACTCCGCTGGTGTGATATCGACCTCACTGAGTAGTTCAATCAGCCGATCGCGCGCCGCCGATGTCGGCGAGTAGGTGATCGTCGGGGCGCGGTAGGCAACGATCGGTCGGTCATCGGTGTTGAGCGACGCAGCGCCTGCGAACTTCGCTAACGCACGTGGGCCCGCGACGAAAGCGCCGAAGAGGGCGAGGTCGTCTGTGATGCCGAAACGTGCGAGCTGATCGGCATTCGCTGTCGCGAGTTGGGCGCGTACCTGGTCGAGGTCGAAGTGCTGGTCATTGCGATGTGAGATCAGGCCGATCGTCGGCGTGTCGAGACTGTAGGTCGAAAGCAGCGCCGCGCCTTGGGGGAAGACACTGAGATAAGAACGAACGATGCTCCGCAGAGTGTCGAGGTCGAGCTGGTGCAGCGGCAGCCATTGGCAGAACACGCCGTCCTCGCCCAATCGTTCACGCACGCTCTCGAAATGTTCGATCGTATAAAGAGACGCGGAGCCGCTCCGGGCCGGGTGGAAGTTATCGGCGACGATCACGTCGTATTGCTCGCTGCTGGTGCGCACGAACCGCCGGGCGTCGGCGCTCATCGTATGCAGGCGCGTGAGATCGGCTCCGTCCGCGTAGGAACTGGCGAAGTCCGTTGCGGCGGCGATCACTTCCGGGACGAGCTCGACGGCATCGGCTTGCAGTGCCGGGTGTAGAGTCGCCGAAGACGCGGTCAATCCAGTGCCGAGGCCGAGAAACAAGGCTCGCTTCGGCGACGGGTGCAGGAATATGGGCAAGAGCGCCTGGCGCGCGTCGGCGAGCAGCGTGGCGGTGCTGCCTTCCTGCTGTCGATTGTTGATGTGCAGAGTCGCGACGCCCGACGCGTCCTCGATCACGCTGACGCTGGCCATCACGCCTTCGATGTGACTGACCAGCTTGCCGCCGTCGGGCACGTGCGTATTGAGCAGCGACGGGGCCCAGACCAAGCAGCTCGCTGCTGCCGCGAGCATCGCCCAATGACTCGGCTGCTTCCATGCGGGTCGCGCCACCAAGAGCAAATATCCGGCGGACACCAGGATCAACGTCGGCTTCAGACCGGTGATGGGCAACAGCACGACGCCGAACAGAAGGGGCGCCACTGCAGCGCCCAATGTATTGATGCCAATCGCCCGTCCGAAACTGATGCCGCCGTCACGCGCTCTGGTGCTCAAGTGACTGAAGAGCGCGCCCATCACGATCGTCGGCAATAGAAATGCGAGCGCAGCTATCGCTGCCTCGCCAATCAACGCCGACGCGACGCTCGATCCGAGCGCGCCGAGGATCCATCCTTTGACCGCGTCCGCGCCAGCCAACAGCACCGTGCCCAGAAGGCACGCTGCCGCTAGCGTTTGCAGAAGCATGTTCTGCAAACGCGCGCCGCTGCTTGCACTCGTGTCATCGCCGCCAATCAGCGAGGCGGCGGCGCCTTTGTTGGTGGCCTCGCCGAGCCGCGATTGCCCGGGGCTGATTTCGGGCTGCGCGCCGTAGTTGGTAAGCCAGCGCGCATGGATAGCGGCGCCGAGCGCGGTGCCGATCAAGTACACGGCCAGGAGCAGCGCAAACGTGTACACCGTGTTCTCGGCGATCTGACTCAGCGCCCGGACGACCAGCACTTCGTAGCCGATGCCGAGCAAGCCCGTCGCGGCGAGCAACCAAAGCATGCTCCTGTCGGGGCGCGGCTGCGCGCCCTCAGTGACGGCGGCGTTAGAAGCCTCATGCGCTTGCAACCGCAGCGCCGCCAACGCACACGCCACATTGAGCGCGGCGCAAAAGATGCCAGAACGCATCAGCCCAAGTTGCGGCACCAACCAGAACGCGGCCGCAAGCACGCCGAGCACAGCACCTGCTGTGTTGGCGGCATATAAAGCACTGATGGAAACATTCCTGAGCGACGTGGCCGCGAACACGCGTTCCATCGCCGGCAACGTCGCACCCATCGCCATCGTCGCCGGTAACAACAATACCAGCGTACCGAAGAAGGCGACGAACCAATGCCACACAGGCGTCGGCTGCGGCCCGAGCAATGTAAGCAATGCGTTCGACGCCGGATCGAGCAGCGCAATCAGCGCCAGACTCCAAACGCCGATCGCAATCTCACAAGCCGCGTACCAGCGCGCCGGTCGAGCGGTGCGCTCGATGCGTGAGCCGAGAGTCAGCGCGCCCAGCGCCAAGCCGCCGAAGAACGCCGCAACCACCGCGAGCACCGCCGCCGATTCGTGGCCGAGCCACGACGTGCTCTGCTGAGTCCAGACGATCTGATAGGCGAGGCCGGCAAACCCCGACGCCACCATCAGGGCACAGGCAAGCCCCATGTGATGGGACCGCTCGGCGCGAGCCGCGTCGGCCAGGCTCCGCGCGTCAGCCGCTGAAAGCAATTTTGTAGCCCCAGGAATCCAACCGCGTGGGAATGGCGTTGAACGCCAGCGTGATCCGCCGTGCGCCCGGGTTCGGCGGCACCGCGTGCATCAGATAACTAGGAAACAGCACGATATCGCCGGGCTCCGGCTGCGGGCTGATCCACTTCTCCGCGTTGTACGGTCCCGTGACGCTGCCGGCGTGATCGTTCTTGAACGAGAAGTCCTTGCCGCCAGGCGACTTCATGAACACAGTGCGCGAGTCGGAATGCGTCGGCGTGAGATAGGCCACGCCAGAAATAAAACTGTTCGCATGGTTGTGCATGGCCTGCCGCCCACCGGTGTCGAGCAGGTTCACCCACATCTCTTTCAGCGACCAGGGCAGTCGCTCGCCGAACAACAACGCACCAAATTCGCTCAACAGCGGCGTGATCGCCGTGGCCGCGGCCACCAGCAGCGGGCTGTCCGACGGCTTCAGCATCGTCGTGTGCGACAGGTTGCCCGACGAATTGTTGGCGAGCCATGCCTGCGTACTGAAGTGCTCGACCAAGCCCTTCACTAACGACGGCTGGAGCGCGCCGGGTATTCGCATCAACGGCGTGGGAAAAAGACCAATGACCTCGGACATGAACTGCTTTCGGCATGACTCGCGCGTGCGCGCAACCTTTTATTTTAGGACTGCGATTGCTACGGCTTCGTGACAGCCGCGCCGACCGATGTCGCAGATCGGAAGCAGACATCATTAATAGTTCACATGACAGTCACATGCGCTATCTACGCTCCCTTCCTTCACAACACCCCCGACAGCTTGAAGGGAGCTTCGATACAAGATGAGAGTCGTATTCACCCGCAGTCAGATCGCAGCGGCGGTCGCGACTGTACTCAGCGCGGCCACGATGACCGCTGCTACGGCCCAGGATGGTAGTGACACCGGCACGCCGGCAGTGAAGCCCAAGGGCACCTACGCCACGGGCGATTTCCACAACCACACGACATGCTCCGACGGCTCCATCTCCATGGAAAAGCTGGTCAAGAAGTCGACGGACAAGCAGGAGACTCCCTGGGGACTGGATTGGTTCGTGCAGGCCGGTCACGGCGGCAGCGGCAACCGCAATTGCACGCTGGTCGAAGACGCGTCGCTGAGCACGCCGGCGTATCCGTACGTCGAAGGGCGCGGCCCGACCACCACCTGGGCGAATACCATCGGCGCTGCCGCCGTGAAAGGTAACACCGGCTCCTCCGATGGCAGCTCCACCACCACGCTCGCCTCGCAGGCGAACCCGAGCATGTGGCGCTGGCAGTCGATTCAGGAATATCAGTATCCGGTCACCGAGTACCTGAGCGGCCTGAAGAACATTCCGGTGTTCATGGGACTCGAGTCGGTCGTGGCTGGTCACGAGCACACCTCGATGTCGGTCATCAGCGGCCAGATCGTGGGCAAGAAGGGCGGCACGATTGGCGCCGGCGGCTACGTGCCGGTGGGCGATGCCACCGCGCTCAGCAAATGGTCGTACTGCTTCGATCGCGGCGACTCGGACAACAGCCGTGGCGGCAGCAACAACTGGGACTGCTCGGTGCCGGGCAGCGAATATTCCTCTCCCTCCAACCCGGACTGGAAGCCGGCGGCTGCGAAGCTGTTCCCGGCCGGCGGCACGGGCAGCGGCGAGCGCGGTCACCTGAAGACCGTCGAAGCGATGAAGTGGATGGCCGCTTATCACCCGACCACCAGCTACTACGTGCCGGCGCACCTCGAGCGCGCTGGACCGTTCAACCCGAACGGCAACAACGGTTTCAACATCGAGCACCTGCGTAACTTCAACAACGCCGCCCCCACGGTCGCGTTCGGCATGGAGACGCAGCCTGGTCACGGCGCCTCCGACAACCGCGGCGAGTACAGCCCGGACCGCAACAGCATCGGCGGCGTGCGCGTCGACAGCGTCGGCGGCACCACTTATGGCGGCACCGGCGTGTACGGCGCTCAGATCGGCGGCGTCTGGGACGCGCTGCTGGGTGAAGGTCGCAACTTCTGGTTCTTCGCGAGCTCCGACTGGCACAACCGCGGTCAGTTCGCTCCGGACGATCGTCGCACCACGCAGGACTTCTTGCCCGGCGAATATCAGCGCGACTTCGTGATGGTCCGCGACACCGAAGGCAAAGCCAAGGACATCAACACGCCGCAAGAGATCGTCGACGGTCTGCGCAGCGGCAACAGCTGGACCGCTTCCGGTCAGCTGATCGATCGCCTCACTTTCGTGGCCTGCGCGGACGACCGCTTCAAGGGCACGGCGGGCATGGCGCAGCTGGAAGTGCTGGCGCTGCAGGCGGCGATGAATCGCACCGATCTGCAGACCAACGCGAACTGCGCCACCATGGGCGAGAAGTTGAAGATCCGCATGGGTCAGGAAGTCGTGGTGGCGATCGCTCTGCGCGATCCGACCGGCACGAGCTTCTCGCCGTACACCTTCGCCAATCCGTCGCTCGCGCAGATCGGCGTCAACCAGCCGCTCAACAAGCCCGAGCTCAGCCATGTCGACGTGATCGGCGGCTACGTGAAGGGCTACAAGCAGCCGGGCTCGCCGCAGTACTCGGGTCAGTGGCCGGACAACTGGATCGACAATCAGGACATGAGCACCGTGCCGGAGGGCGCGAAGAACACCAGCGCTCGCATCCTGCGCACGTTCGGTCCCGGCACCTGGAAGAGCAAGTACGGCAATGGCAGCGATGCCTACGCCGGTTTCAAGACCATCGTGTATCGCCTGCCGAACACGGCGGACTCGCAGTACGTGCGTCTGCGCGGCACCAACCTGCCGGCTTCCGTGCCGTACGAGACCGATGCGAACGGCAATCCGCTGGCGGACATCTACACCAACGCAAGCGATCCGTCGAAGCTGACGATCCCCTGCACGGCGAAGATGACCACGCAGATTCCGGCCAACACCGTGTACACCGGCGCTGCCATCGACGGCTGCCCGGATCACATGGCTCGTTATCCGGAAGTCACCGGTCCGCAGTACGTCAGCTATGACGTGGCCGCATGGGCCGACCTGTGGTTCTACAGCAACCCGATCTACATCGAAACCGACAACGGCTACAAAGTTGCCGGCGTGAAGTAACGCTTCGCGTGTTGTGAGCCAAAGAACGCCGCGCGGCAACGCGCGGCGTTTTCTTCGTTTCTGGCAAGGCTGAAATATATGTCATCTGTTCCCTTTTCTATCGACGAGCCCACTGGGTCTTCCGCCGCCGCGGCGCCTGTTCGGCGCGTGTCCTGGCTGCGCGAGCCGTTGTTTCATTTCATCCTGATCGGCGCCGTGCTGTTCGGGGTCGACTCAATCATCGCGGGTCAGGCGGACGATCCGAATCTCATCGAGCTGAATGCGGAAGCGGATGCCGAAATCCAGCGAGTCTTCAGTGCGTCGCGCGGTCGCGAGCCGAATGCGGAGGAGTTGCAGGCGCTGCGCCAGGTGTGGCTCGACAACGAGGTGTTGTATCGCGAGGGCTTGGCGCTCGGCCTCGACAAGGGCGACAAGGCGATTCGCGAACGTGTGATTTTCAAGGCGCTGAGCATGGTCGACGCGAACACCAAGCGTCCGCCGTACGATGAGAAGGTGCTGCGCGACTGGTTCGAGAAGAACCGTGCGCGATATGACTCGCCGGCGCGTTTCAGTTTTCAGGAAGCCGTGCTGTCCGGTGATTCCACCGAAGCCGCGGTCCGTGCTTTCGTGAGCGCGCTGAATTCCGGCACGCCGCCAGATGCTGAAGCCGGGCTGCGCGTCTTCACCGACCGGCCCCACAGCAATATCGTTCAAAGCTACGGCGCCGAGTTCGCCTCGTCGCTGGAGGCCTCGCCTCCTGGCGAGTGGCGCGCCATTCAAGACAAGAAAGGCTGGCGCGCGATGCGTCTCGAATCCACCGTTCCGTCGCAGCCTGCTGATTTCGACCAACTGCGCGGTGTGGTTCTGCAGGACTGGACCGATGCACAGATGGCTGCACAGCGCAGCGCTGCCGTGGCCGCGCTGGCGAAGAAGTACACCATCAAGATCGACGGCGTGGAGAAGAAGTGATGCGCGCCGTTCATCTGCTGATTGTGCTGTTGGCGGCATTCGTCTCGAACGCTGTTTCCGCGCATGAGTTGAGCATGGCCGAGATGGAAGTCCGCGAAACTTCGCCCGGCGAATTTCTTTGGCAATGGACTGCCAGCAGCGACAAGGCGGCCGCCACCGTCCTTACTCCTGTGTGGCCGGAGAGCTGCGTTGCTGAAACAAACATGCTCCGCTGCGGCGAGCAGGGGTTGTTCGGCACGCTCACAGTCCAGGGCGTCGGCGAGGATTATTCGGCGGCCATCGTGAAAATCTTCTGGCTCGACGGCCAGAGCCGGATCTTCACGCTCACCGCGGGTCAGCCCGAAGTGCATCTGTATGGTTCCGCCGAAGATCGTCGCGGCATGGGCGAGATCGCGCGGGCTTACTCGATTCTCGGCATCGAGCACATCCTGGGCGGTTTCGATCATCTGATGTTCGTGCTGTCGCTGCTGTTCCTGGTGAATTTCAACAAGCGGCTGGTGCTTACCATCAGCGCGTTCACGCTGGCGCACAGCCTAACCCTGGCGCTCAGCGCGTTGGGCTTGCTCACGTTGCGCTCGCCGCCCGTGGAGGCAACGATTGCGTTGTCCATCATGCTGGTCGCGGGCGAGGCGCTGAACAAGGAACAAACATTGTCGCGGCGCTGGCCGGCGCTGGTGGCGTTCCTGTTTGGCTTGGTGCATGGCCTGGGTTTCGCCGGCGCATTGGCCGAGATCGGGCTGCCACAGAAGCATCTGTTCGTAGCCTTGCTCACATTCAATGTGGGTGTGGAGCTCGGTCAGTTGCTTGTGGTGGTCATTTGCTATGGGGTGTACCGGCTCTTCGCGGCCAGGCCGCAGTTCGTTGCTGCGCGCAAGCCCGCGCTCTACGCCATTGGCGGCATCGCGGCTTACTGGTCCATCGGTCGTATCGTCAGCATCCTGGTTTGATCCGGCGAGTTATATAAATGGGTTTCGCGATCCGTCGGTCCACTTGGGCCGGCGGACGGTCACCGTCACAGCTGTCGTTAGTTCTTTGGCTGTTCGCGCGTTGCGAACTCGGCTTCGATGTCGTCGAGCAGGGATTGCGCCGTCTGTGTGACGCCGTCGTCGTCGCCGTGATAGATCGCATGGCGCATGACATCGCGGATCTGTCCGGTCGCGTCGCCATCGCGTAAGGCGAGGGCGTGCATGGAGCGGAGGGCGATGTGGCGGTCTACGTCGGGCTCGCCGGTTTCGAGCACTCGTTCCAGTGCGGGCATCGCTTGCGCCTTCGGTGCGTCCGCTAGAGCGGCAATGGCGGCGGCGCGGGTTTTCGCGTCGGAGCTTTGGGTGTCCTTGATCCACTGCGCGACGGATTCAGGAGGCGCGACGTTTGTCGTGCTGAGTGTTGTTTCTTCGGCGGGCGACGAAGACTCAGCTTCCGTCGTGCTCGCGGCGGTAGTCGTTGACGTGGCGTCGTTCGCCGGCCGAACTGACTCAGCTGCTGTCTTGCTCTGAGGCGCTGCGGCGGTTCGAGCCAGATCTTCCGTTGTCTGCTCGCGCGTCGCATGCAGATAAGCCAGCCCGCCGCAGGCGGCAAGCATGCTCATTGCGATGGCGATTACGGACGGTCGCATCATCTGATCAGTGTATGCCCGAATCCGTGCCAAGCGTATTCCACGGCAGCGCCCGCACGAACTCATCGAGCGCCAGTTCACCGCCAGCCTCCGTTGTGGCCAGCACCTTCACGCGCCACCGATCCGTTGTGAAGTAATACAGGTTGGTTTGCACGCCCGCGGCGTCCGACTTCGGCGCGTATGTGATCTTCACTCCGCCCTTCAGCCCCGCAACCTGGAACGGCTTCTCCGATCGAACCTGCGCGCCTTCACCAGCCTTTCGCGCCGCCGTGTCCTTCGCGCCCTCGATCGTTGCGTCCACCGCGGCGGAGTCCGCCGCATAAACATCTACTTCAGCCGATACCTGCGCCTGGCGATACTCAGCGCCGGCATCGTTGTTCCCATCGATATTGTACGGCTGAGTCACGCGGCCAAAATCCCCCACCTCCTTGGGAAACCTCCAACCGCTGTCCACATGCACCCACGCTCCCTCGTTACCGAACTTGTGCAACGGGTCCGCGAGGCCGCCGTGAGCGGTCAACGCAATCAGAATTCCGAGCAGGGCAGGTGTTTTTCCCACGAGTTTCATAGACCTGAAGACCTTCCGAGGATCGTCGGTGACAAGGATATGTCGGCAATATGACGGGGATATGGACGCTGACACGGGCTTGAATGTAGTATAGACTATAAGTATATACGACAAGTTTCCGAGGTGCCCGCCATGAAAACCGCAAAGTTGTTCAAGAACGGCGAAAGTCAGGCCGTGCGCTTGCCTAAGGAGTTCCGCTTCGAAGGAAATGAAGTACTGATCAAAAAGGCCGGCAACGCCGTCGTGCTGTTGCCCAAGAAAAAGTCCTGGGACGCTTTGGTCGATAGCCTCGATCAGTTCACCGGTGACTTCCTGGCTGATCGGGCTCAACCCAAAGACAACGATCGACGTGAGTCTTTGTGATGTGGATGCTGGATACAGACATCTGCATTGCACTGATCAAACGGCACCCTCCTGAACTAATCGGTCGGCTGCGACGGCACAAGCCGGGTGATGTTGCGATTTCTTCCATCACGTTGGCTGAATTGAGTTTCGGAGTCGCCAAGAGCAGTCTGCCCGAGAAAAACCGCGCCGCATTGGAGCAATTTCTGCTTCCACTTGAAGTTCTAGCGTTTGACGATGTTGCCGCGAGTTGTTACGGAGATGTGCGCGCTGCTCTGGAATCTGGCGGCACGCCAATTGGGCCGTTGGATACCCTGATTGCGAGTCATGCCCTGAGCATCAGTGCAACGATTGTCACCAACAACGTTCGTGAGTTCTCGCGTGTAAATAGACTTCGCGTGGAGAACTGGATGGAGCCGACAGGCAAGCACGCGCCATAGCCGAGGCCGATCCGAATAAAAAAGGGCCGGGGGATGACCCCGGCCCTCGGCAAAGGCAGATGCCTTGTGAATTACTCGGCAGGGATGCGCGTCATCGTGCTGCCGGGTTCGTCGTCATCGGCGATGGTGTCGCCTTCGACAACGTATTCCTCGATGATCCTGGACTCCGGATCGCCCAAGCAGTCGCTCACTTCGTTCTCCGTGTCCACGCAGTGCACGTAACCGGCGCTCTGCGAGGTCATGGTGTCGCCTTCCATCGTGAAGGACTCGCGGAGCAAGCCCTGGAAATCCAGGAACGTCGACACTTCGAACATCACGCCGCTCGGCAGATACGCGACCACCGCGAACTCGTCGGCGCCCGCGCTCTCGTCGGTCCACAGCCACGCGCCGGTGATTTCATTCGGCACGGATGGGACGCGCTTGAACACGAAGCCCGAAGGATCTTCCTCGTCGTTCGCCCACACCGTCAGCGCATTGCCGGCGGCGTTGGGAACGATGAAGTAACGCTGCTGGAACTCCTTGGTGGCGTCGAACAGGCCGCACTCACCGTTAGTGTCGATAGTCGTCTGCGGGACGACCAGGCCGCTCGTGAGCGACAGCGTGCCGTATTCGAGACCGTTGCCATCGGCTTCCTGGCCAGCGGTCGGATAGCCGGTCACGCAAGTCGCATCGTTCTGCTGCGTGCCGAACAGGAAGCGGCCGTCCTCGAACACCGTCAGCATGGCCAGATTCGGCTGCGCGCCGAGATCGGTCACGTCGGGGCTTTCCTGGATGATCCAGGCGCCCGCGAGAGCTTCGTGAGTCAGCAGCGGCTGTGGGAAGCGCGCGAAGCCGGTCACATCCTCACCTTCGGCGACGATCAAGCGATCGTTCTCGTCGACGAACATCTGCAAGCCCGACCCGCTGGAAACGCCCGCGGTGTCGTTGGTATCGATGGCGTTTGCGCACACCGAGCTGTTGAGCTCGACCGTGAGAGTGTCGTTCGCATCGATGTTGTAGCAGCCTTCTTCGATGCCGGGCGAAGTGTCCTCCGGCGTCGGCAGCATGGCGTCGACCATCAAGTAACGGCCGGCCTTGCCGTCTTCGCTCGAGGGGAACAGCGTGAACACCAGCGGCTGACCTCGCATCAAGGCGCTTGGCTGGAGCCACGTGCCGGCGATCGTGCTGTTGTCGCTGTCATGACGCACGAAGCGATACGCAACATTGCCTTCGCTATCGCGGAACACCAAGCCATTGACGGTCACTTCCAACTCGGTCGTGTCGTTGATCGCACCGACGATCGGCTCGTTGAAGCCGCAGAAGCCATCGGTCTCGACGCTCACGTTCGAGACAGAGAAGGTGTTATCGAGCGGATTCCAGGTGTACTGGCCGTATTCGACGCCGTTGCCGTTGCTATCGCTGAACACCAGATCGTTCACCGGCGTGCCGGACGAATCGCCCCGGTTGCAAGCGGCCACATCGTGCTGACCGCCGAGCAGGTAGCGGCCGCTGCGGAACATCGTCAACGTCACGATCTTCTGCGTGATGGGCTCGAAGTTCTCGTCAGCGCGTACGTAAACGCCGGCCAGCGCGGCCGGACCTTGCGCGAGGAAGTGATCTCTCGCCTCATCGCGAGTCACGGGGTCCAGCGAAACGCCCGAGGCGCTGCTGACGTTGGTGACAAACGTGCTCAGCGAGGAGTCGAACGCCGTGTCCGCAGCCGTCAGATCGATGGAGTTCGCAGCGACCGCGTCGCGAATCGCCTGAGTGAACGTGATGCCGTCATCCGGATTGCCGTTGGAGTCGAGGGATTGCAACAGCATCAGCAGATTTTCTGCCACAGTTTCGGCGTTGTTGCTGGTGTTGGCCACCAGCGCGGAGGCCACCGTCATCGGCGTGACGATGCCCTGGCCCGGCACGGCGCCGATCACCAGGTTGCCGATCGAGAACGTCACCGTGTCGCCGACGTTGTAGTTGTAGCGGCCTTCGACGTCCGTGACGCCAGAAAGATTCGAGCTGGTCGTGTAGCTCAGGCCCGCGACCGGCGCGTCCACGAACACGCCCGATGTTTGTTCCACCGGTGGATTGTTACCGCCATCGCCACCGCCGCCGGTGCCGCCACCGTCACCACCGCCGCCAGTGCCACCGCCGCCAGTGCCACCGCCGTCTCCGCCGCCGCCAGTGCCGCCACCACCGGAGCCACCACCTCCACCGCCAGAGCCACCGCCGCCCGTGTCGCCCGGGGGTGGGGTGCTGCCAGGGGAGTTGTTGTCATCGCCACCGCAGCCCGCCAGCTGTGAAGCGGCGAGCAATGCAAGCGTAACGGCCAGGATTCGTTTGCTGCTTCTTGTACTCACTTGAACATCCGTATGTATGGTTGACCGCGATCGCGGAACGCGCGGTAACGTACGGAGCATGTGGGCTAGCGACATTGCCCATTTTGGATATGAAAGGGCTGCGCAAAGTAAAACTGTGAAGGGCTCCACCAGCGCATGAAAGAACTGTGATCCACTGCGCGCGACCGGTGTGACGCGCGCAAGTTTTCACATGCGACGACTTGTGACACACGCCTCACATCAGCGCGTCCCTGCGCTGTGGTTGTTCGATCAAGTGGGTTTGGGCGTGGGTGCTGCGCGACGTGCCAGTGGTGCAGCTGTGTCGAAGCGCGCACCGCCGACCAGATAAGAGTGGACGTCGGCAGCGAACACTCGCATTTTCTCCTGCAGGGCTTTATTCCGTCGCAGCAGCCAGTTGTAGCCCATCACGGCGGGTACCGCGACGAACAGGCCGATGGCGGTCATGATCAGCGCTTCGCCGATCGGACCGGCGATCTGTTCCAGGCTGGGATTACCGGACAATGAGATCCCGGTGAGTGCGTTCAAGATGCCCCAGACCGTGCCCAGCAGGCCGATGAACGGCGACACGGATCCCGTCGTCGCGAGAATGGCCAGGCCACCGGACAGTCGCGCGCTGACACTTTCGATGGACCGATGCAGCGCCACCGCCAGCCAGTCGTTGAGCGCCACCTTCTCGGTGAGATGCCCCTGGTGATAGTGGGAGGCGCGAATGCCGTCTTCCGCCAGCATCCGGAACACGTTGTCGCTGCCGCTGAGGGTGGCGAGGCCGTCGTGCAGACTGCCCGCGCTCCAGAATTTCTTTTGCGCCTGCTGGAAGTCCTTGCCGATGCTCCGCTGATCCCAGAGCTTGGTGAGGATGACGAACCAGCACGCCAGCGACATCGCCACCAGAATGATCAGAATGGCGTACGAGAGCTCGTCCGCCTGTCGAAGAAACGCCCAGAATCCAAAGGGATTATCCACCTGCTCGGTATCGCCGGCCATGTGCCTGCTCCTGTTTTGTCAAATAACACGATTCGATGCTCAACCACAGAAGTCATAGTTACTATGACAACTGTAGTAGACACGCACAAGCGGCTTGCAGTTCCTACTACAACAGGCGTAGGCTCAACCACAGCAATAGGCAGGTGATTGCCCGAGGGGCCAGGACTTGGCGTCGCAGAAGCTCAGCAAGCTCGAATTGACCATTATGGAGACGCTGTGGAGCCGCGGCGCGTGCTCCATCCGTGAGATTCACGACGCGTTTCCAAAGCGGGGGCGGCCGGCGTACACCACCGTGCAAACCATGGTGTACCGCCTGGAGACCAAAGAGATGCTCCGGCGCGCCAAGAAAATCAGCAACGCTCATATATTCGAGGCCACGATCACGCGTGAGGCGGCGGAACGGCGGCTCGTCGACGACCTGCTGGGCCTGTTCGGCGGGCGCGCCCAGCCGGTGATGGCGCACCTGATCGAATCGGGCAAGCTGACCATGGGCGATATCAAAGAAGCGGAGAAAATCCTGCGCGCCCTGTCTAAGAAGGACGAGAGCAGGAAGGACGAGAAGGAAGAGTGATGGCCGCCATGCTCGCGCTGCATCTGTGGCAATCGACCGTAGTGCTGGTCGCGGCCTGGGTGCTGACGCGACTGTGTCAGCGCAATTCTGCCGAAATCCGCTATTGGATTTGGTTTTGCGCGTCGCTGAAGTTCCTGGTGCCGTTCGCGCTGTTACAGCAACTGGGCGACCTTCTCGGCCGTTCCTTCCCCGCGCCGCTGGCGCTGGATGCAAAACTGATCGAGACCGGCAGCGCCATTTTTGTTCCCTCGATCGCGGGCGTGAGCGGCATATCAGACGACGTGCTGCCCAAAGTTTGGATGCCAATTGCCATCGTTTGGGCGCTCGGCGCGGCCGCGCTGCTGCTCCGGTGGTTCTTACAGTGGCATGCGATGCATTCGGCGCTGAAACTCGCGCCGCACCTGGAGTTGAATTTGCCGGTGACCGTGAAAGTCACGTCAGCGGATCTGACGCCGGGAGTGTTCGGCGTGTTTCGGCCCGTCTTGATCCTGCCTCGCGCCGTACTGCGCGAGCTGAGCGATTCGCACCTGCAGACCATCCTCGCACACGAAATGTGTCATGTGCGTCGTCGCGACAATCTGACCGCCGCGATTCACAAGTTCGTCGAAGTCATCTTCTGGTTCCATCCCTTGGTCTGGTGGATCGGCGACCATCTGCTGCGAGAGCGGGAAGCGGCTTGTGATGAAAGCGTCATCGACTGCGGCCATGAGCAAGTGACCTACGCGGAATCCATTCTGCAAGTCTGCCGCCTGGGCATGACGGCGAAGTTCGCTGGCATGGCATCGTCGAATGGAGGAGACCTGGCCCGGCGCATGACATCGATCATGAGCAACGTGCGCGCGGCGCCGATCGACAATCTGCGCTTCACAATGCTGTTCTTGATCGCGATGTCGGTTTGTTACGTTCCCATCCTGGCCGGCGTCGCTGCCGCCGCGGAGCGCGAGGCCACGAGCTCTCGGCGCATCGTTTTCGAGAGCATCACGCTCGCGCCTTCCGAGCCGGGCTGGTGGAGCGACACGCAGTTCGATGCGGCGGCCGGCCGGCTCACGTTCGCCAATGTTTCGTTACGTAACCTGATTTCCATGGCTTATCCGGGCTCGACCGTCAATGGCGATCCCGACCTGATCGATCGCATTCACTACGACATCGAGGCGCGCTGGCGCGTCGTCCCCGGGACGAGCGAGCGGGGCGTGTATCGCGACTTGCTCAGAACGATTCTGCGCACCAATTCGAATCTGCAACTGTACGTCAAGGAAGGTTGCGGCGAGGGCTGCGACTTCGGTCAGGGCGAGCTGGTCGCGGGCCGCTACAGCGTCAACCTCTGATCCCTTCCGCTCGCATGTCACGTTCCTGCGGGCTGGCAATTAGCCATTTTTTGGGCCACTTTTTTCAGTCGGACCTGTCGGGGCCGTCAGGCCCCCGGCGTCCTTGGCTCGAACACCTTATTCTTGTGACCCTATTTAAGGAGAGAGCCATGCCCACCGGTACCGTCCGCCTGCACCGCGTCCTGCGTTCCAAAGCCAATCGCGTTTATCGCGCCTTTCTCGATCCCGAAGCCCTGGTGAAATGGCTGCCGCCGCACGGATTCACGGCCAAGGTGCATCAGCAGGACGCCAAGGTCGGCGGCACGTTCAAGATGTCGTTCACCAACTTCAACACCGGCCAGGCTCACACCTTCGGCGGCAAGTACCTGGAGCTGGTCCCCGATCAGCGCCTGCGTTACAGCGATGTGTTCGACGATCCGAACCTGGTGGGCGAAATGCAGACCACGGTGACCATCAAGCCGGTGTCCGTCGGCGTCGAGATCAACATCGTGCAGGAAGGCATCCCCGAGGCGATTCCGGCTGAAGCGTGCTATCTCGGCTGGCAGGAATCGCTCGAGCTCCTGACCAAGCTGGTCGAGCCGGAGATTCCGTCGGAGTAAGAGCCGTCAAGTCCTTACGGAGTGCCCGCGACAGGATGCTCGATCCTGTCGCGCGGCTGACAATGAGCTGACAACAATTGCGCGAACTAACAGCGCGTACCCGCCCGACGGGCTTGCCTGAAACTCCGACATCCTTGTCCTATTCGCCCTGATCGGCGCAACCGTTGCTGGCCGATCGAGGCAACGTTTTCTTCGCCGGCGCGCTCCGCTTATATTCCGCTTGCCGCTCGCAGCGGCCCCAGCACGATCCGCCAGGAGAATTCGACATGGCCAGACTGACTATCAACGGAACTGCACGCGATATCGAAGTCGATCCTGACACACCGCTGCTCTGGGTGTTGAGAGAGCAGGCCGGCCTGACTGGCTCGAAGTACGGCTGCGGAGTAGCGCAATGTGGAGCCTGCACCGTGCACATCGATGGTAATCCAGTGCGTTCGTGCGTGCTGCCCGTCAGCGCGCTCACCGCCGAGCAGAAGATCACCACCATCGAAGGACTGTCGAAGGACGGCTCGCATCCGGTGCAGCAGGCGTGGCTGAAGCTGGATGTTCCTCAGTGCGGGTACTGCCAGTCGGGAATGATCATGGCCGCGGTGGGGTTGCTGCAAACGAATCCCAAGCCCTCGGACGCCGACATCGACGCGGCGATCACCAACATTTGCCGGTGCGGAACCTACAACCGCGTGCGCGAGGCCATCAAGCTGGCCGCCGCCGGTCTGCCCGCCAAGCAGAGCACTTGAGGGCAGCACCATGACAATGACAACTCCTGTTTCTCGCCGCGGCTTTCTGATCGGCTCCGCTTCGGCCATCGGCGGGCTGTCGCTCGGCTTTCATGTGCCGTTCGCGTCGGCTGCCACCGCCAAGGCGCCCGCCGAAGTGAATGCATGGGTGGTGGTGCAGCCGGATGACAAGGTCATCATTCGCATCGCACGTTCCGAAATGGGCCAGGGCACGCTCACGGGTCTGGCGCAGCTGGTCGCCGAAGAGCTCGAGTGCGATTGGTCCAAGGTGACCACCGAATACCCGACGCCCGGCCAGAATCTCGCACGCAATCGCGTGTGGGGTAATTTTTCCACGGGCGGCAGCCGAGGTATTCGCGAGTCGCACGAGTATGTGCGCCAGGGCGGCGCTACTGCGCGCGAAATGTTGATCGCTGCCGCAGCCGGTCAGTGGAAAGTGCCAGCGAGCGAATGCTTCGCGGCCAACAGCGTCATCACGCATCGGCCCACCAATCGCAAAGTGACTTTCGGCAAAGTCGCCACGGCTGCTGCCAGTGTGACTCCGCCGAAGGATGTGCCGCTGAAAGATCCCAAGAATTGGAAGATCGCCGGCAAGCCGCTGGCGCGCCTGGACACGGTGGACAAACTGACGGGCAAGCAGATCTACGGCACGGATCTGAAACTCCCGGGCATGTTGAATGCCACTGTGCGCGCTTGTCCGCACTTCGGGGGCAAGGTCAAGAGTTTCGATGCGGCGGCGGTCTCAAAGCGGCCGGGCGTGCGCAAAGTGTTACAGATCGATGACGCCACGCTCGCGATTGTCGCCGACACCTGGTGGCAGGCGAAGACCGCGATGGATAACTTGCCCATCGTGTGGGACGAAGGTCCCAACAAAGACATGTCGAGCGAGTCCATCGCCGCGATGCTCAAGGAAGGTCTGGATGCGAAGGACGCCTTCGTGCAGACGACCGTGGGCGATGCGCCCAAGGCTCTGGCTGGGGCGAAGAAAACCATCTCGGCGGTCTACGCCTATCCCTATCAAAACCACGCCACGATGGAGCCGATGAATGCGACCGCGCTCTACACGCCGCAGAAATGCGAAGTGTGGGTGCCGACGCAGAACGGCGAGGCGAGTCTGGCGGCGGCCGCGGAAGCCGCTGGTTTGCCGGTCGAGCAATGTGAGGTTTACAAACTTCATCTCGGCGGCGGCTTCGGCCGGCGCGGCATGCAGGACTACGTGCGGCAGGCCGTGCTGATCGCGAAGCAGATGCCGGGCACGCCGATCAAGATGATCTGGACGCGCGAAGAAGACATGTTGCACGGAATGTATCATCCGACCACACAGTGCAAGCTGACCGGCGCGCTGGATGATCAAGGCAATCTGACGGCGCTACACATGCGTATCTCCGGCCAGTCCATCCTGGCAGCCGTGCGTCCGCAGGGCATGCAAGGCGGCAAGGATCCCGTCGTGTTCCAGGGCTTGAACCTCAGCGGCGAGGAAGGGCACTTGGGTTACACCGTGCCGAACCTGCTGATCGATCACGCCATGCGCAATCCGGCGGTGCCGCCAGGCTTCTGGCGCGGCGTGAATCTCAATCAGAACGCCGTGTACGTGGAATGTTTCATGGACGAGCTGGCGCATGCGGCCGGCGTCGATCCGCTGGAGTTCCGCCGCAAGTTGATGAAGAACCATCCGAAGCATCTCGCCGTGCTGGAAACAGTGGCGAAGGGCATCGGCTGGGAGACGCCGCCCGCCAAGGGGAGACATCGCGGCCTTGCGCAGATCATGGGCTTCGGCAGTTACGTGGCCGCGGCTGCTGAAGTCTCGGTGACCGACGGACAGCTGAAGGTTCATCGTATCGTTGCCGCGACTGACACCGGTCACATCGTGAATCCGGCGCAGGCGGAGCGGCAGGTCGAAGGCTCGTTCGTGTATGGATTGTCGGCGGCGCTGTTCGGCGAGTGCACCGTGCAGGGCGGCCGCATGGTCGAAGACAACTTCCACACGTATCAAGTGATGAAGATGGCAGAGATGCCGGCGGTGGAAACTCACATCGTGCCGACCGGCGGCTTCTGGGGCGGCGTGGGCGAGCCGACCATCGCGGTCGCCGCGCCTGCAGTGTTGAATGCGTTGTTCGCTGCCACGGGCAAGCGCATTCGCATGTTGCCGTTGAAGAAACATAGCCTCGCATGAGTGCTCCGGTGCGCATGCTAATCGCGGTGACTCTCGTCGCCGCGCCTGCGCTGACGATGGCCGCCTCGCCTCCGGGGGCGGCCTCGTGCCTGGGTTGTCACACCGTCAACGCGGGTGACAACCCAGTGCCGCCCATCGGGGCGCTTTCGGCCGAGCAGATCGTGTCGGCGATGCAGGCGTTCCGTTCCGGCTCTCGGCCGGCCACGGTGATGGATCGCGTCGCCAAGGGGTTTTCGGATGAAGAGATCAAAGCCATTGCCCAGTGGTATGCGAGCGCCAAAGCGAAGTAGTCGCCGAGCCGTCGTCGGCGGCCTCGCTGCTGGCGGTGTGCTTGCGGCTTTCGGGATGGGCAGCGCCCGAGCGGCGGCGAAAGCAGCACCGCGTGTCGTTGTCATCGGTGGCGGGTTCGCGGGTGCCAGTTGCGCTCGGTTGATCAAGAACGAAGATCGCGACATCTCGGTGACCCTCGTCGAGGCGAACTCCACTTATATTGCCTGCCCGTTCAGCAATGCGGTCGTCGCGGGCTTGCGGGAGTTGGATCGGCAAAAGTTCGGCTATGACCGGGTGCGTGCCGACGGCATCGACGTGGTTCATCGCAAGGCGACTGCGGTGGATGCCAAACAACGCAGCGTCGTGCTCGATGACGGCAAGCGGCTTGCCTACGATCGGTTGGTCGTGGCGCCCGGTGTCGATCTGCGCTTCGATGCGATTCCCGGTTACAACGAAGCTGCAGCGGAAGCCATGCCGCACGCGTGGAAGGCGGGCGAGCAAACATTGTTGCTGCGTCGTCAGCTCGAAGCCATGAAGGATGGCGGCGTGGTCGTGATGTCCGCGCCGGCCAATCCTTTCCGGTGTCCGCCCGGGCCGTATGAAAGAGCGAGTCTCATCGCTCACTATCTCAAAACGCATAAGCCGCGTTCCAAGCTCATCCTGCTCGACGCCAAGGATGCTTTTTCCAAGCAGAAGCTGTTCGAGGCCGCCTGGAAAGAGCTGTATCCCGGCATGATCGAGTGGGTGTCGCTGTCGTTCGGCGGGCAAGTGACTCGCGTGGAGGCGGCGACTCGCACGTTCGTCACTGAGTTCGGCACGCATCGGGCGGATGTGGCCAACGTCATTCCTCCACAGCGGGCCGGAGCTCTGGCAACGGCTGCGGGTGTCGCCGATCAAACAGGGTGGTGCCCGGTCGATCCAGTGACTTTCGAATCCAAATTGCAGCCCGGCGTGCACGTGCTGGGCGACGCCATCATCGCGGGCGGCATGCCGAAGTCCGCCTTCGCTGCGAACTCGCAAGCGCGAGTGTGCGCGGTGGCAGTCGTCGATCTGCTTCGCGAGCGTACGCCTGCGTCGCCCAAGCTCATCAACACTTGTTACAGCCTGGTCGCGCCTGACTACGGCATTTCCATCGCCGGCGTGTATCAACCCGCGAATGGATTGCTGACCGACGTGCAAGGTGCGGGCGGTGTGAGTCCGATGGATGCTCCGAAATCCGTGCGCGCGCAGGAAGCGACGTATGCCGAGGCGTGGTTCAAGACCATTACTCGCGGCGTCTTTGGATGAAACATCGGCTGAAGTGGAGTTTGCTGACGCTGTGTGCGTTGGCGCCGATTGCGTCCGCGGTCTCGCCGGTCCCACGCTTCTATGCCTTCAAGGTTGAAGGCGATGCCATTCCGAGCCCGCTGGGCGGGTTCGCCGGGGATGCGGAGCGGGGCGCCTTGCTCATGCAGCAGCGGCAGAAAAGCTTGTGCGTGCTTTGTCATGCCGGGCCGTTTCCAGATCCGCATTTGCAGGGCACGCTGGCGCCGGATCTCACGGGTGTGGGCGCGCGGCTGTCCGCTGGCCAGTTACGGTTACGCGTCGTCGATATGAAACGCTTGAACCCGGAGAGCATCATGCCGACTTATCATGGAGGAGTCGCGAACGCCGATAGCGCTCGCGTCGCTCCCGAGTGGCGTGACAAGCCAGTTCTTACGGCTCAGGAGATCGAGGATCTCGTGGCCTATTTGCAGACGTTGCGGTAATGAACACCAATCGTCCAACTCTCGATCAGGCGATTCGTTCGTTCACGGGCGGCAAGCAATTGCTGGAAGGGCGCGTGAAGTTCGAGATCTCGCCGCTGGTGGAGAACGGCAATGCCGTGCCGGTGACTGTCGAGGTCGACAGCCCGATGACCGCCGAGAATCACGTGCGACGCATCGCGCTGTTCAACGAAAAGAACCCGCAGGCTGACGTCGCCGTGTTTCATCTGAGTCCGCGCTCGGGGCGGGCGCGGGTGTCGACGCGAATCCGGTTGGCGTCGTCACAGACAGTCGTTGCGTTGGCGGAGACCAGCGACGGTTCGTTCTGGTCCAGCAAGGCCAATGTGGTCGTGACATTGGCGGCCTGCATCGAGGATGTTTCCAAGGCATGACTCGCGCTCTCGTAAACGTACCCAAGACCGCCAGGCGCGGCGAGGTCATCGAGATCCGCGCGATGATCCAGCACGTTATGGAGACGGGGTATCGCGAAGGGCCGAACGGCGTCACGATCCCTCGGCACATCATCAAGCGCTTCGTTTGTAAATACGCGGGCGAGGAGATTTTCTCCGCCGAACTGTTTCCTGCGATTGCGGCCAATCCATTTCTGTCGTTCAGCACTGTCGCCACTGAAAGCGGCACGATCACTTTCGAATGGACCGATGACAAAGGCGAGACGCAGAGCACGTCCGCCGACATCGCGGTGACCTGATGCTTCGCCCTGTGTTGGCGGCGACGCTCGCGCTAACGTTTCTCAGTTTCGCTCGCGCGGATATCCTGCCGAAGGACAAACGCTCGGGCTTCGATTTCATGTCGCCGCAGACGCAGGCCATGCAGTCTGACGAGACCAGCAATCCAGGCATGTTATGGGTGCTGGATGGCGAGCGTCTGTGGGGCGAGCCGCAGGGGAGTGCTGGCAAGTCATGCGCGAGCTGTCACGAGGACGCGACCAAGGGCATGCGTGGAGTCGCGGCTCGTTATCCGGTGTTCGACGAACAGTCCAAGCGGCCGATCGATCTTGCCGGGCGTATCAATCGTTGCCGTCAGACGCGACAGGCAGCGCCGCCGCTTGCTCATGAGAGCAACGAGTTGCTGAATCTGACCGCGTACGTCGCGTACCAATCGCATGGCATGCCAGTCGCTCCCGCCACCGATCCACGGCTGGAGAAGTTTCGTGAGAATGGCCGGGCGTGGTTCGAGCGGCGGCTCGGGCAACTGCAGCTATCCTGCGCGTCATGTCATGACGATCGATGGGGTGCGCGCCTCGGAGGCAGCATCATCCCGCAAGCTCATCCGACGGGATATCCTTTGTATCGATTGGAATGGCAAACGGTCGGTTCCTTGCAGCGCCGCCTTCGCGGCTGCCTCGTCGGCGTGCGCGCCGAACCTTTCGAATACGGCGCGCCTGAATATATCGACATCGAGCTCTTCTTGATGTCTCGCGCGTCCGGACTCAAGATGGAGACACCGGCGGTTCGACCTTAGATTCGGAGCGTCCGATTGGCGTCTCAGCGGGATCCGAAGGCAAAACGCAGCGTGTCGGTCACCGCACGGGCGGGCACGCTCATATGGTTCTCGTCGTCATAGCGGTGAAAGCGGAGGCGCAGGCCGTAGTTCGATAAGCGATCCATCCGATTGGCGAACGACTCCGCCATATACGGATCGTCGTCAGTGTCGCGACCGCCTACCACCACCAGCAGCCGGCTCGTCTTGCCCACCTTTCCGCTCGTGAGCCGCGCGGTGAATTCGCGCTCCTCGGGCAGTACCCCTTGCTCGTTCCACTCAAGCGACGGGCTGGCAACGACGATTGAATGAAATGCCTGTGGGCGCGTGTAGAGCGCGTGAAGCGCGAGCAGGCCGCCCAGCGAATGGCCGAACAGCGACTGGCGATCAAGGTCGATCTTGTAACGCTTCCCGATTTCCGTGCGCAGCTTGCCGGTCAGGAAGTCGAGGAACGTGTCGCGCCCACCGCTCTTGTACTTCGCCAGATGCCGCCAGACTGGCATGGGCGGATCGATCATCGGAGGGGTGTAATCGTTGAGTCGCCGCACGTCGTATGCCAGGTCCGTCGGGTAACCCACGCCGACGACGATCGACTTGCCGATGTCAAAACGTTCCTGAATCCGTCGCGTCTCGGCGAACGCCGCGAACGACGCGTTGCCATCGAGCACATACAACACGGGGAAGCCATCGGCAGGCGCCTCGGTCGCGGGATAGGAAACGAAGATACGATATATCTCGCCGCCGTCGGACTTCATGTCCCAAGCATGCGTCGAGGGCATGGTGTAGCCCGGCGCGGTTTCCGGCGTCGATTGCTGAGCGTGTGCCGTCAGCGCAGGCAAAGCCAGGGTCATCACAAAGGCTGACGCCAGTCGTTTCCGTCGGCTCGGGCTGATCATTGTGTCTTCGAGCTCCGCGCTTATCGTGTCCGAAGCTCAATGGAAACTCTTTACCGCCTCTCGCCGCTATGGCGCTGGCGGGTAGCCGGACAGCTATTTCGGGTAATCGGCATACGCGACCCAGCCACGGAAGGCGAGGGCGGCATAGAACAGGGTCACGTCCGCGAAGCCGTTATCCCGGAGGATCGCTTCGTCCTGTTCGGGCGCGAGGATGGGCAACTGCGCATCGATAGCGCTGCGAGCGTTCGCTGCTCGATCAGGATCGACACCCGAGGTGACAGCGAAGCTCACGTAGCGCGATAACCATAAAGCGCGTTCATCCTTACTTTGAGGAAAGCTCAAGTGTGCGACTACCAACGGCGCGCCGGGTTTGAGTCGCCGCCGAATCTCACGAATCATGCGCACTCGCTCTTCGAGGGGAACGAAGTGCAGAGTCAGCAGACACGTCGCCGCATCGAAAGGGCCTTCGGGCGCGGCCTCAATGTAGCCCTGGTGAAGACGAACACGGGAGGTGAGTGGCCCGAGGGTAGCTTCGGCCAGTTTTAGCATCTCGGCGGACGGGTCCACGCCGTCGAACTGCCAGTCTTGCTGCCGTTCTGCAAACACCTTCAATTCCAAGCCGCCACCTGCACCCACAACCAACACTCGGGCGTGCTGTGGAGCGCGCTCTGCTAGCAGCACTGCGGCCATGCGTTGCAAATCTGCAAACCCCGGCACGATACGCGGCGGGCCTTCCGCGTATTGAGCTACGGCCTGAGGATCGGCAAAAACATCGGTGGGCTTGCTCATCGCCTTGCTCTGACGATCAAAGCTCACATTAGATCACCCGGACGAGAAAGTGCGACAGGGCTTAGTTTGATGCGAGCGCCTCGCAAAGCCTGCCCGGTGCAAAAACGGACAGCGCAGTTACCATCGGCAAGCTATTCACACGAAATGAGGCGCCGATGTCAAACCCCGTCGACGAGATGACCAAGCGAATGCTCGAAGACGCAGGCATCCGGCCCGGCATGCGCGTGCTCGATATCGGCTGCGGGCCGGGCTGGGTGTCTTTCATGCTTGCGCAGCGTGTTGGAAAGGAGGGGCATGTGTACGGCGTGGACCGAGACCCGCGCATGCTGGAGTTGGCGCGGCAAAAAGCGCGCGACACTGGCGTTAAAAACGTCACGTTCCTCGAGGGCGGATTCGATGTCTCTTTCCCAGAGCGCGGCACGCTCGATGCCGTGGTGGGCCGCCGAGTTCTCATGTATCAGCCCAATGCGGTACAAGCCATCGCGCAACTCGCTGATGTTATCCGCCCTGGCGGAGTGATCGCCTTCCACGAACATGACATGGTCACAGCCGACGACGGCCGCACGTCGCTGCCGCTACACGACCGCGTTCGCTCCTGGCTGCGCGATATGCTCCGGGCCGAGGGCGCAAATCTGCACATGGGCTTCGACCTTCATTCAGCCCTCACCGCCGCCGGCCTCATCGTCGAACGCGTGCGCGCCGAGGCGAACGTGCTGACGCCAACGGCCAGCTATCCGATCGGCGCAATTATCCGCGCCGTTCTTCCGCGCCTACTACAGCACGGCATCGTCACTGAGGCAGAGGTCAACGTAGAAACACTCGACGATCGTCTTACCGCGGAGCGTAGAGAGGCGAACGCAACCTGCATCTGGGAGATGGTGTTCTGCGCGTGGGCTAGGAAGCAATAAAATGCCGATCCTGAAAACCCCGGCCCGAGCCGGCTAGCATTCACGCGCTAGCTGATTTCAACAGCCCTGGCGCCGGCGCTCTCGAGCGAGGCGATGAGATCGGTGAAGGCTTCGACAGGAGCGGAGCCGAAGTCGATCTGGAAGATCCATTCGTCCTCCGAGACTTCGACGTTGCTGATGCTGTGCACGACGCCGTGAAGGCCGGCCTGGTCGGGATCGCGATGATCCTCTGGATCGAACCAACGGTTGAACCAGGTCGCAATCAGATTGATGTCGAGGTTGGTCGCGCCGGTCACGCGGAAGTTCGCGCAGTCCCAGAAGAAGGATGCGGTGCGCAGGACGAAGCCGTGGATATTGAATGAGGCTTCCCTGAAGGTCAGGCGCCGCGTCGAATCGATTTGGGTTGTCTCGCCGGTGTCCCGCGTTATTAGGTCTGCGCGGTAGGGTGTTGGGGGTGTTCCCTCGGTGGCGAGTGTCCCATCTTCCATTCGCAACGCCGGTTCTACGAAGCTCCCAGGCTGATTGCGAACAGCGTCGGCCAGCTCTTGGACATAGAGTGCGCGAACTGTGCTCAGCACATCGTGCAGTTTTATTTGAAGCTGGTCCATGAAAGATCTTCGTTCCGCTCGGAAGCGTCGAAGATTACCGGAAGCTTGCGCGGTCCGCGAATGACCCGCGGGGAGATACCCAAGGCAGGCGTTTCTGCAGAAAGGTTTCTGCAGAAACGTCGAATGTAAAATCGGACGGTCTCGGCCGGCGTACGGGGCGAGGCCCGCACGCGGCATTCTCAATAAGTATGCTGTCGCACCTGCTCATCCGAAACGCGAATGCTCGTGTGAACATCCTTGACGCCCGATGTTTGCTCCGCGACTTGTATCGCCCACCGCTTGGCATTGCGTGAACGTAAGGTTCCGGACAGCGTCACCTCGCCATTCTCGACCTTCACATCGATATCGGATGCATCGATCCGATCGTCGTCAGTCAGCCGATCGCAGATCTCTTCTCGAATGCGCTGATCCGCGCGCTGATAGCCGCGCGGCCCGCGACCGCGGTTAGTAACGATGCGAGGTGTGTTCGGGCCTTCATCGCTCGCGCCTTCATAGCGGCGACCTGCGGGAGTGACCCCGCCGTAGTTGCCATACGCATATCCACCTTCGGTAGCGTGCCGACGGCCGGGACGAAATTCGCCTCCGGTGTAATCGACGTCCACGTCGTCGTACTCGACCAGCCTGTCACGACGCGCGAGACCGCCGCCGTGCTCTCGCTCATATAGAGCGGCGAAGCGCCGATGCTCGTCGCGCTCGTTGTCGCGATAACGTCGTAGGTTATCGCGGTCACCATAGAGGTTGTCTCCGGACAGCGGCGCGTCGCGCCAAGTCTCGCGCGAAGGATTGTGTGCAGCCATTGCAGGGTCTCCGTGGGTAGCTGAAGAGCGTGCGTGGCCGACTAACGATTCTGCTTTCGCTTAGTTCCGGTTCGCGCCTCATCCAGAGGAACAATTGCGCGAAGCGGTCGTTCGATTCTGACCAGCCTGCACGGGAGATGCCGATGAGAGTTCAAGAAATGATTTCGACTCACCCCGACGTGCGCGGCAATCTGAGTCAACCGTTGATCCGCTGTATCGAGGAGTGTTACGACTGCGCGCAGGTGTGCACGAGTTGCGCCGACGCCTGCTTAGCCGAGGACGCCGTTCAAGATCTGCGTCAATGTATTCGGCTCGATCTGGATTGTGCCGATGTTTGTCTCGCCACCGGCGCGCTCGCTTCCCGACGCACAGGCTCGAATCCAGACATCCTGCTGCAACTCCTGCAGGTCTGCACCAGCGCATGCAGCCGATGCGCGGAGGAATGCGAAGCGCACGCCGACGAGCACGAGCATTGTCGAATCTGTGCCGAGTCATGTCGCCGCTGTCAGCGCGCGTGCCACGACGCCATCCAGGACGTGGGCGCCAGCACTCACTAAACAAATTGAGACCGGGCGGAACGTCGTCCGGTTTCAATCGACGCTAATCTTCAGGGTTGCCAGACTCTGCCTCCTTTTTGACTTTTCTTTCCCGGTTCGCTTCCTCGACCTGTTCCTGAGGCGGCGGTTGTGGATTCATTCCGGCGCCGAACAGCAGCAAAGCCCAGCCGATGAACGCGGCGGCGGGCGAGCCCTTGCGGGCCCAGCGAATGCCGCGGGTGGCGCCGGAGATAAACAACCAAAGCAGCGCGGCTATGACGGCCGTGACCAGAACAAACAAGCCCAGACCGTCCATAGCAGCGCTCTTGTTTCTATGTTGCTGCCCACGTGGGGCGGCGTTGGGCGCTTTTCAATGGCGCAAACCTGATTAATTTGAGATCGACACCTCAAGTCCGTCCCGAGTCGGGTGCTAGGATGCGCCACCTTTGGATCGAAGGATCGAAGTCATGCGCCTGTTTCGCATCGTGTTGCTGTGCCTGGTATCGAGTGTCTGCTGGGCGCAGGCCACGCCACCTCAAACACCGCAGCAGCGGGTCGAAACGTTCTTGAAGCAGGTGGCGGCAGGGCAGTCCGATCAGGCGATCGATCAGCTGTTCCGCGGATCGGGCATGGCGGAGCTCAAGCCGCAGGCGCTCCAGGGCATGAAGAGCCAGACCAAGGCCGCCATGGAGGTGTATGGCACGGCTATCGGATTCGAGAAGATTCAGGAAGTCGACTTCTCGGGTTCGCTGAAGCGGTTCACGTACCTGCAGAAGTTCGAGCGGTATCCAGTGATCTGGGAGGTTTATTTCTATAAGCCCAAGGACACCTGGGTGATCAACCAGATCGTGTTCAACGATCAGCCCGGAGTGTTGCTCGGCGCCAAGTAGCCCGACATCAGTAGATCATATTGACCGCAACGACCGGAGTGATCGTTGCGCTCGTATTGCGGCCGGCGGCGAACCATCGCGCGCCGGCGATGATGCCGATGCGGCCGCTGAAGTTATATTCGATGGCGGGCGCGACGCCGAAGCGCCACGCGGAGCCGAAGTCCTCGTCAATGCGCTCGGCGTTACCGGCGGTGCCCGAGAGTCGGGTGCTCGAGTCGCGCTGATATAGTAAATCCATTGCGAACACCCACTGGCGAGTGATGCTGTACTCCCAGGCAGAGTTGATGGTCAACACATCGCCAGGGCTCGCCGTGCCGCGAAATCCTGCGGTCGTGCCATAGACACTGACGTCTTCGACGTCCACGTCGTCCGACAAAGCATATGAAACGTTCAGGCGGCTGCGCAGAATGCGGCCGTTCGGCATCCAGAAGTAGTATTGCGAATAGAGCGAGAGCGTCGTCGTGTGCGCACCGGCGCCGATGCCGTCGTTCACGTTCTCGCCCAGCCGATCGTACTTGCCGGTGGGTAGCGTGTGCTGAATCACGAGCGACGTGGTCGGGATCGCGCTGCCTTCACGAAATTGCGACAGCCGATACTGCCCTTGCAGCGAGACATCGCCGACCTGAATCGTCGAGCTGTCGCGACCGTCGCTCACGTCGTTATAGCCAAACGTCGGGATCAATCCGGCGGTGAATCGATCCGTTACGCCGTAAAGAATGTACGTCAGCGATCCGTATGAGTGCGTGCGCGAAGCGCTTCGTTCGTCACCATCGCGATCGTAGCGTCCGTAGCGGATCACATCGTATAGATACGGTTCGACCAGCGCATGGCCCTGGGGAAGGGTGCCCGCTCCGGCGGCAAGGATCGGGCCGGTCCACCAAGCGTCGTCGAGCGATTGTCGATCGACCGCCGAAGTAGCCGGACCTTCCACCGCCGCGACGGAATGGCCTGGCAGAGCGAGCGCGCCGCCGACGCCAACTCCCGCCGTCAGCAACCAATGAGACACCAATCGTTGTTCGAATCGCATCACGTGAGCGTCTCGCCGCCAGGCCAGTGTGGCGATGATTGTCGTAACCCGGGCGCATCGGTGCGCTCCGGTTCTTGCCGCGAAACTAGCAGCGATCGTTGACTGAAACTGTCTTCTATCCGGTCGGCGTCGCCAGCTTGAGACCCACGATGCCTGCAATGATGAGGGCCAGGCTCGCGAGCCGGCCGGCGCTGGCGGACTCACCGAGAAAAAGAATGCCCATGGCGGCAGTTCCCACGGCGCCGATGCCGACCCACACGGCATAGGAGGTGCCCACAGGCAACGATTTCATCGCGATACCGAGCAGCACGACGCTGGCGACCATGGCGGTAATCGTGATGACGCTCGGCCAAAACCGCGTAAATCCACCCGCCTGTTTCAGGCCGATGGCCCAGACGATCTCGAGGACTCCAGCAATCGTGAGTAGCAACCAAGCCATGTAACCTCCAATGGCGATGAGAAACAGACCGGCGTTCTACGGAGACGAACCACGGCCGGCAAGTGTGACAAGGATTATCCGCCAGGCGGGATCGCGTGGCCGGGAGCAAATATATCCGCGTCCGACAGAATCCGCTTACCCACCGTCGGGCGCTCCTGTTGGGTGAAGCCGCGCTACAATGCTGATCGCTTCAGTTGAGACGAAGCGTTGTAGCCGTGCCGCGATTCGATAATCCCATCGAGCTGCCGTTTGCCGGCGAGGCCGCTGCCTCGTTGGGGCAGGCCGGTCGCAAATTGAAAAGAAAACTGGAGGCGCTGCGCCGGTACGACGCCGACGTCGCCGCGCATTCGCGGAAGCCGAACGATAAACGTCGAGAAAGCCTGGTCAGGGATGCGGGCGAGGCCTTCTGGGGCTACGTCGTGCAACGTGAGCAGCTTGGCCTTCTGGATTCCGATTACATCGCGAAGGAATATGAGGTTCCCGCGGACGTCAAACGCGCGATGGGTCCTAAAAGCGGGTGAAGGCTCACAACCTTCACCCGCCCCCTAGTTACAGATCCTCAGCACCACGCCGGCGCCGACGGTCTTGCCGCCTTCGCGGACCGCGAAGCGCTGTCCAACTTCCACTGCGATGGGGCTGAACAGCTGGACGCTCACCTTCATGGTGTCGCCCGGCATCACCATGTCGACGCCCTCCGGCAGAGCCACTGCGCCCGTGACATCCGTCGTGCGGAAGAAGAACTGCGGCTGGTAGCCTTTGAGGAACGGCGTATGACGTCCGCCTTCCTCTTTGGTCAGCACGTACAGCTCGCACTCGAAGTGAGTGTGAGGAGCAATGCTGCCCGGGCTGGCCAGCACATGGCCACGTTCGACTTCTTCACGCTTCACGCCACGCAGGAGCAGACCGGCGTTGTCGCCCGCCCGACCTTCATCGACGATCTTGCGAAAGATCTCGATGCTGGTGCAGGTGGTCCTGCGCGTCGGTCCCAGGCCGACGATGTCGACATCGTCGTTGACCCGAATGACGCCGCGCTCGATACAACCCGTCACGACCGTGCCGCGGCCGGAGATCGAGTAAACATCCTCGACTCGCAGTAGGAAGGGCGCGTTGACCACACGATCCGGAATCGGAATGAACCGATCCATCTCGGCGACCAGCCTGACAATCGACGGCACACCGAGCTCGTCGCTGTCGCCGGCCAGCGCCTTCATGGCGCTGCCGCTGACGACAGGCGTGATGTCACCCGGAAAGCCGTGCTTCGACAGCAGCTCACGCACTTCCATCTCCACGAACTCGAGCAGCTCGACGTCATCGACCAGATCGGCCTTGTTCAAGAACACGACCATGTGCGGCACGCCGACCTGACGAGCCAGCAGAATGTGCTCGCGCGTCTGGGGCATCGCGCCGTCCGCGGCGGACACGACCAGGATCGCGCCGTCCATCTGGGCCGCGCCGGTGATCATGTTCTTCACATAGTCGGCGTGACCCGGACAGTCGACATGCGCGTAGTGCCTCGTATCGGATTGATATTCGACATGCGCCGCCGTGATCGTGATGCCACGATCCCGCTCCTCGGGCGTGCGGTCGATCTGATCGAACGCCTTGAATTCTCCGCCGTGCAGCTCCGCCATGACCTTGGTGAGCGCGGCCGTCAACGTGGTCTTGCCATGGTCGACGTGACCGATGGTGCCGATGTTGAGGTGCGGCTTGGCGCGCTCGAACTTCATCTTCATGATGTCATCTCCTTAAAATGTCCACTTTGGATGGCCGGTGGACGAACGGCTAGCTGATGCACGGAAAAGAAAAAGCCCCCTCCGGCAGGACCGAAGGGGGCTTTATGTGTTCTCGCAGCCTTGATGGTTGCTCAAACGCTAGGCATGACCCTCCCGTCCCGCTGGGGGCAGGCTTTCTTCTAGCGATAGCGAAGAGGTCATGAAGCGCATGGGGGGAGTCTGCCCAGCGGCCGGGACGAAGTCAACGCACCTGCGGAGCTTGAGCAGGACGGCCGTCAGAAATTAGTTTTCACCGGAGGGGCCCACGTTTGCACTGTGCTTATCTTGTCGAGGTGATACTCCGTGGGCATGCTTGCGCAACGTCGATGAGCAAAATGTCGCCGTTTCGGGTGCCGGAGGGAAAGTGGCATGAGCACAGCGCGCGAGTTCGCGCTCGAAATCGCTGAACGTATCAGTGGCCTCGGCCCGGTGACGGTCCGGCGCTTTTTCAATGGCGTCGGGCTGGTGGCGGACGAGGTGCAGTTTGCCTTCGTGATGGGAGGCTCGCTGTATCTGAAAGTCGACGATGAATTTCGTGCGGCCTTCGAGGCATTGGGGGCCAAGCCTTTCGTTTATGAAGGCAAGCGAAAGGCGGTCACGATCTCCAGTTATTACGAGACGCCGGAGGATGTGCTCTACGACCAGGACGAGCTGCGCCGGTGGGCCGTAAGGTCACATCGGGCTGCCGCCGCCGCTCGCCTGCGGCGCGAGCCGAAGAAGAAAGCGGCCGCACCGTCGAAGAAACAATCCGCAAAGGCCGCGCCCAGGCGGGCGCGGCGCAAATAGTTTACTCGTCCGAGCGCCCTAGAAGATCAGCATCTCTACCTTGTAGAGACCGAGTCCTTCGCCGGCTTGTCGATGCCAAACTTCTCCACCAGCGCGTCGTACTGCTTGCGTGAAATCGTGATCATTGCGCCGTGGCGGACTTTCGGCGGCAGGCTGTACTTGTCCCAAGTGGAGTGGAAGGTGTAGCCGGAGATTTGATACCACGGGCCGGAGAGCTTATCGGCGACCGACAAACCATAGGACACACCGGGGTACTGCTCGTAATACAAGTACCAGACCTCGCCGTTCGGCGAAGGAATCAGCATCGGCGCTTCGCGGAAGTTCGGGCTGATCGGCGCGCTGAGGTCCTTGTAAGGCCCGAGCAGAGAATCGGAGCTGGCAATTCGAATCGTCTTGCCGGTGACCCAGTCGAGCGTGGGATAGGTTTCGTCCTTGACGATCGCCCAATACTTGCCTTCGGCGCGTCTCAGGAACACGTCGATCGTGCCCATCTCCCACTCGAGCAGCCGCTTGGGCGGCGCAGAAAATTTCTTCAGGTCCTTGGAAGTCACATACAGCGTGCGCTGGCTCGCCCAATAACGTTCGGCGTCTGCGGGCGTGCCTTCCAGGTGCGGCGTGTGCCAGGTCATCACGAACTGCTTGGAAGGCTCATCGAAATAAATCTTCGGCGCGCCGATTCTTTGCAGCGCCTGTGAATAGCCCGGCGTCGACTTGAGATCGGGCGTGTAGTCGCTGTAACGCTTCCATTCGATCAGATCGCGCGACGACCAGATGTTGATGACGGGCGAAGCGTCGCTCTGGTTGCCGGCAATGTAGTACGTGCCGTCGGGGCCGCGAGCGATGTCCGGATGGCCGCGGTAGTCATCGGTGATGCGCTTGCCGTCGTTCAACCGGTACCAGTGGAGGCCGTCGAGGCTCACGCTGTAGTAAAGCCGGCCGTAGTCCGCGTGAGTCATGTGCGCGAAAAGGTATGCCTCGTTGACCGGCTTCTCGCCCGGCCGCACCTGGCCCGGCGGGTCAGGCTGCTGCGCGAAGGCGGTGGCTGCCGCGAACAAGCTGGCGGCTACGAGCAGGCGGCGCGAAATCTTCATTCAGCAAATCCCCCATCGGCGCAAAACGGGCTCATGATACGCCGGTAATGCGATTTATCGGATAAATAATCTTATAGACCCGTTGCGGTTCCCGATCAATACCGAGGCGGTCACCCCACGTGGGGCTTGAACTGATTTATAAGACAAATAATACTTGTCACCTCAACGCACGCAGGGCGACGACCCGGCGCGCGAAATCCGCACGATTAGCAATGGGGGAACAGCGGCATGAGGCTCAAGACTGGCATTCTGTGTTCGGTGTCGGCGGCGGCGCTGATGGGACCGGCGTATGGGGCGTGGGCGCAGGACAGCGGCGCAAGCGCCGGCGGCGAGGCGCTGGAAGAGGTCGTGGTCACTGGCATCCGCCAGAGCCTGGAGCGCGCGGCGGACATCAAGCGCGAGTCGGCGCAGGTCGTCGATTCGATCGTGGCCGAGGACATCGGCAAGTTCCCCGACGCGACCACCGCCGCGGCCTTGCAACGCGTGCCCGGCATCCAGGTCACCGTCGGCTCCAACAACGAGATCGTAGGAGTCCGTATCCGCGGCCTGGACGACATTCTGACGACACTGGACGGTCGCGAGCTGTTCTCGACCACCGGTCGCGGCTTCGCGCTCCAGGATCTGCCCGCCGAAGCGCTCGCGCGCGTCGATATCATCAAGAGCAGCACGGCCAATCTGATCGAAGGCGGTATCGCGGGCATCACCGATCTGCGGCTCAATAAGCCCTTCAACTTCAACGAGCCGACGGTGATGCTGGCCGCGCGCGCCAACTATCCGGACAACGTCGACGACGTCAATCCGCAGTTCGGCCTGCTCGCCACCGATCGCTGGAATGTGGGCGACGGCGAGCTCGGCGCGCTCGTCAACGTGTCCTGGTATCGCAACGACTTCGATCGCCCGATCTCCTTCGTCGCCGAGCGCCGCAGCCTGATCGCCCGTCCGCATCAAGTACCGGGCGTGCTCGCGCCGAATACGTTCGGCGGCCTGAACGATTACGGCTGGTATGAGCGCCCGCAGGCGAACGTCGCGATTCAGTGGCAAGCCACTGACAACCTCGAAGTCTATGCCGACGGTCTCTACGCGGGCTACCGCTCGGACTTCCAGTCGGCGTTCATCGCAACTCCGTTCTTCTTCGACGAGACCACGCTCGAAAGCCTGGAAGTCGACGAGAGCCGATGTTTCCTCGCGCGTGTCAGGCCGGACGGTTACAACCCCGCTATCGACCAGAATCTCGGCCAGATCCGGCCCGGATCGTTCACGACCGATACCTTGTGCAATATGGAATCCGCGAGCTTCAACGACGTTCGCGGTCTCACCAGCACCCAGGGTCGCACGCAGGAGGTGGACAACTATCTCGGCGGCGCCGGCGTGAAATGGGACAACGGCGCCACGCACGTGCAGTTCGACCTGGCGTTCCAGAAATCCAAGCAGGACCTGGAAGTCGTCATCGTCGATATCGGCAAGCATGTGAACGTCAACATCGAGACCGATCGGAACGAGGGCGGGCTCATCACCATCGAGAACAATGCGCTCGGCACCCCGGGTGGCTTCTTCCTGCGCAACGGTTTGAACCAGAACTTCCAGGAATCCACCGGCGAGCTGTGGCAGACGCGACTCGATGTGCGGCATGACCTCGATGGCGCGTTTGGCTTCCTCAAGTCGCTCGAAGCGGGCGTGCGCTACGCCGACCGGACTGCACTGTTCGAGCACGCGCAGGTCAATCAAGCGGTGCCTGGCGGCGACATGAGGACATCCATTGACGGCCTGCTACCTGCGGATTTCCTCGTGCGCGCGCCGGGCATCGATCGCATCAACGGGGGCGCGTCGTTCCTGATCCCCAATCCTGACTATCTGCGCTCCGCCGAAGGCCGCGACATGCTGCGCGGAATCTTCGGGGTCGCGCTAGGAGATCCCGCATACCAGGCGCAGCGCCGCTTCGACGCGAGCGAAGAGACGTATGCCGCCTACGTGCAGTTGGGGTATGACGTTGCTCTCACCGATACGATCACCATCGACGGTCTGATCGGCGTGCGCCCGACTCGCACAGAGCGCCGCATCGAAGGCGCTGGCCTGGTCGGCACCGTGGTCGTGCCGCGAATTGGCGAGACCACCGACACGGATGTGTTGCCGAACGCCAGTGCGAAGATCGACTTCGGCAACGGCCTGCAGTCGCGTCTGTCGTACTCCAAGACGATGCGTCGGCCCGAATTCACCTCGCTGAATCCCGGCTTGAGTTACGTGGTCGCGACCAATCCTTCCGTGATCAATTCCGGCAGCGCGGGCAATCCCGATCTGAAGCCGCAGATCTCGGACAGCTACGATGCGACGCTCGAGTACTACTTCGGACCGAGCATGCTCTCGGCCGCGGTGTACTACCGCGATCTGGCGGATCGCGTGATCAACTCCGTCAACGCAGAAGTCATCGACGGCATCACCTACAACATCACCCGTCCGCGCAACGTCGGCGCCGCCGAGCTGAAAGGCATCGAACTGGCTGGACAAACGTTCTTCGATTTCCTGCCCGGCGTCTGGTCGGGATTCGGCGTGTTCGCGAACTACACCTATGCCGATACCGAAGTGAAGGGCAACGATCCGCTGGCGGGGTATGAGTTGCAGGGCGTGTCGAAGAACAACTTCACCGTCGGCCTGCTGTATGAAAAGGACGGGCTGTCGGGGCGGCTGGTGTACACGCAGCGCTCGCGTTACTACGACCAGGACACGACCGGACTCAACATCGTCCGGCCGATCGAGGCGGATCGCGTGAACGATCTGGAATACGTCCCGACCGCGCTGAATTACGTGCGGCCCGGCGGCCGTCTGGATTTCAGCATCGGCTATGACATCACGGAGGCCATCCGGGTCGACGTCGGCGGCAGCAACATTCTCGGCAACGAGTACAAGAGCTACTTCGACTACGACTGGATCAACCGCGACTTCCGCTACGACGATACGATCTATACGCTCGGCGTCCGCATGAGGCTGTGATCGATGATCTCGAAGCGCTTGGTCAGGCAATTCGGGGCGGCGCTGGCAATCGGCGCCGCCCTCTGGCTGCAGACTTCATCGGCGGCGCAAGCCGCCGATGAGCGGCCCAATTTTCTGATCATCATGGCGGACGACCTCGGATACTCCGATGTCGGCGCCTACGGTGGTGAGATAGATACGCCCAACATCGACCGGCTGGCGGCCGGTGGGCTGCAGTTCACGAACTTCTATAACTCGTCCCGCTGCTCGCCTTCGCGCGCCAACTTGCTGACCGGTCGTTACGCGCATCGCGTCGGCATGGGCGAGAACGGCGGCAGCATGTCGCTCGAAATTCGGACACTGGCGGAGGAGCTGAGAGACGCTCATTACCGGACAGCGATGGTGGGCAAGTGGCATCTGACCCGAGCCACGCCGCTGCAAGATCCTGCCGAGCATCTGAAGTGGATCAACCATCAAGCCTATTTCGATCGTGACTTCGGCGATCGCAATACCTATCCCGCGGCGCGTGGCTTCGAAACTCACTACGGCCTGGTGTGGGGTGTGTCCAGCTACTTCGATCCATTCTCGCTGGTCGAAGGCTTCGAGCCGGTCAAGACAGTACCGAAGGACTTTTATCTCACCGACGCGCTCAGCGATCGAGCCGTGCGTGAGATCGAGAAGTTCGGCAAGGATGACCAGCCCTTCCTTCTTTACCTGGCGTACACCGCGCCTCACTGGCCGCTGCATGCGCCCGAGTCCGCCATCGCGAAGTATCGCGGCCGCTACGACGGCGGCTGGCAGCAGTTGCAAGATGCTCGCTACGCGAAGCAGGTGAAGCTCGGTCTCATCGATCCGAAGACAGCGCCGAAGACTCCGTTGTCCGGCGACTGGGAGCAGCACCCGGAGAAGCCGTGGGATCAGCTGAGCGCTGAAGAGCGCGCCCAGCAGGGTGAGAAGATGGCGATTCACGCCGCCATGATCGACATCATGGACCAGGGCATCGGCCGCGTGATCGAAGCGTTGCAGCGAACGGGCGAGTACGACAATACGGTGATCGTGTTCGTCGCCGATAACGGCGCGTCGCCAGAAACGATGCTCGGCAGCGGCTATCAGCCTGGTTACGATCGTCAGAGCGAGACTCGTGACGGCAGGAAAATGAACTACGGCGCTCACCAGCCTAACTTGGGCTCTGAAACCAGCATGGCAGGCATCGGCGCGTTCTGGGCGAACGCGGCCAACACGCCCTGGCGTTACTGGAAAGCAGAAGCCTACGACGGTGGCATCCACACGCCAGCGCTCATCAGCTGGCCGAAAGGCATGAAGCGCAAGGCGGGAACTCGCGTCGATACGCTCGGCCACCTGATGGATATCGCGCCGACGTTCTATGAATTGGCGAATGTGAAGCCGCAAACTTCCGGGCAGCCGCCCATCGATGGCGTGTCGCTCGCGCCCGTGCTGGCAGGCAAACAAATTTCGCGCGGCAAGCCGCTGTTCTTCGAGCACGAAGGATCGCGTGCTGTAATCGATGGCGACTGGAAACTCGTCGCGCGTGCGCCGGGGCCGAAGTCCAAGGTCTACGCGCCATGGTCGCTGTACAACTTGAAGCAGGATCGCAGCGAGACTCGCGACGTGATCGCCAAGGAAAAGAAGCGCGCGGCCGAGTTGATCAAGATGTGGAACGCATGGTCGACTGAGGTCAAAGCGCGTCAGCGGAGCGAGCCGTAAGTATGAACCTGCGTAAAGGCTGCGCGGTGGTTGTCGCGCTTACGGTCGCGCTGTCTGCTTCCACGGCGCTAGCCGAGGCGAAGCGCCGCCCGCCAGCGGACGATATTTTCCTGGATCATCCTTCTCAGGATCGAAACGCGACGGTGATGCCGTCGCCGCAGGCGAAACCGGTCGAAACCATTTTCACCGCCAGGTCGATGTTGGATGCATCGATCGCGCGGGCTGCGAACAACGATTGGTTCTTGACTGGGACGGTGCTGCGCGAACTGCCGCGCGATGGGATTCAGCTCTGGACATCCAAGGACCGCCGAAATTGGCAGTCCCTTGGCATCGTCCACGCACGCGGCGAGCGGATCGCTGCGCCTGAAGTATCGGTGCACGGCGAAACGCTCTATCTCGCCTATGCGGACTCAAGCGGTTGCGCCCGTATCGCTCGCGGATCGGTGGCGCGCCCCGCTGAGCCCTACGCGGCTTCGCCGTGTCTCGCTGAAAACACCTCCGATGTTTCTTTATTCGTGGACGATGACGGTAAGGCGTATCTGCTGTGGGGCGCGGGCATGATCGCGCGGCTGACGCCCGATCTGCAGAAGCTTGCCGAGGCGCCTCGTTTCTTGAAGCCCGATCAGGCGCTGTTCGCGCAGGATCCTCCGGCCGGGAAGGATTGGCCGGTGCGTACCCGCGTTGGCTCGGCGGGTGCGTCGATGTTCAAAGAGAACGGTCGATACGTGCTCGTGGCGAACGAAGTCACGGGGCGCATGCGCAGCCCGACCGACGATGTGTTCATGGCCGAAGGCCCGACTCCCTACGGTCCGTTCTCGTTCCGCTATCTCGCGGTCCCGCATGCAGGGCAGACCGCCATCGTGCGTGACGAGCAAGGGACGCTGCTCGCGAGCTACAACCCGAAATGTGAGGACGACTTTGCGTTGTTCTGCGAGCAAGTCGGACTCGCGCCGCTCGAGCGAGCGCCGGAAGGTCGCTGGCGGCAGTCAGCAAACATTCTGACCGAAAGCGGCGCGGTCGCTTCGGCGCATGCCTCGATCCCTGGCGAATTCCTGCGCGATCCGTCGGTCGCGCTCGGCGGTGACGGGCAGTACTACCTGGTCGGCACACAGGGCGGCTTCGGCTTGGTCTATCCCGAAGGCGGCATCAACTTGTGGCGCTCGTCCGATCTGAAGACCTGGGAGAAGGGCGGGACGATCTTCGACTGGAAGGGACTCGGATATCAGCCGAAAAATGTCGCCGAGCTGTGGGCGCCGGAGATCAGCTGGATCGAGCGCGATCAGACGTACTACATGTCGTTTTCCATCATGGAGCGCGGCGTCGGCGGTCAGACCTGGATCTATCGTTCCAAGACCGGCAAGGCCGAAGGCCCGTACCAGAACGTCGCGAAGGCAGCTTTCGTGAAGGGCATCGACGGTTTCGTGTTTCAGGATGGCGACGATGTCTACTTGCTCTGGGGCGGCGGCAACGTCGGCAAGCTCAATGCCAAGCGCGACGCCTTCGACGGGCCGGTGCGTCGTCTGGTGGACACGGACGGCGCGCACATCGGCTACGAAGGCAACGCCATCATCAAGGTGGGCGACACTTATTTCGTCACCGGCGCGGAGTGGAACGGTCCACTGCGCACGCACGGCACGTACGACATGATGTATGGCACATCGAAGTCGCTGTTCGGTCCTTACACGAAGCGCAAGCTGGGCGCGCCGCACGCGGGGCACGGCACGCCGTTTCGTGACAAGGACGGCCGTTACTGGACGACGATGTTCGGCAACGACGTCACGTCGCCGTATCGCCGCCAGTTCGGCCTCGTCCCCTTGGAGATCGGCGACGAGCGCGCCATTCGCGTGCGCGCTGAGTAAGATCGGCTAGTGCCGCAGGGCCTCGCCTTCACGGCCCGTGGTCTTGCCGCTCTCCATGAACGATTTGAATCGCAGCAGATCGTCGTCGATTTGACGCCGAGGGTCCGCGCCGAACATGACCGCCGCCGCGTGACCGACCATGTCCGCGGGTGGGCGGTAACTCATCCGTAAATGGATGCGCGTGCCGCCCACGCTGCTCGGTTCGAACTGCACCACGCCCGAGCTCTGAATGATGGCGCCCGGAACGGTGCGCCACGCGATCAACTCGTTCGGAACATCGGCGGTGATCTCCGATTCCCAACTCACCGGCACGCCGCCGGGGCCGTCGACAGTCCATTTGTAGCGACGGTCATCCAGCTTGGTGACCTCCCGGATGTGGCTCATGAAGCTCGGGAAATTCTCGAGCGCACGCCACGCCGAATAGAGCTCGTCGACTTCTGCATAGACATGCAACGACTTCTGAATCAGAAAACCTTCTTCCGCGCTCGCCATGCGACTCAGCAATCGAGTGAGAGGACGGTTGCTGATCGCACGTAACAGCAGCGCAGTGCCGGCGATTCCCAGCGAGGCCGTGGTCAAAGCGCCGCCTCGCGATCCCATGCGGCTGGCCGCCAGCCCGCCGGTGGCGACCAATCCCACGCCGAGAATTCCCGCCAGCACTCGCGGCGCGGGCGCCCAGTTGTCCTGAAGATATTCGTAGGCGGGGATCGCGACAGGCAGGGATCTGCCTTGCAGCGTCGGAATCGACTCCGCGTTCTCGTGCACGCGCAGCTGGTTCACGACGTCTTTGACGCCGCGTACATTGCGCACGCCGTTTAGAAGAGCCGAGACTTCGGCCGCCAGAATGTCTCCACGCAAATGCGCGACTTGCTCGGTGCAGAAGACTTCGATGGCGCTGGGATGCGACGACAAGCGACCTAATGCAGCGCGAATTCTTTCTGCAAGGATTTCGCCGTCAGCGGTTTCGCGATGTAAGGCTGCACGTGATCGATGCGCCAGACCGCGAGCGCGATTCTCCGCGTCGGTTCGGAATTTTCTGGCGAACTCCTGAGTCTCGTGCTGCCCGCGATTCAACTGGTCGAGCAGCAGCGCGCGCCGCCGCCGACCGGATTTCGGATCTAAAAAGAACATCAAGCCCGCGCCGATCGCTGCAGCAGCTGCGGCGGCCGCACCGGCAGTAGTGGTGATCCCCGCTCGATCTGAGTACATGTCGTGGCTCTCCTCGGGGGTTGGGGCGCGCCGACAGGTAGGCAGAGTGCCTGCCGCGGGCGGACGCCGGAGTGGAGCCAATAAAATACGTCACTCGGGCAAAAGATCCCGCGATTGCCCGAGTGACGCGGCTTCAGGGCTGACGCCGCGAGAAAGCCAGGTCATGCAGTTGATCGTGACCTGGCGCAGGCGTTGGAGCTGTCGCTGGTGGGTTAGCGGTTCTTCAGCATCATCCCGCCGATCTCCTTGACCAGCTTGGCCGCGACCAGCACCGTCTGGTTGGAGATATCGCAGCGAGGGTTGTACTCGACCACGTCCGCTGCAACGATCGGTTGCTTGATGCTCTGGATCAAATCGATCACCTGTCGCGTCGAAGGGCCGCCCGGCTCGCGATGGGACACACCTGGTGCGAACGCCGGATCGATTCCATCGATGTCCAGCGAGATGTAAACGGGCGTGTTGAACTCCAGCCGCATGCACTCACTCCATCGACCCGCTTCGATGACCTCGACACCGAAACGTTCGAACTGCTCGCGATGCTCATCGCAAATCGTCCGCAAACCGACCTGAATCAGCCGATCGGCCAACCTTTCTTCCATGATTCGAGCAAACGGCGAAGCGTGCGAGCGCGGATTGTCCTGGTACGCGTGATAGATATCGGCGTGCGCGTCGATATGCAGAATGGTCAGGCTAGGATGCCGCCGACGGACCGCGCGCATGATCGGATGAGTGATCGCGTGATCGCCGCCGAGACAAATCAGCGGATGACCGGGCGCGAGCGCTCTGTCCACCGCCTGCTCGATGAGGTCCCACGGATCGCCGCCGTTACCAAACCGCACGTTGCCATGATCGATGAGCCTGCCGGGTGAGCCGAGATCGACCCCGGTTTCACTCCACATACTGTAAGCATCGTTGTGCAACTCGCGACGAATCGGATCCGGCGCTTCGGAAGGGCCCCTGAGATACGACGAATTATCGTCGTTGGGAATGCCAAGAAGAGACAGCTGGGTCATGGCCGGCGTCCTTAGGAATGATGCGGCGACCGATGATACACGCTGCTCGATTCCGTTCAGCAAGTCCATCCTGCGGGCCGGCGCCGTTCAGCTTGCGGAGGTTGCCCACGCGCGGCAACTCTGAAAGCATGCGGCATATGAAAACGTTCCGTGTAACGCGTTGTCACCTAATAGCGACAGTCTCGCTGATCTGTGCGATCGTGCCACTCGCCGGCATGGCGCAGGAACAAGTGCTGAACGAAACGCCGGGGCCAGCGCCGCAGGTTTCACAAACACGTTACGTTTCAGACAAGCTGGTGCTCAACGTCTACGCCGAAGCCGATCAGAGCAGCGCGCGGATTGCGACGATTCAGACAGGTGACATCGTCGAAGAGCTCGAGCGTTCGGGCAATCTGGTACGGGTGCGATTGGAGAGTGGCCGCGAAGGTTGGGTCGGCGCGAATTATTTGACCAGCGATGAGCCCGCAGCCGCGAGACTTCGCGCGCTGGAACGGGAGCAGAAGACTGCGACTCGCGACACGGGCAAGGAGAAAGAGCTGGCTGCCGAGATCGCGTCGCTCAAAAAAGAAAACGTGTCATTGCGGACGCAGGTCGATGAGCTGAAAGCAAGCGCGGCGGCGCAGGTCCCACCCGAGGAAGAAGAGACACAAATCATGGCCGCCAACGCAGGCGAAGTGATCGACGAGCAGACAATGTCTGTCTCGCAAGGTCCCGCCACCGCAGGCACGGGCCCGTGGCTCTGGCTGCTGGCATTGGTGCTGACCGGCGCACTGGGCTATGCCACCGGTTATCAGGCGCTGGCGCGCCGGCTCCGACGAAAATTTGGCGGTCTGAAAATCTACTGATAGCCCGCTCAACTGTGATCTGGCGCACACAGTGCCGCTGTGCGCCCCGGTACTTTAGGCTCCGGGTTCTTCTGGGAGCACCACATGCGGACACCGATGTTTGGTTCCATGCTGCGCGCGAGCGCCGCGATGGTGCTGCTTGCGCTCGGCGCCTGCGCGACCATGGACCGCGAGGAATGTCTCACAGTGGATTGGCGCACCGTCGGTTACGAAGACGGCGTCCATGGATATTCCGGCGACCGCATCGGTCAGCATCGCAAAGCGTGTGCGAAGCACGGAGTCACCCCAGACCTCTCCGCTTACCAGGCCGGTCGCGAAGATGGCTTGCGCGAGTACTGCGTGCCGACGAATGGCTTCAGACTGGGTTCACAAGGCGGCAGTTACGGTGGCATCTGTCCTTCGGATCTCGAGCCGGCATTCGCCGATGCTTACGAGTCGGGCCGTCAGCTGTACACGCTGCAGGCAAGACTTTCGACTGTGACCAACCGGCTGGAAGCGAAGCGTGAGGCATTGCACGACGCCGAATCGGATATCGTCACCCGCTCGGCGGTGGCGATCAGCAGCGATGCAACCACCGAGGAGCGTGCGCAGGCTGTGGTGGATGTAAAACAGCTCGGCGAGCTGGTCGGCCGGCTGAAATCCGAGATCAAACAACTCGAAGAGGATCGCGTGCATTCCGAACGCGATTTGCAGGACTATCGCGCGACGCTGCAGCTTCCTTGAATCGATTCGAGATGCGTCAACGAAGTCGCATGCGGAAATCGGAGCGCTGATCGGCGACATCCGTGTCCTTGGCGCCTGCGACGGTGAGTCGGTAGTCGCCGCGGTCGAGCACCGATCGATCCAGATAGACCGTCACCAGGCCGTCGTCAGCGGCGATTCGATCGAGCTCCGCGAGCGCGGGTCCGTCTATCTCGGATTCGCGTCGCAGTGAAACTCGATACATCGGCGGAGTGGCTTCGAAATCCGGAGCGATCTGCAACGCGACCGCCGTCCCGACCGCAGGCAACTCGAACTCCACGTCGGGCTGGTCACGCGAGCGCTCGACGCCGCCACGCATGCGTTCGACTCGCACCGTCCGGCTCACTGGAATATCCAATGCTTCGACGTGCGCGACCATGTTGGGGCGCGGCGCGGGTGTGCGGGCCAGGTAAGTCACGCCGACGGCTAACACGGCGACTGTGGCAGCGAGCGCAGCCCACTGCCACAGTCGACGCTCGGGAGGTGCTTGGATCAACCCGGGAAGCTCGCCTCTATCGGCCAGCGTAGCGAGCGCGTTCTTGAATCGCGCTGTCGCTTCCATCTCGCGCACCATCTCGGGATCCTCTATGTAATAAGCCTCGAACGCTTCCCGCTCGGCATCGGAAAGCTGATCGGCGAGATATCGCGCCACAATGTGATGCTGGTCGATGTAATCGCGGTTCATCGGGTCAATCCATCACGTATCACACGTCGTAACACCCCTCCGATCGGTCCTTCCCCAACTGGGCTCTGTCGCGGGGCGGGCCGATCTCCCATCCGCTCAGGCGAGACAGCCCAGCAGCACGCTGAAAAAATCGGATTTCACGTAACCTTTCGATTCCAGCAGCGTGCGAAACCGCTGACGGGCGCGGAAGATGACGCGGTCGAAATGCAGCGGCGACAAGGCCAGCGCCTGGCAGATGCTCTCTTTTTCTTCTTCGTCCAGATAAAAACGTTTGACGATCTCCCGGTCGCGCGCCGTCGGCAGTTCGCCGATCAGAGTGCGGACTTTCCGCAGCAGGCCGGCGTCGACCAGTTGAGTCTCGCCGTCGTTGTCGGCAATTCTGTGGATGTCCTCGGGCCCGGCGCGCAGATCGGACCGGTTGTCGAATTCCCGCCGGTAATTGCGGTAAAGATTCAGCGCGACCCGGTAGATGTAACCCGCCATGCGCTCCGGATGCTCGACGCGGCCATCGCGCGAATGTGACATTGCGGTGGCCACGGCTTCGTTCAACAAGTCCGCGGCGACCGCCGGATCCCTGATTCTCCGGCGCAGGAGCGACTGCAGTTCGGCATAGTGCCGCCGCACGAACTCGTCGGAAATCCCATCGTCGCCCACGGATCTTTGTCCCGGTCCCTTGAAGGCAGTGACCGGGAAGAATAACCGCAACTTCGCGCCGCCGTCATCCTGGCGGCGCGAATGCGGAGCGCGAAATAATGTGGTGTAAGCGGGCTCGACAACGGGCTGTGCAGCATCAATTGCGTGGGGCCTGCACCACGCCCGTGCCCACTGCCGCGAAATCGATCGGCTGCTGGAGCCCTGTCAACGAGCCGCTGGCGAGCAACTTCGCTGTCAGCACCGTCGTGTTCAGAGTGCCGGTCTGCTCGAGCAGCTTCTGCGCCCACAGCGCCGCGACGCCAGCCACATGAGGCGTGGCCATGCTCGTGCCGCTGAATGCGACCAAGCCGCCGCCGGCTTTGGCCGATGTGATGTCCACGCCGGGCGCGCACACGTCCACGTTGGTGTTGGAAAAGTCCGCCACCACCAGCTTGCCGGCAGGCGCTCGTCCCACCGCGCCGACGGCGGTGATTCCTTCGGCCGAGGCGGGCGGGCTGGCGGTCAGCACGAAAGTGACGCCCTTGGAATGGGCGCTTTCGTTGCCCGAGGCCGCGACGATGATGGTGGGTTGAAACATTCCTCCGCCTGCCCGCGCCTCGGCAAGCTCGGCGATGGCGCGGAACAAATCGATGTTGGCGCGATAGCCTTCCAAGGCCTTGGAGGTGGCGAACGCAATGGGCAAATCTTGCAGCTGAACCAGTCGCTGCACGAAGCCCGGAAAATCCAGTCCAAGGGATAACGAGACCACGTGCGCGCCTTCATCGAGCGCCCATTGAATGCCTTGCGCGATGCCTTCAGTGGAGCCGCCGCCTTGGTTATCCAGCACTTTGCCGGCCAGCAGCTTGTTGACGCCTGGGGCGATGCCGAAGCGCAGATTGTTGATCGGCTTGCCGCAGATCGTGCCGGCGCAGTGCGTGCCGTGACCGTTGCCGTCGCCATTGCTCGTCTGGGTGAAATCTTTCTCGACGACGTTGATGCCCGAGAATGCCGGGTGCGATTTATCGATGCCAGTGTCGAGCACCGCGACAGTGATGCCGGTACCGTTGAACGGAGTATCTTGCGCTCCGACCGCGCGGATGCCCCAAGTCGTTCCCGTGCTCGTGAGCTCGGCGCCCGGTGCAAGCAGCGGCTTGTGCAATGTGACTTGCATGACCGGGGCGAAGGCGCGGATCTGAGGATCCTGCCCCATGTCTCTCACATCCCTGACGCTGGCATCGACTGTTTCCAGCTTCACGTCGGCGTCGGCGATACTTTCCGCCGCTCGGGCCGCCGCTCGAGTCCTGGGTTGAAATCCGGTTGCACGCAACGCTCGCGTTTGGAGTACGACAAATTTTTCCATGACGGTTCCCCTGTGATTATGCGCGTGAGCTCGCGGCCTGCACGCAAGCTTCATCGGTCGACTGCTGGCAAGAGCATCTGTCCGAAGCGCACGGGATCTCTCACCGACGCGACCTGATCGCTGTTGCAGTATTTCGCTGCTTCGCTACAAAATCGGCGCAATGACCACTGCAGAACTGGCGGAGTTTCTCGCCCTCCATCTTTGGGCTGTGCTATTCGCCATCACCTCGCTGATGCTGCTATTTGCCTGGATGCTTTGGTCCGGGCTGCAGCGCTATGGCAGTCCGATGGCAACGTTGTTGAGAACGTGGGTCGCGCGAATCGGTCCGCATGCGCAGCGCTTGCCGCTTCCCAGCGCCGTGCACGGGATGTGGCAAATGGCCCGGCAGCTCGGCATTCAAGTTCTGGTGAGCGTGGCGATCGCCGTCACGGCATGCCTCGGCTTTGTCGAAATCGCCGACGAGATCGCAGTCGACGAGGACTTGGGACAGTTCGACGTCGCCTTGAGCGCCGGGCTGAGTCGCCATGCCAGCGACGAGCAACTGCGCATCTTCGCCGTCCTCACGGATTTAGGTGACAAAGGGTTTCTCATCCCGCTGGCGGGATGCATCGGTCTATATTTGATGTTCCGCCGACGCTGGTTCCTGGCGATCACCTGGATCGTCGCGACCGCGACCGGCGCACTGATGAACACCGCGCTCAAGGCCATTTTCGAGCGCGCGCGTCCGCAATGGCTGCATGACTTCGCTTCCGCTGATGGTTGGAGCTTCCCCAGCGGCCACTCGTCGGGCGCATTTATCGTGTATGGTTTGCTCGGCTACCTGGCGGTGATTCATTCACCGCAGCGTTTTCATTTGCCGATTGCCATAATGGCCATGGCGCTGATCGTGTGCGTGGGCTTCAGCAGAGTGATTCTGCAAGTCCACTACTTCAGCGACGTGCTCGGCGGCTATGCCTTCGGAGCAGCTTGGGTGGCTGCATGGATCGCCGGGCTCGAAGCTTATCGGCGCAGGCCAGGAGCGATTCCAGCCTGACGTTTGCAGCGGCTAACCGCGGAGGGCCCATGTGGGCGCAAGGCTACGATCCGTTTGGTAATGCTCTGTTGTCCACGCTCACGGCGGCCGTGCCCGTGGTCGTGCTGCTCGGCTGCATCGCTTTTTTAAAAATGAAGGCGCACGTCGCGGCGCTGCTGGGCATCGCCAGTTCCCTGATCGTCGCCATCTTCGCTTTTCATATGCCGGCCGGCATGGCGACCACGGCCGCGGCGTTCGGCGCGGCCTATGGTCTGATGCCCATCGGCTGGATCATTCTCAATGTCATTTTTCTATATCGGCTGACCGAGCAGCGTGGGCAGTTCCGGATTCTTCAGGACAGCATCGCGGCAATCACGCCCGACCGGCGACTGCAATTGCTGTTGATTGCGTTCGGCTTCGGCGCTTTTTTCGAAGGCGCCGCCGGATTCGGCACGCCGGTCGCTGTGACCGGAGCGATGCTCATCGGCCTGGGGTTCACGCCGCTGGCGGCATCGGGTCTGTCTCTCATCGCGAATACCGCGCCCGTGGCCTTCGGTGCGTTGGGTACGCCGGTGCTGGCGCTCGCCAGTGTGACCGGGCTCGACTTGTTCGAGCTCAGCGGCATGGTGGGGCGGCAGCTGCCGTTCTTTTCAGTGATCGTGCCGTTCTGGCTCATCTGCGCGTTCGCTGGATGGCGAGGCATGCTGCAGGTGTGGCCGGCCATTCTCGTGGCGGGAGTGGCGTTCGCCATTCCTCAGTATCTCGTCTCCAACTTTCACGGGCCGTGGCTGGTCGACATCATCGCGTCCATTTGCTCGATGGGCGCACTGACGTTGTTCCTGCGCGTGTGGCAGCCCGAGACCGTCTGGCGTTCGACCAAACGTGGCGAAGCACACGACGGGCCGGTCGCCGCCGAGATTGCCACGAACTCATATACGTCAGAGCAAGTGTTCAAAGCGTGGCTGCCGTGGATCGTGCTCAGCGTTTGCGTTTTTCTGTGGGGCATACCGCAGGTCAAAGCCTGGCTCGATTCGCTGTTCGCCATCAAGGTGCCCGTCAGCGGCTTGCACGAGCTCGTGCAGAAAGTACCGCCGGTCGTCGCCGCGCCCACGCCGGAAACCGCCGTTTACAATTTCAATCTGCTGTCCATGACCGGCACCGGCATTTTGCTGGCCGCCCTCATCAGCAGCGTCTTGATGAAATTTTCAGTCCGCGATTTTGTGCGCGAATATTTCAGCACACTCGTGGTCGTTCGCTGGTCGCTGCTGACCATCGCGGCGATGCTCGCTCTCGGTTACGTCACACGCTATTCGGGCGCCGATGCGACGATGGGCCTGGCCTTCGCACAAACTGGCTGGCTGTACCCGTTGTTCGGGACCATGCTCGGCTGGCTCGGCGTCGCGCTGACTGGATCGGACACGGCCTCGAACGTCTTATTCGGCGGATTGCAGAAAATCACATCCGAGCAGCTTGGGCTCAACCCCGTGCTGATGGCTGCCGCCAACAGCTCCGGCGGCGTCATGGGCAAGATGATCGACGCGCAGAGCATCGTCGTCGCATCCACGGCGACGCGTTGGTACGGCCATGAAAGCGAAATCTTGCGTTATGTGTTCTTCCACAGTCTCGCACTGGCGCTCCTGGTGAGTTTGCTGGTGCTCGGGCAGGCGTATGTCTGGCCGTTGAGTGCGTTAGTGCACTAGACAACAGCTTGCGGCCTGCGAGTCGTTGCCGACTGCGTGCGCGCTCATGTCAATTTCGTCAGTCCTTCGGCGCGGCCACCGTATAACGCAGCACAGTGCGCTCATGCGGTGGTACGCGCAGGACCCACACATAGTCACCACGTTTTGTCTGGTGCCGTTGAGATTCTTCAACGATCCTGCCGTTCTCGATGAGCTGCCGTGAATGAAGAATCTCGACGTTGGCCGTGGTCGCGCCTGCGTTGGCGATGGCTACTTCGATCGTGTCGCGAGATTCCTTCTCGGCGCTTTGTTCCTCGACCGGTCGGGTGAGGACGGTGACATCGTTCGACGCCCCTAAATAAATGTCGCGAGGCAGATCGACCGGCGTGTCCTCGAGCGCCTGCTCGCCCAGCAAGTACTGCCGCCCATCGTCGGTCAGTTTCATGATCCGCCAGGTCCCGGCGGGCAGCGGTATGCCGAGGCCGTTGTCCTTCGTGTTGGTGAATCGCAGCAGACTGCGCGCACTTTCTGGAGCAGGGTCATTGGAGAGGATGTCCTGGGTGACGCGGTACTCGTAGAGACGGTCGATCCGCACGTTGCTCAGATCGAGCAATTGGGCCTGCTTCATCTGCCGTGGCTCGACGGTGGTCGAGAAGGGCAGTGTATAAAGCTTGTAATCGCCGAGCTCGCTGGCGCGGGCGACACGGCTGGCGGTAACGGCGATCGAATCTAGAGATATCGCCATCGAGGGCGCCATCTGGTGGCTCTCGATAACATCGAACTGCTTTTTTATTCGCTGTCGTTGGCGGAAGTCGCCGATGGGCCAGCACCGGTCGCTGAGCGCTGGTGGGTCGAAATCGGGCGCCAGCGTTTCGTCTTCCTGCCGCGCCAATGTTCCCGCGACGACGTGCGTCGTCGCGTCGGCCAGCCGCGAGCCGTTGCGATTGACTAGCGTGATCCAGGCGGAGATATCCATGCGGTTCCCATCCGCGTCCATTCGAGCGCTGTAGTCGGCGGACCAGTCCATGCCCAACGCCAGATAGCTCAACTGCACCTGATATTTGCCTGCCTTGGCGGTTCGAACCTTCATCGACAGCGTCGGCGTCTCGGTGAGGCTCTCAGGCACATCCGCGAGCACCAGTCGCTCGTGCAGGCCCGAACAATTCAGCGCCTCGATCTCGCCGCCGAAATCGACGATCACCCCGTCCGGGCCGGAGCGCAGGATGCCGCGCCGCTCTTGGATCTCGCCGGTCTCTCGATCGGTGCGAATCAGCATGACGGGCCGATCGAGAGATTTGGCGATCAGTGTTCCCGGCGCGAGCAGGTTGTAGTCGAAGTTGGATTCGACGATGGTCGCCGGGATGCCTTCGAGCTTGGCGGTTTGAGGCACGATGCTGTCGACGACGCCGCGGAACTGGATCGTCGATGCGCCGGCGGGCACCTCGATGGTGCGGGTTTCAGTCACCATCGCGAGGCCGTTGGAACGGTCATCGTTCAGTGACAACTCGTCGGTACCGCGGTTGGTGTCGCGATAGACGGTGAGCTCGGTAGCGTCGATCGCATTCGACACCACGTCGGCCGCACTAACCGAGCCGACGAGCGAAGCGAGCAACGAAATCCAGAGGCGCATGAGACCTACCAGCCGGTCTCGACAGTGAACCTCAACCGGGTCTCGCCGTTTGCCGGCACGGGAACATCCCATTGCAGCGAGCGCGCATCGTTGTTCGTGCTCTTCAAATTTTCCTCCAGCACACGGCCGTCTCGCCACAGCCCGTCCTGCCGCAAGCTCACGGTGACAGGTTGGCTGCGCGCGTTGCGTATGGTGTAGAGCATCGCGTAGCGCGAGCGGAACAAGCTGACGGACTCGTGACGTTCGAGGGTCGCTTCCACTGTTACGTCGAAGGCTTCACCGGTCTTGACTGACAGTTCCGAGCCGCGCGGCGTGTGAGGAATCTGATCTTCGCCGACGAACTTCGGCTTGCCATCGACGTCGCGCACATACACGCGGACGACACCCGCCGGCAACTGCGCTCCCAGCCCGGCATCCTTGGAGTTGGTGAAATCCACTGCCACGTCGACGTGCGTGGGCTCGGAAGTTTGAAACCAGGATGCGCGGTATCGATACACTTTTCTGGCGGCGACGCCATTCACGTCCAGATACCCGACCTGTTTGGTCTGGTTGTCTGCAATCGTCGTGCGCTCGCGGATCGGATAGACGTAGTAGTCGGCGAGCTGAGGCGGCGGCCCGGGATCTCGTCCCGCTTGACGCATTTGTCTTGCCTGCTGCCGCTGAAGCTGTTGTTGCTGTAGCTGCCAAGCCGGGATCTCACCGGCCAGGTTGATGTCGCCGGCCACCAGCTGGGTGTCCGCGTTCGCATACGCCGAGCCTGATGTGTTCGTCAGGGTGATCCAGCCCTGCATGTCCAGCTTGCCGGCTTTCTCGTCGAACAGCGCGACATAATCCGATTTCCAGGACAAGCCTTTCGACAGATAACTGAGTCGCATGTCGCGCGTGCCCGCTTTCTCCGATTGGACTGTCACGGAGAGCGTTGGCCGCGCTCGCAGATTGTCGGGCACTTTCGGGAAGATCACGCGGGTCGGAACACCGTCGGCGCGCAGCACCTCGATATTGTTTCCAATGCGAAGAACCACGCCCTCGTTCGCGGCAAGCACGGCCGCTTTCTCGCGCACTTGCTCGCCACTGCCAGGATTGACGCGGACGATCTCCACTTCCTGGCCGACGGCCTTTTGCATCAGTTTTTCCGGGGTCAACAAGTCGTAGTCGAAGTTTTGCTCGACGATCGAAACGTCCGGCGCCGAGAGCACGACTGTTTCAGGCCGGATACTTGCCGAAACATCCTTGAACTCGATCCGGTGACGACCCTTGCCCGGGTCCAGGCTGCGGATCTCTTCGATGAGCGCCAGGTCTTTGTTGTAGATGGTGAGTGAAAGTTTGGTCGGGGCTTCGGTGGCGAGAGCAGTGGATGCGACGGCAGTAACGGCAATCGCAATCGCGACCTGTGCGCGCATGGGCAATCCCTTTGTCCTTATAGGTATGCTTAGCCTGACACAGCGCCGGCATGCTGGCCAAGCCTCATCTGATTCAAGCGATGAAACAAAAAGGGAGCCCGATCTTCCGACCGGGCTCCCCGTGTTGTCGCGCTTCATTCAGTTCGCCGGGACCTGAATGCGCACGACGTCCTTGAGCACGCCGTCGAGGCCGCCGAAGACGGTGAGCTTGTCGACCTTTTCGGTGACTTTCTCCAGCGTCTCCAGTTCCTTCAGGCGCAGCAGCGTCGGGTTCTCGTCCATGAGGCGGGCCGTGTTCAGAAGCGAACGCGTTGCCGCGGTCTCTTCGCGACGCTTGATCAGGTTCGCCTGCGCGACCTTCTCGGCTTCCACGACCCGGTTGAGAATCTCCTTCATCTCACCCGGCAGGATCACGTCCTTGATCCCGACGCTCGCGAGCTCGATGCCGTGCTGTTCGATCTTGCCACGCGCCGACGCCTGGATCTCACGATCCAGATCGCCCTTGGCGCTCAGCAACTCATCCAGCGTCCGGCTGCCGACCGCCTCGCGCAGCGCGAACTGCAGTTCTTTGTAGATGTACTCAACGAAGTTCTGCAGCCCCGAGCGCGCCTGCACGACGTCCTCGATCTGCCACAGGGCAGTGAGGTTGACGCGCAGGCTGACCTTGTCCTTGGTCAGAATGTCCTGACCCGAGACTTCCATGGTCTGCACGCGGCGATCCACGAGCTCGATCTTCACCGTGCGCTGGAACTTCCAGAACACGTGCAGGCCCGGATCGAGCAGCTTCACGAACTTGCCGTCGACGATCAGCAACGCCACCGACGTATCCGGCACCTCGACGGTGCTGACCGCATCGGTCGCCTGCGCCAGCAACGGCTGCTTGGCTCGGGCGAGCAGCTTCGCCACTCGCTCCGGCACTTCCAGATCCGAAGAGATGTCGATTTTTTCGACCTTCACTTCGATCGGGCCTTTCCAGTAGAGCTGGCGCTTGCCCGGCGTGAGCACGCCGGTGAGCTTGCCGTTCTTGTAAACCAGGCCGACCTCGCTTTCGGTCAGCTCGACGATGTCGAAGTACTTCTCCATCGTGTCGCGCGCCTCTGTCACGAGGAAGTCCACACGCGCATGTTCGAACTCCGGCGCCGTCAGGTCGTACACCTGCACTACGATGTCGCTCATCGGCGCGATGAGCCAGTGTTTGCCCGGCTCCAGCACACCTGCAAAGGTCTTGTTCTTCCAGACCAGTGCACGCTCATGCTGGGCGACGGTGAATCGCTTGATAGTCATGGTCGTCTCCATATTGTTTGTCGAATGAGTCCGAAGCCACCCCGCGCCTGTCGTGCGGTCCTCGCGCTCTTCATGGCCTTCGCCGATGCCGTACGGTCGTCATTGCTCGCGCCTCCCTGTCGCGAACACATCTTCGACCGTCCTGGACATCGAACCTGGCGCACGTCGAGCATCGACGAGCAGGGCGTGACATGCGCTGCGATCGAAAGCCAATCGCTGGGGCGCTTCGGTGCGAGACTTTCGTCTCGCGGAGGGGGATGCCGCTGGCATCCAACAGGGGGAGTCGAACCCCGGCCTTTCGGCTTACCGCTGCAAATGGAGGGAATCGAACCCTCGACCGAGCAGATCGCTCTGCTTGCTCTATCCCGCTGAGCTACATTGCATTGCTGGTAAAGGGTCGCGCTCGCGCGGTACACACAGCAGCAGGGCTGCAGCGCGCCAGTGTGGCTCGGAACCACAACCGCTGACACGAAACGCTTGCCTGGACCTCGGTGACGACGAGCGTCTGTAACAAATGACGCTCGTCAGAATTCAGTGAATGACGCGGCAGGCGGACCTGTTTCCGCCTGCCACTTCTATGAGACTGCGTGCAACCGCGAGCTCTTCGGCACGCCCTGGAGCAGGAACTCCATCTGGTCGGCGAGGATCTTGCGATTGCTCAGGATGAAGGCCTCGTACCGATTGGGAATGTACGGTACGTAGTGCAGCTTCATGCCGGCAGCCTCCGGCGTGCGATCGGCCTTGCGGTGATTGCACGCCTTGCAGGCGGCGACGAGATTCATCCAGGAATCTTCGCCGCCCTTCGAGCTCGGCACGATGTGCTCCATGTCGAGCTGATCGGACCGGAACCGCTGCGCGCAGTAAGCGCAGACGTGCCGGTCGCGAGCGAGCAGCATGTCCTTCGTGAGCGTCGGCACGTGATCGAAGTTGCGGACGATGAAGTCCTTACCCTTGATCGCGATGATCGAGTTCGCGCGGATTAGCGACTGGATACCGGTCGCGCGCTGCATGCCCCCGCGCAGCAGGAACTCGTTGGTGCCGGTTGCCCACGCGATCATGTCGGTCGCGTAGTAATGGGCGGCTTCGCGCACGTTGATCCACCGGTGCGGAGCGCCGGCGATGTCTAGCGCGAGAATGTGCGGGCTCATCGTTACTCCTCCTGTGGTGGGTGGATCGTGCGGTATGAAGATGAAATTGGGGTGACGTGCGGGGCTCGAACCCGCGACCTCCGAGTTCACAGCCCGGGGCTCTGACCGACTGAGCTAACGCCACCAGATAACCTGGCAATGTTTGTAAATGGCTGGCCAGACAGGGCTCGAACCTGTGACAGCTCCGTTAACAGCGGAGTGCTCTACCCACTGAGCTACTGGCCAAGGAATAGGATTGGTGGATCGTGAAGGACTCGAACCTTCAACCTGCCGATTAAAAGTCGGCTGCTCTCTCCATTGAGCTAACGATCCAATGTAAGTGACAAATTTCAGAGCGAGTGAGGCCCTCACGCTTGCACGTGCTTCAAAAATGTCTCACCGACTCCGGGGCTTTCACGCTCGCACTCGCAGAGGCGCGTCTGAAACTCAGGCGCGCACGCGATGCAAGGGTGAAAGCCCTTGATGTTTCCAAATTGTTAAACAGCGTCCTGGCCGAACGTGCGGCGCAGGGGACCCTACGCATGCGCGCACGGGTCCGGATCGAGGGCTTTACCTCGCGGAGGGGGACACTGTTCTGGAGGTTTTTGCCGACGCTCGGGATCGTTTTGGAGAGATCCGAGGTGGCTAAAGGCTCCCGTGGGTGCCCCGTCCGGCTTGCGCCTTCGGGGCAAGGAGCCCGGAAGGCGCTACCGATCGAGTTCGGTCACGAAGTCGCGATGATTATTCGCGACGGGGCGTGACCAGCTACCCTTCTGGATATAAGAAGCCAACGGGCAGCCGACCGCGGCGCGTGTCGCGCTCAGTCTTTGCATGGCTGTTCCGTAAATCGAGAGCATTGCAGTTTGCTACAAGTAGGGCGGCCGGGGCCGCGTTTCAAATCAGGCGCCGGAAGATAGCACGCTTTGTGAAACGTGCAAATATTTCGTTTGTAAACGCGGTGGATGTCTCATGTGACAGGTTGTGTCATTCATATAACCTCGCATTCAGAGCAACGCCTGCGCCACCGCCGCCGATAGGGCAGGCTGTCAGTCGGCGTCCTCTGCGGTCCGAACATTGCGTTCTATCGCGCAAATGAAATGTTCTGGCTTGCGGATCTCGTGCCTGCTCGCTTTATCAGTTCGAGCTGAGCACGAGCCGCTCATTTGGGCTCGAGCTTCGAAGCGATCTGCCGGATCTCATCCGGCGAGTGTTCGCCCGCGAGCGGTGTGCCGGGCATGAGATATTGGCCCATGGCCAGGCCGCCGACGAGCACCGGTTCATAACCCGCGTCCCGTATCAAACGCGAAGCGATTGCGATGGCTTCTTTGTCATCGCCGGCGATCGGCATGCCGATGGCGCCTGGCGCTTCATGTGCCGAGCCCATGCGGGCAGCGCCGATCGCGTTGAAAGCGCGCACAATGCGAGCGCCGGGAAGCAATTCCGCCGAGGCCAATCCCGCTCCTTTCTCACGAGCCCAGTTCGCGATCTCGCCGTCGCGTGAAGGAAATGGATTGCAAGCGTCGATGACGACCTTGCCTTTGAGCTCGTTGTTGAGCGTTTTGCCGAGATCGGGCAGCGCCCCGTACGGAACCGCGATCAAAAGAACATCGCCGAAACTGGCGGCGTCCTTGGGCGTGCCCGCGCGCGCACCTTTGCCGAGTTCGGAAGCCAGTGTCTTGTCGCGATCGAGATTGCGAGACGAGAACATCACTTCGTGACCGCGGTTCACCCACGTGCGGCCAATTGCGCCGCCGACCTTCCCCGAGCCGATGATGCCGATCCTCGTCGAGCTTGCTGCACGGGCGGGCAGGCCGGCGGTCATCAGCGCGCCGACGAGCCCGATGAATCCGCGGCGGCTCAGGGCAGATTGCTCGATCTTCATGGCCTCGCTCCTTTGGTTGCGTGACAACATAACGGCCCGAGCGTAGACCTCGGCGGTCGCCCTGACCAGTCCGGTCCAAAAGGGTTGTTGCCGAATCCCACGACCCTGTGCTATCAAATAGCCCATGAATCACGCGTCCGCCCGCTATTGGTTTTACTTTTATTGGTATCCGAAGCCAATGGCGGAAGGATTGCACTCGACTTGACCGAAACCTGACCGAGAGCACCCGAAAAACCGCCAGACCCCTGGCGGTTTTTTTTTGCCGCCCGACCTGGCCCGCTGGAGCCCACCATGCACGCCCGCACCGACGATTTACGCATCCGTGAAATCCGTGAGCTGGTCACGCCTCATGAAGTGATGAGCGAGTACGCCGCAACCGATACCGCCGCGACGACCGTCGCGCAGAGCCGCAAAGCGGTCCAGGCCATTCTGCACGGCCGGGACGACCGCCTGGTCGTGGTCATCGGGCCTTGCTCGATTCACGATCCGGTGGCGGCGATGGACTATGCGCGACGTCTGAAGGAACAGCGCGAACGTCATAAGAGCGAATTGGAAATCGTCATGCGTGTGTATTTCGAGAAGCCGCGCACCACGGTCGGTTGGAAAGGTCTCATCAACGATCCCGATCTCGACGGCAGCTTCAACATCAACCGCGGCCTGCGCATTGCGCGTCGACTGTTACGCGACATCAACGATCACGGCTTACCGGCGGGTTGCGAGTTTCTCGATATCATCACGCCGCAGTACATCGGCGATCTCGTTGCCTGGGGCGCCATCGGAGCCCGTACCACGGAGAGTCAGGTTCATCGCGAGATGACGTCGGGGCTGTCGTGTCCGGTCGGATTCAAGAACGGCACGGACGGCAATGTGAAGATCGCCATCGACGCGGTCCAGGCCGCCTCACATCCGCATCATTTTCTGGCGGTGACCAAACAAGGGCACAGCGCCATTGCCACCACCGCCGGAAACTCCGATTGTCACGTGATCCTGCGCGGCGGCAGCGCGCCGAACTACGATGCGGCCAGCGTCGATTCTGTGTGCCGGCAGCTGAGCGCGGCCAAGCTGCCGGAGCGCCTGATGATCGACGTGAGTCATGGCAACAGCAGCAAACGTCCCGAGAATCAACCCGTCGTGATTGCTGACATTGCCTCGCGCATCGAAGCCGGCGAGCAACGTATCAGCGGCGTGATGGTGGAAAGTCACCTGAAAGCGGGCCGGCAAGATCTCGTGGCCGGCAAGCCGTTGGAATACGGTCAGAGCATCACGGATGGATGCGTCGATTGGCAGACCTCGGTGCAGATCCTGGAGCAACTCGCAGGCGCGGTGGCGAAACGAAGAGCTCGTTGACGAACATCCTGGCATGTCCGGCCGGCGATTGAAGCAATCGTTCGTCACGCGGAGCGCCGTTGCATTTGTAATGCTCAGCGTGACGCCTGCTGTTTGCTCCGGGGAGGCGGCGACGTTCTATGTCGTGCGAATCTCGAGTGTGAACGCCTGGCATGACTTGATCACTTCGCCGGCGCAAGCCGAATTCGTGGACGCCTACGTTGCCGTCGCCGCCTTGTCGCACGAGTTCTCGCGCCAACGGCAGGGTGCTTTGAGTTGGGAAGTCGAGGGGCAACTGGGCTACAACTTCGGGGATCAAAACCACTGGGAATTCAACGCGGCGTTCGGGCCACGCTGGCGCGCTTTCCCCTGGAGCGATGTGGTGCGCACGGAAGCTGCCTTTCTGTTCGGTCTATCGATGGCCAGCGAAGTGCCCGAGCTCGAAGTGGCGCTCGAAGGCGATAGCGACAGACTCCTCATCTATTGGGCCGTCGAATTGGCCGCCGGCCCGCCCCGCGAGCCTTGGGCAGTCGTGCTTCGGCTGCATCACCGCTCGGGCGGATTCGGCTTCCTTGCCGACGATGGCGGGATGAATGCCGTCGGGCTGGGAGTGCGGGTCGGCTTCTAGCCGGGACGGAATCGGCTAATTCACAAGCGGGCTACTCGCTGAGCGGTCGCGCAAAGGCGAGCGTCAAGAGTCGCGAGCCCGGGCGAAATCGCACGGCTTCCGGGGTGCTTGCTCGATAGGGAACCCATTGAGCGATGTAGAAGGACGTGAGGCTCAATGCGATCATTTCGCCGCCGTCTTCTATCATGCCGGCCAAGGTGTTGAGTGCGGTGCCCGAGAGCAGTCGGTGTATCGTGTCACCGCCGACGGCGCACGCGGCCAAGGCGGCAAGTAACACACTCAGATCGGCGGTAAGGGCGCGCGACGCAGGCGAGCCGCGAACGTAACCGAGCGCGAGCACTGGAGCCAGGATGGCAACGACGAGCCCAGCGAAGATGAGCTCGCCGAGATCGCGGCCGCGAAGACCGCCGAAGTCAGGGAGGTGGATCCATGCCACCATGCCGAGGCCGAAGCGCTCGTGAATGCGCATGGAATCGTCGAGCAGAAGGAACGCGAATACGCCGATCCAGCCCAGCAACACGGGCAAACGAGTGCTGCGATATAAATGCGCGAGCGCGAGCCCGACGCCCAGGTACTTCAGATACTGATACATCTCCCCGAAGCTGCCGTCGCGTTCGATCGACCACAGCTCGGAGCGCAGCACGGTGCTATGCAAGTGCAACCAGTGGAGCGTCATGAACAGGATGTCGCCGGCAAGTAGCGCGGCCAGCAGTATGTATGGCGCATGCGCGGCGAAAGAGGCGCGATCTGCGCAAGCGGGAGAACCGCCGATCATTGTATGGAGACCCCGGAAATTTCGACTGCGGACGGCCCCCGTGTCCGGAAGCGTCCTGTCGCCGAAATGCACTGGAAGTCGCCCTGTGATTTGAGCTCGATTCTAAGGGAGCCGAATGGCGCCGGTCATTGCGTCGTCAATTGGCGACCGTTGCCCATGGGGATAATCAGGACATGCCTCACCGAGAAGTGCAGATGTCGCTTACGTACCGTTCGAACTGCGCTGGCTGGTGTGACTTCATCCACCGAAACAGAGCGGCGTTGTGGAACATCGAGATGCTCGCCAGCTGCCCGGCGTCCTGTTCGCCGGGGAACTTGAAGACCGCGACGTCGTAGAAGGTCGGTGTCCTGCCATCCTTGGTGAGCGACCAGAAATACTGCAATGGCAGGCCGGCGAAATCCACGAACTTGCGAGCGCCCTGCCGGCTCAGATAGACCTTGTACGTGACGTTGAAGTCCGCGTTGACATACGTTCCGCTGCCCTCGGCGCCCAGTGGCGCCAGTGCCCGCAGCGTTTGTCCCGATCGGCGCACGAGGTCGTTCATGCTGTCGAGGATCAGTTTGTGCGTCTCGGCATCGGCGATCTCTTCGATTGCAGCGTCAAGATCCGCGGCATACAGCTCAGCGGTGTAAGCTGCCAGCTCGCCTGCAACGTAGTCCCCTTGTTGCTCCACCAGGCCTTCACGCGCGAAGAATGCAGGATCGTCGGCGACCATGGGGACCGAATAAGCCAGCACGCGATCGTTGCGAACGAATTTCCCGAGCGCGCACGCCAGGCGGGCTTCGATCGGTAGCTCGTAGACGTCGCCCGCCCGATTGAGGCTGGACTTGCCGGTCTTCGGCTGGGCGTTCAGCGAGATTGAAGCGCCATCGACCGGGCGATCGTCTTCGCCATGAAATGTGACGTCGCCACGAAACATGATTCCGCCGGCGTAAGCGAACATCCCGCCCCTGAGGATGACTGCAGATCCCGCATGCGGAGCGCTTACGAACTGCGCGATCGACCCCTCGCGTATGGCGTAGGTGACAGGTGAGACCAGAGCCAGTGCGACTGCAGCTGCGCTGACGAGCAGCCTCGGCATCGACTGCGTCGGTGCAGGCATGAGACGTATCCTTCGTTTGTCGTCGGTAGTTGTTACTGTGGCGGCCTCCCTGCTTCTCGCACTCGATGGGTTGAACCCTCCCGCCCAACCGACTCAGACGATTACGGATCTATTTGGGGCCTCGCATCGAAGGGATGATCCGCATATAGTCTGTGGCTCGCTTTGGAAGGAATGCACGGAGGAAGCATGCAGCAACCTGGCCGCTCTCTAATCTCCAGCGCTCTGGCGCTCGTCGCAGTCAGCGGGGTTGCGCCGCTCGCAATGGCGGCGAGCCCGGCGGCATCGTGTCCCGCCGGTCAGATGGCGGCGACGCGTATCGAGCTAGAAGGCAAGTACAATCTGAGTCCGGCCGCCGACGTCTTCAACATCCACGCGCTCTTGCCGAACGTGGGTTACACGAAGCGCACCGTGATCGTAGCCAACGGCTATTACAAGGAAGTGAGCGAGGGCACGATCGGCGTCGTCAAGGACAAGCCGCCGGGCAAGCCATTCGCCATCCCGGGGGCGACCGCTACTAATATGTATGCGCGTGAGCTGCCGAGTCGCTACACGATCGTCGAGACGCCGAAGGAGCGGCTCGTCTATGACGAGAGCGGCGATCCAGATCAGCCTGGCCGCAGAATGAGCAAGTCGAAACAAACCACGCCCGCTGAAGAGCGGGCGATCGTCGACGGCTTGCAAGCCGCGCTGGCCTCGTCGGCCGACAATGCAGCTATCCTCGGCAAGGCGACCTATGCCGGCATTCCATGCGAAATTCGCCAATTCCTCATGCCCGGCAATAGCGTGTGCATCGCTCAAGTGCGGGGCCAGTCAGTCACGCTCGCCGAGGACCTGAAAGTCCCCCAGCCTTCGCACATGAAGGCGAAAGCGCAGTCCGACGTCTGCGTGTCTGCACGAGACTTCGAGCCGCCGGCGAACGTGCGCTTCAAGTAAGCGGAGCGCTCGCTGTTACTGCCATTGCAGCCAGATGCTGGCGAGGAGCGCTGCTTCTGCGATTGTGATGACCGAAAGAATGAGCGTCGCAACTTTCCAGCCGCGGCGCGCCTCGCGGCACAGGTCCGCCATGCGCGCCTCGGTCTCGGCACGATGTGCATCCTGGATTCTCGCTTGTTCGGTCCGTCGGGCGCCCAGACTGGCGAGCCGTTCATATAACTCGGAGACGTGAGCGAGCCGCTGCGTGGGATCGAAATCGGTGGCGCGGGAGATGTCGTCCCGGAGCAGATCGTCCGCGATGTTACGTTCCCAGCCGGGCGCCAGCGGCTGGCGCAGGTTGCCGACGAGCAGCTGATACAGCAGCACGCCGAGAGCGTACACGTCCGACTGCTCGCTAGCGGGATGCCCGGCCAGCAGTTCGGGAGCGACGTACAAGGGCGTCGCGGAGGACGAGCATGACGTGAGCGCGTCGACGCCGAGCAGGCCGAACTGAGTGATGCGGAATTTGGCCAGCCGCTCCGACTGCAACAGGCGGCCGCTGCCGAAATCCGTAAGGCGCGTGCGCCATCCGGCTTGAGGATGTTGCGAAATCAGCAGGTTCGACGGCTTCAGATCCTGGTGAATGACGCCGACCTCGTGCACGGCGGCGACCGCGCGCGCGATGCTCAAGAACACGTCCAGGCGTTCGCGCAACGACGTCGATGCGAGCCTCCCGCCGCTCTCGGCCCAGCTCACGAGATTCACGCCCGCGAATTCGTAACCGACGAAGTAGGGCGCGCTCTCGAAATTCCAATCCAGTGCGTACGCGATGTCCGGGCGCTCGCCGAGGTCTCTTTGTAACAATTGCAGGAGCGCGGTCTCGCGACGCAGGGCGCTGAGCCCTTCGGGCGTGCGACACATCTTATATACACGCAGCTCTCCAGTACGAACGTGCTGCGCGGTCCAGACTTCGTTGTGTTTGCCGCTTTCGAGCTTGAGGGTGAGTACGAAGTCGTTGCGACCCGGCACCGAGACGCCGGCGCGAAGTTCGAGAGGAGCCACGTGATCGGACTCGCTTTCGAAACGCTGCACGGAGCCCCGCCATCGATAACCGATGCGCGGGTGTGTGACGACGAAGACTGCGTTCTCGGGCCCAAGCGCATTACGCAACTTGGTGACAGCGCTTGCCAGGACGTTATCGACGATAGGCCGGCCTTGCCACACCGTTTGCAGCAGCTGCTCGCGCGTAACGATCGAGCCGGCGCTGGCCAGGAGCTGCGCGAGGATCTCCAGTGGCTTGCGCTGGACCTCGACTAGCGCTCCGGCAACTCTCAGCTCGAGTCTTTGCGAATCGAATTCCGCCGTGCCAAATCGATAGCGACACGGTTTCGCTTCGATGACAGTAGACCCTTTCATCTGCTCACATCTCCGTGATCTGCCGCTGCCTGGCCATTTCATGGCCGGGGTCCGTTCCAGGCTCTCCGCGTGCGACCTAAAACTAGCAAACCAGCATTGCAAGTTCGTTGGTCATGCGTCGCCGGATGCAGGCAAGCGCAAATATTCAAGCGCAGCAAACCGAGGCTATACAAGTACTGCCGATGGCGCAAATGTGCGACGGAATATTGAGTCGCTGTAAAAGTAACAAAACGATTCGCGCGTTGACTCGTCCGCGGCAGTCGAATTTTTTTACAGCCGCGCCCCGCAATGTTACTTCCTGCCGAACTCGCCGCCATCTCTTGGTGCGTCTCGCTCCGTTGCGATTTGCTTTCTACATATTCCGGTTTTATGTCGAATTGCCGCGTTATGGCGCGGCCTGCGACTCACGCAGGTTAGAAATTCGTTAGCTCGCGGTTAGGACACGCCACGGGCCGCTGCACTCAACTGCCGACTGCGTCACCTTTTTGGTTCCGTCGCAGATCCGATCCAGCTCCTCAATCAAAGGAAGTGTCATGCGTAATCGCAACTCTATGAAGCGTCGTCAGCTCGGTCAGGGCATGAGCGAGTACATCATCATCACCGCGCTGATCGCGGTCGCCGGCATCGGCCTGTTCGCCGCGTTCGGCGACACGCTGAGCCATCAGATGGCGGCCATGAGCCAGGAAATGTCCGGCCAGGCGGGCGACGACGAAGTCACGGCAGCGTCGGATGCCGCGGGCGAGGCGAGCACTCGCGCCGAACAGAACGAGACGCTCTCGAACTATCACCAGCGCAACTAATTGCCGTTTGACCGGAATCGTGCGGCGTACGCCCGTTGTAACACAATTGTCGTACGCCGCACCGGAGCCCAACCGAACCGAGCCGTGAGTTCCACAATGCGACATCAACGCGGCCAGATACTGCCCCTGGCGGCCTTCGGCATCCTCATCGCCGGCGCGGCGCTGGTCATGATGTTCAACAACGGGCAGAAGATCACCGAGAAGTCGATGATTGCGAACGCCGCCGACGCGTCCGCTTATAGTGCGGGCGTATGGACGGCGCGTCATCTGAATTACATGGCGTACACGAACCGCGCGATGGTCGCGAATCACGTCGCAGTCGGTCATTACGTGTCGTACATCAGCTGGTTCAGGTACATCGAGTATTCGATCGACGGGCTCCAGGATTACACCAGCTGGGTTCCGTACTGGGGCACCTTCATCACCATCGCGGAACGAATCGTCACCACGGTGAAGCGGGTCAACGATCAGGTCGCCCGAGTCCTCGTGCCCGCGATCGACTCGCTCAACGGTCTCTACCGGCTGTCGCAGGCCGAAGTGGCCGCCTCGCTGGTTTATGGCGGTACCGCCGGGCTCGATCGGCTAATGGAGGCGACCGCGGATACATATGACCAAGCCATTACAGTCAACAACACCGACGACCTGAACGCGTTGCCGGGCGTTTTCAGCGCGCCGCTGATCGCGAAGGTGCAGTACCAGCGTGTCGAGCTGCCGCGCTTCGTCGAGCGTTACACGGCGGGGCGAGATAGCGGGCGAATCACGCAGTTGATTACCGCGAACATTCGTAGCAACGAAGACAACCGACGTTGGATCGAGGGCAATCGCGGTTGGAGATTCACCCTTGGCCCCGGCCAGCTCCGCAAGCATGGGTCCACCCAGCAGTCCCAGAACCAAAGTCGCGCGAACTGGACTGCGTCGGATCGATTGGAAGCCTGCGTTTGGGCTTTCGGTTGGAACTGCTCCCGCATCACCCGAAACACCACGGCGCGAGCGACCGAATTCGCTCGCAATTACTCCGGCGTGCCCAACTATTACAACACGCGCGGCGCCATTACCCGTAACCCTTCGCTCGATATCGCGGCCGTGGCGGCTAAACGGCAGAACACCGTCCGCACCAAGGAGCTGTTGGGCATGACCACCCCCAACGAGCCGATGATGGTGGCCGCGCTCGCGAAGGTCGAGTTCTCGCGGCCCTCGGAAGGCATCGGCTTTCCAACGCACGGCCGTAATCGCACCGAATACGCGAACCTGTTCAATCCGTTCTGGGAAGCCCACCTGACGGATATTCCCGTGCCCGGCATCTGAGCCTGCCGAAGGCCGCGGGCTCGCGTGAGACAAATATATGAACCATCGCACTCGTAACACACGACGCCTGCCCAAGCATCGACAGCGGGGCAACGCGACCGCCGAGACCATCGTCGCGCTGGTCGCGCTGCTGCCTTTTCTCATCGGTATCCCGATGCTGGGCAAGCAGCTCGACATCAAACACAAGTCGTACGACGCGACCCGATACTCGGTATGGGAGCGCACCGTCTATCGCAGCGACGGCGCGTGGAAGGACGCTGACGAGATCGCCATCGACGCACGCGATAGAACTCTCGGCAATCCACGTGCAGGCATTACGAACACCGCGACACTGCGGACCTCCGGTGTGACGGAGAATCCACTCTGGCGAGATCGTGGCGGCGAGCGGTTGCTGGTGGAGCGTCGCGACGGGCAGCCTCAGCCCTTTTCGTTCAACCAAGCGGGGCGAGAGAGTCCGGTTGAGGTCGGCGCCGCGACCGTGCCGCAGATCGCCTACCACGGCAATGCGGTCACCAACGCCATCATGACTGCCGTCGGCGTGGATTCGCTCGGCTTCGATCGCAACTCGTTCGCGACAGCCAGCGTCACATTGCGAGTGCGTCCGGTCCTGCTCGAGCTTGCGGATCAACCGCTCGCGTTGGGCGCGGCAGGTCGAGAAAGAGAACGGCAGCCGCTCGAGCAAACGGCGGCTGGCGGAATCCTGAGCGATACCTGGGGTCCGAGCAGCGAGGGCAACCTGCGCGGGCGGATCGATAGCCTGGCGGCGAATGAGCGCATGTGGCAAGCCGAAATGCCCGGCATGGTGCTCGGTTTCCTCGGCGGCAAAGGCACGCCACTTTACGGAGAAGGCCAATTTGGAATGGGCCGAGGCTTCGAACAGGGACCGGATCTCACGGTGCCTTCGACCACCCTGCCCAACAATTACGTCTACACGCCGCGACGCTGATGCGCGACTGCATTCGAAAGTGGTTTGGCGTTTTGCTCGCGAGCTCGGTCGTCGTGACGTTCGCGCACGCGGGCGAGATTGCGTCGCTCACGTCCGGCTTTCCCGAGCCCGCGCCGCCGCCGAACGGCGAGGCGCAATGGGTGGCGCAGAGCATGCGCATGAACGGACTGCCGATGACCATCAAGGCGTTCAAAACGTCAGCCGACGTCGACGATGTCATTTATTTCTACGAACACTGGTGGCGCGCCAAAGGCAAAGCGGATTACACGCGCAGCCAACGCGGTGAGTGGAGCATTCTCGGCATCAAGACCGCCGAGCACTACATCACGGTGCAGGCTCGTCCCACGCTCGGAGGTTCGGAAGGAACGATCGCGGTGAGCGGCGATCCTGGCAAGGTGAAGCGGGTGGCCACCAGGTTTCCACATCCCAAGTCCGCCACTGTCGTGACGCTGCAGGAATACGAGGACTTCGGTATCCGCAGCGAGCACATCACACTGCTGAGCGGGCGCGCGCCGAACATCGAAGCGCGAGAGTTCGCCGAGATGCTGACGCGCAGCGGCTGGAAACTGGTGATGGATCAGCGCGCGAAGAAGACACAAGGTCACGTCATCGAGGCACAGAAGAACGCTCAGCACGCGCATCTGTCGTTTCTACCTGGACGTGAGCTCGGCGCGACGACCGCGGTCACTGTTGTTTGGAAGAAATCATGATCATGAGAACGAAAACGGGGCGTCGGCTCGCGCGACGTTGCGGCGGATGGGGTACGACCGAGTACCTCGTCGTGCTCGCTGTGTTCGTAGCGATGCTGGAAGGCTCGGATGAGATCCTGGAGCTGATTCGCGAACATCACCAGGAGTTTTCCTGGGCGCTGATGGTGCCGTTCTGAGAGCAGGCAGCGGCGCGGCGACGAGACGATCCAACTCGAGGATGGCGAGGGTGAAACAATGAATGGCAAACTGATGACGATCCTGGTGGGCGCGGGCGCGCTGTTTGCGGCCGGTGGCGCCGCCTACCTCGCGAAGGACTACATCGAAGGCACGATCGCCGCGCGACAGGCGGAGCTTGCCGAAGGCTACGAGCCGATAAAAGTCATCGTCGCGAGCCAGGATCTCGGACCGGGCGCATTTCTCACGGCCAAGGCAGTTTCGATTCGCGAGATTCCGCGAGCGTTCGTTCCATCCGCGGCCGCATCCGCCGATGAATGGTCGGATCTGAAAGGCCGTGTGCTCACATTCCCCGTGAAGAGCGGCGAACCGGTGCTGCGCACGTATCTCGCGCGAGAGCTCGGCGCCGGTTTCTCGGCACAGCTGCCGGCAGGCAAACGGGCGCTCACGTTCCCGGTCTCCGATGAATCTTCCATCGCCGGGCTGTTGCAGCCGGGCGATCGCATCGATCTGTTCTTCACCACCTCGAACGGCAACGAAAGCGTCACGATTCCTTTGCTCACCGATGTCCACGTCGCCGCGACAGGCGTGCGCACGGTCAACAACAGCTCGCAATTCGAGGACGATCGGGGTTCGGACAACTACAACACGGTGACCGTCACGGTCACGCCCGAGGACGCCGCGAGAATCACCCTTGCCCAGGAGGTGGGCAAGATCACCGTGACGCTGCGTCAGCACGAAGACGATGACCCCACCCGAGTCGAGCGCATAACGAAGCGGAGCCTGCTGGCGCAGAACGTCAGCACGGGTAAGGCCCGCTCACCGGTCGTGATCATCCTGGGTGGCAAATGACGGCGAGGCAGTCGAGCAATTTCAACAGCGCGAGCAGATTCAACCGCACGATACGCCTGGTAGCCGCATTCTGCTGCGTGCTCGCAGCGGGTGCGGCCAACTCGCAAACGCCCGAGACCCCGACTGTCGAGAGCGAACGAGTCGCGCCGCCGACGCTGACTGTTGCACGGCCTATCGCCGCTGGCAGGGCGCCGTTATCCGTGGTGCAAGGTCAAACGCTGTTGCTGCGTTTTCCGAACGTGAAGCGCGTCGTCGCCGGTAACGGCGATCTCCTGGATGTGAAGGTGTTCGAGGATACCGACGAGGTACTCGTACTCGCCCTGAAGGAAGGCGTGACGGATCTGCGGCTGTGGGCGCGCGACGGGCACTCCGAAACGCACGTCGTGCGTATCGTCGCCATGGCGCAGCCGGCGCCGATCGTCGCGCCGCTGCAGCCGGAATCGACGATTCTGATCAAAGCCAAGTTCCTCGAAGTCAAGCGCGAGGTGCTCCGTGACATTGGCGTCGACTGGGCGGATGTGGCGCAGGGCCCGATCTTCGGCACGGTGCAGGAGCTGGAAACGAACCCGTTTTTTCGCGTCATTCCGGGCAACGGCAGCTCGGCCGCGGACCTGGGCGAAGCTCTGCCGCCGTTCAATATCGGCACCGGCAACAACTATTTCGGCCTCACGACCGTCGTCGATTCGCTGATCCGTCTGCTGGTCAACAACGGCGATGCGCGCCTGCTGGCGGAGCCGACGCTGACTTGCATCAACGGCGGCGTCGCGGATTTTCTCGCCGGCGGCGAGCTGCCGATTCCGATCGTGGACAACGACGGTCGCGTCGACGTGCAGTTCAAGGAGTTCGGCATCATCCTGAACATCGAGCCACAGGCCAACGACGACGGACTGATCCGCACCAAGGTCAACGTCGAGGTCAGCAGCGTCGATCGCTCCATCGCGGTGCTCGGTATTCCGGGTTTTGCAACCCGCAAGACCAAGACCGAAATGAACGTGCAGTCGGGCCAGACCATGGTGGTCGGCGGATTGTTCAGCAGCGACGATGCGAAGAATGTCACCAAGGTGCCGGGACTCGGCAGCGTGCCGATCATCGGAGAGCTGTTCAAGTCGCGCAATTTCCGCAGCGGCCAGACGGAGCTCGTGGTGCTGGTGAGTCCGCAGATCATCGTGGCCGAATCGCCCGCCGTGCGCGAGGCGCGGCAGCAGTTCGACGATCTGAAATCCAAGTCGGACGAGGCTCTGAAGTTCAAGTTGAAGGATTGACGAGCGACGCACAAAGGTGATGTATGAAGGTGCTTCGAGCAGTCCAGCGAGGCGGCGCGGTTGTCGAGACGCTCATCGTGATGCCGGTGCTCGTGATGGTCATCGCGGGCGCCTTTCAAGCGGCGATGATCTACGAAGCGAAAGCGACGTTGAATCACGCCACTTTGCAGGCGGCGCGCAGCGGCGCCGTCAACAACGCGAATATCAATTCGATTCGCGCCGGCCTGGCGCGCGGCTTGCTGCCGCTGTACTCGCCGGATTCCTCGCTGGGTGGACTCACCGGTACGCTCACCACCAAAGTGCTGCCGGACGTCGCGACCTCGAGCATCCGCATCTTGAATCCCACCACCGAAGCTTTCCAGGACTTCGGCGTCAATGTGCATGGCGTACGCGAGATACCGAACGATCGTTTGTATCTGCGGCCGACGACCACCGGTTCGCGAAGCGGATTGACGATCCAGGATGCAAATCTTCTGCGAGTGCAGGTTCGCTATGGCTACGAGCTGAAGGTGCCGGTCGTGCGCTGGGTGTTTCGGTTGGGACTGAGACTGACGCGTCCCGACCTGGACAATGTGGAGCGGGCGATGGTGGCGGCAAACCGGCTGCCGATGATTGCGACCGCGACGGTGCGCATGCAGACGCCGGCGCGTCAGAACAGCGCGGTCATGTCACGAAACAACCTGCCGGGAGCAGGCGACTTGCCTCGGCAGGGCGTTTAGTTTCAGGAGATTCAGCGTGATCGAATTCGAGATCAATGTTCCGGGGCGCGGGCCCGCACGGCGCCGCGTCGAGTTCGGCGAATACACGATCGGCAGCGCGCTGATGGCCGACATTCGCTTGCGGCACGATTCGGTCGCGAAACAACACGCCTCGCTGCGCGTCAGCGACGACGACGTTTCGCTGCGCACGGTCGAGTCGAAAACGCTGCTGAAGAATGGCGTGCCGGCCAGCAGCAAGGAGCGATTCAGAGTCGGCGACGTGTTCCAGATCGGCGCCTGCGAGCTGCGCGTCATCAGCAGCTTGATCGAGCCGCCGGCGCAAACGTTTGTGCCTCAGACACCGCCCACTCCAAAGGGGCACGCAACGCCCAAGCCCGAGCCGGTAACGGAGGCGCAATCCGAAAACGTTGCGTTGCCCTCGGACGAGCTGAAACCGCTGCAGGAGAAGGTGCAGGAGCTCGTCCTGCGCGAGCTCGATCTGTTTCGTCGCACGGCGCTGAACGAGCTCGGCTCGCTCGACTTGCGCGATGAGGCTCGCGTCGCCATCGAACGCATCATTTCCATGGGCGCGATCCAGCTGCCGCCCGCACTGGATCGGGCGCAGTTCATCAAGGATATGACTGCGGAGATCATGGGCTTCGGTCCCATCGAGCCGTTCCTCGCCGACGAATCGATCTCCGAGATCATGGTGAACGGACCGAACTGCATCTACGTCGAGCGCGCAGGTAAGCTGACGCGTGCGCCGGCCCGTTTCATCAACAGCGAATCGTTGATGCGCGTGATCGAGCGCATCGTGAGCCCGCTCGGCCGCCGCATCGACGAAGGTGTGCCGATGGTCGATGCCCGCTTGCCGGACGGCTCGCGCGTCAATGCCATCATTCCGCCGCTGTCGCTGATCGGGCCGATTCTCACGATCCGAAAGTTCGCCAAGCGGCGCTTCTCGATGGATCGCTTGATCGAGATCGGCGCGCTGACGCCGCAAATGGAAACGTTCCTCCGGGTCTGCGTCCATCACCGCAAGAACATCCTGGTGTCGGGCGGCACGGGCTCGGGCAAGACGACGTTCTTGAACGCATTGTCTGCTTACATTCCCGACGACGAGCGCATCGTCACCGTCGAAGACGCCGCCGAGTTGCGGCTCGTGCAGCCGCACGTGCTGTCGCTCGAAGCTCGGCCGGCGAACGTGGAAGGGCGCGGCGAAGTCACGATTCGCGATCTCGTGCGTAACTGCTTACGTATGCGTCCCGATCGCATCATCGTCGGCGAGTGCCGTGGCGGTGAAGCGCTCGATATGTTGCAAGCGATGAACACGGGCCACGACGGATCGATGACGACGGGGCACGCGAATTCGCCGCGCGATCTGCTGTCGCGTCTGGAAGTGATGGTGCTGATGGCCGGCATGGATCTGCCCGTGCGCGCGATCCGCGAGCAGATCTCTTCAGCGGTGAACATCATCGTGCAGCTGACGCGCTTCAGCGACGGGCGGCGTCGCGTCGTCTCCATCGTTGAGGTCGATGGCATGGAAGGCGATGTGATTCTCACGCAGCCGTTGTTTGCGTTTCAGCAGCGCGGCATTGGCGCGAACGGCGAAGTGTTCGGCGAGCATGTCGGGTTCGGTCAGGCGCCGCACTTCTACGAAGAGCTCAAAAACGCCGGCATTCCGCTCGATAACAGCATCTTCGGCACGCCGCCGCGCCTGGACGGTTGAGGAGCGTCATCATGGATCCGAAGACAACCACCATCGACGTGCCGGTGATCATCATCGCCCTGGTGGCGATCTCCTGTGTCCTGATCGCCATGCTGATGAGCCAGGGGCTGGCCAGCTATCGACGCAAGTTCGTCTCGACGGTCGAAGCGGCCCTGACGCAGCAGTTCATTGTCACGAACGTGCAGACGCTGTTCATCGCGAACGTCTTCCTGCCGATCGTGGGCGGGGCAGTGGGCTGGTTCGTGATCGGGCCGGTGGGTCTGGTCGCGGGTATCGGGCTTGGCATCGGCGCCCCGCGCTTCATTGCACATCGGATGAGTGTGAAGCGCGTGCGCAGCTTCATTTATCAGCTGCCGGATGCGTTGCTTGCATTGAGCTCCGCGCTACGCGCCGGATCGAATCTGACCAAAGGGCTGGAGCTGCTGGCGACGCGCCAGCCGCCGCCGCTCAGCCAGGAATTTACGATCGTGCTCGCGGAGTATCGAGTCGGTCGCCCGCTCGCGGAATCGCTGGACGATTTGCGCAAGCGCATCGACCGGCCCGAGCTCGATCTCATGAACACCGCGATCAACGTCGCACGGCGCGTGGGCGGCAACCTCGCCGATACGCTCGAATCTCTCGCCAAGACGTTGCAGGAGAAAGCGGCAATCGAAGGCAAGATCGAGGCGCTCACCGCCATGGGGCGCGCGCAGGGCTGGGTGGTCGGCTTGTTGCCGGTGCTGGTGGGCGTCGCGCTCTACTTTCAGCAGCCGGACGAGATGACGCGCCTGTTCACGCAATGGTATGGCTGGATCACGTTGGCGGTGGTCGCCGGGATGATGGCGATCGCCGTCTGGGTCATCCGCAAGATCGTGAACATCGACGTGTGAGGCGCCCATGGAAGTCTATCTCATCTCGTTCCTGGTGGCGGTCGCGATCGGATGCGCCGTGGCGATCCCTTTCCTGCTTCGTTCGCGGGCTCCGGTCGACACCCTGCGCGACGCGGCCTGGCGTGACGAACTGCCGCTGTTCGTTCGCATGTTCCGGCCGTTGATGCGCGCTTACGCGGCGAGCGTAGAGGAGGGCATGGATCCGCAGCGACGCGATGTCTTGCAGTCGCAGCTGGACAATGCCGGCGCGAGCTACCTGATGACGCCGGCGGAATTCATCGTGATCAAGCGTGGCGCTTTGTTGGTGGGGCTCGTGTTCGCCACGTTCATGATCTTCGCCCTCGATGTGGACAACCCGGCGTACGTCGCTGGCTTACTGGGACTGATTCCGCTCGGGTTCACCTATCCGGATATCTGGCTGCGCGATGCGATGAAGGCCCGGCATGCCAAATTCGAGAAGGGATTTCCGTTCTTCCTGGATGTGCTCGTGCTCGGCATGAAGGCCGGCCTTACGTTTCCAGCAGCGGTGGAGCAGGCCGTGCGACAGATGAACGAGGGGCCCGTCAAGCAGGAGTTTTCGCGTTACTTGCGCGAGACTCGTACGGGCATCACGCGACGTGTCGCTCTCGACCGACTCGCGGCCCGCGTGCTCATGCCTTCGGTGACGAACTTCGTCGCATCGGTGTCGCAGGCCGAGGAAACCGGCGGCTCGCTCGGCGAGGTCTTGGGCGATCAGGCGCGGCAACGGCGTACCGAGCGCTTTCTGCGCGCCGAAAAGCTCGCCAATCAGGCGCCGGTGAAAATGCTCTTTCCGCTCATCGGGCTGCTGTTTCCGATCACCTTCATCATCATCACGTTCCCGATCGCACTGAAGCTGTACGATTCAGGGATCTTCAACTGAGCGCCCTGGCTTGCTATGTTCCTCGTGAGAGCCCACGAGGAGAAGACTAGTGACACGGAACCGGGTGACACGAAATTGGAACATTGGCTGGCTGGCGAGCGTAGCTATCGGCTTCCTCTGTGCTCTGGCGGGCGTGGCCCAGGCGGCCGGCGAGCCAGGCGAAGATCATCCGATGATTTCGCGCTATCCCGGCAGCAAGATCGTCGAGTACCGGCAACTGCAGTTCGAGAAGATCCAGCTGGCGTCCGGCTTCGCGGAGAGCCCGGCCAAGAACAAGCGCGCCGAGCCGAAACTGCAAGCGTTCGAAGGCAAGGTCACGACGACCATCTACCACCTCGTCGGGGAGCAGTCGGCGCGCGAGGTGTTCCGCAATTACGAACAGGCGCTGGCCCGCGCCGGTTTGAAGACACTGCTCAACTGCTTCAACGAGACCTGCGGTAACCGGATCCCGATCGCACTCTATCGCGACAATTATCGGGAGCCGCTGTATCGCAAGATGCTGTACGACTCGATCGACAACAGCACTTCCGACTTTGGCTATGTGAGCGCCACCGGCACCTCGAACGGCGCGCCCGTCGCCGCCAGCGTGTTCGTCGGTCGCATCCGCACCGGCAATCGAGTGTACGTCGGGCTGGATATCGTGGAAGGCGAGGCGATGAAGACGGATCAAATCGTCGTCAGCCTCGACAAGCTCACGACGGACCTTCGCGAGCAGGGCAAGGTGATCCTGTCCGGCATCTACTTCGACACCGACAAGGACGTGGTGAAGCCTGAGTCCGAGCAGGCGCTGCAAGCGATCTCGGATTACATGAAGAAGAATCCTCAGCAAAACTTCTTCGTCGTCGGTCATTCGGATACGGCCGGCTCATATGAGCACAACGTCGATCTGTCGAAGCGGCGTGCGCAGTCGGTCGTTACAGCGCTGACGAGCAAATATGCCGTTGCCAAGCCGCGTCTCACGGCGGTGGGCATCGGTCCGGTCTCGCCGGCTGGCACAAACGCAAACGACAGCGGCCGCGCACGCAACCGTCGCGTCGAACTGGTGCTGCGCTGAGCGCGGCCGCACGGAAGCGGTCATGAGCAATTCGTCGCTACCTGGGCTGGTCACGATTGTTACGGCTGCGGGAGTCGAGCTTGCGCGTCAGGTGAAGTTCGCTGCCAGCTTTCGCGACCGAGCGCTCGGGCTGCTGGGTCGTCGCGAGTTGGGTAGCGACGAAGGCATGTTGTTCGAGCCGGGCGGCAGCATCCACACCTTGTGGATGCGGATCACCATCGACGTCGCTTTCCTCGATCACAACTTGCACGTGCTGAAAATCAGCGACGCCGTGGCGCCCTGGCAGCTGCGATTCGCGCCTCGCGGAACTCGCTATACGTTGGAACTTGCCAACGGCAGACTTGCTGCCTGCAATTTGCGCGTCGGCGAGCGGCTCAGGATGATTCCCACTCGGCTCGGAGTCGCGGCATGAACAAAGCCTGGCTATTGATCGTGCTGAGTCTCGCGGCATGTTCGAACACGCAGCCTCGGGCAACAACGCCGCTAAAAGATCTCGTCACGGCTCTGCAGGCCGCGGACGCGCTGTACCGCAAGCGCGATTTCCCTGCGGCCGAGCGCGCCTATAGCGACGTGTTGGCCCTCGATCCGGACTCCATCGAGGCGAACATTCGCCTGGGCGTCATCGCACATCAACAAGGCGCGTACTCGCGCGCCGAGAAACATTTCAACCAAGTGCTGGTGACCGATCCGCGCAACGCGACGGCTGCTTACAATCTTGCCGTATTACACGTCGAGCAGGCGCACGAGCTGTTCAAACGTTACTTGCAAGTGTCGTCGACCAAGGCGGCCGAGCGCCCCGCCGTGTTCGAACTGCAGCGGGCGATGGAGCAGTTTCGGGGGCAGTGAGGGGGCGATCATTTGAGGCGGTACACCGCTTCGATCAGCGCGCTCACCGAATTCGAGCCGTCGTCAGTGCAGCTATCCGGATTGCTCGCGCTGATGACGAATCGCTTGCCATTGTGGACGATGTCCATGTCGTACCAGACGCCATCGACAACTCCGCAGCCCATTTCGGTGTTGGCGTACGGCAGAAGCGGTTCAAGAAGCGTCGCGGCAGTGAAGCCACGCAATTCCTTTCGCATGACCGTGCACTCACCCTTGAATGGCGGCTGCCCATCTTCGGGATACTCGATCTTGCATCGTGATGCTTGGGATGCCGTGATCACATAGCCCACCGTCTCAACTCCCCGTCCAACGAACGTCGCAGCGCTCTGCCAAATGCGAATCTCATTCCCCGATTCATCCGTCAGCGCCGCGAGCTTTGACGCTGTGGCGAGCTGACCGACTACGTTCTGGAACATAGCGCAGGTTGTCGTCACTCAAGATGACCGGCCTGTGTAGCGAGTTTTGCAGCTCGACCGTGACGATCGACGGCGACTCCGCTGTTGCCTGAGTCTCTGCGGCCGGCTCAGCTGGTTTATCAGGTGCTTTACAAGCGGCGACGGTTGCAACGACCGCGGTCACGGCAACTGAGATTGGTCCGCTGATTCGCTTGGCTGAGATCATCGTATTCGTCGCTCGGGTTCGATCCTGGTGGCATCACGTCTACTCTGGTCGCCACGCTTTCCCCGCGAATGGACGAACAAACGCAGCTATTTCCGATACTACCGTTTCGAACGGTGGCGGCTCGGTCGAGAGGTCGCGAATAAAGGCTGCCCACTGCAGCAACTTACTCGGGTCCCGAAAGAACGCCGGAGTGAAGGCATCTGGGATGGTTTGTGGAAGTTCCGTTCCCCGCCGCTTGAAGGTAGCGGCGATGGCTTGAACGAGCCGCCCGTGATCGAACTCATGCGTTCTGCTCAACATCCATAGGTCGTAGAAGTCTTTCATGCGGCTGTTGGCTCGTCCCAACGCAACCATCGCGTGGAATTTTTCTGCGATGACCGTCTCGCGAGCGTAGGCTCGCAGTTGAGGCGCCGGCAGATCGAGCAGCACGGGCAGGTCGATTTCCTCCGGGCCGGGTTCAACCGAATCGCCGAACCCAATATCCACTGTTACATGGATCCTCGCGCGAGCGAGCGTTGCTGTCGTTCGCAGGCGAACGCCACCGTATTCCAGGTCTTCGCGAATCGGACTCGCACGGAGAGCGGCACCGTCGAACGTGACTCCGTCTTCAACTTGAATCGAGCATATGTCTTTCCACACGACGAGCATGGACTCGGAGGACGCTTCTCCGAATCCGAGGAGATCCAGGTCTCGGGTCGGGCGATGCGGATCATCGAACCAAGTCGTGACGAGCATTGCTCCTTTGAGAACGAACCGATTTCGGTGCTGCGAGATACTGAGTCGATAGAGCAGGCGCTCGAGGGCATAGCGGGTCAGGAGCAAGTCAAACACCTGACCGCGTTCGCGAGCGAGATTCATCAATCTCGTACGAACCGATGCGCCAATGTCCCGCGAGGGCTTAGTCATTTGTCAGCGCGCTTACGTAAGGCTCCATGACTTTCCATACACCGCCTTCCGTTGCATGTCGGGCGATCTCGCCTGCAGTGGCTTTGCGTTGCCGGATGGCTTCGCGAAGTCCTTCGATGGCGACACGTACACCGACGGTGGATCGATACCGGAACATGTCGGCTACCGTTTTCGCCGCCGAGAAGATCGGCACTGAAACTCCGTCGATCCGATGGCGCTCTACGCCCTTTGTTAGCTGCTCGGGCGAGAAGTGTGCAAACCGCATCGGTGGATACTTGCGACGTGGTCGCCAGTCCTTGGGGCCGATAGCGAGCCAGACGCGGGCGGGGATTTGATCCGTGAGTCCATGATAGGCCAGCGCGGAAGTCAGGCAGATGATGCCCTTGGGGACGAGCTTCGATGCTTCGGCCAAGGTGTGATTTGCATCGACATCGGCATCGGCCAGTTGATAAAGCCCCCGCGCTAGGCGCGTGATCGCGCCAGCGGCTTCCAGGCGAGAAACCGTGGCTGCCGTGATTCCGGCGCGGCGAAACTCAGCGAGCCTCGTGAGCCCATTCCGCCGCAGTAGGGCGAGGGCCTTATCGGGCTGGCTTGTAGGACGGGTGCTGCGCATGGGGTGATACAAATACTCGGAGTTCAGTCTACAATGACCGAGGTTTTGTATCAACGCGCAAGGACTGCGAATTACGGCCAGTAAGTTGCTTGCAGGCATGACAGAGACTCTGGCATCGGCAAAATCGGTGAGCTTGGTCGAGACTCGAAGTCTCAGGGCCAGACTGGCCGTCGGTCTTGGTCAGCCCCATTCAATTTCGGTTCGATTCTCGGCATCGGCTCCGTGGCGTACACCGCGGAGAAATCTCGGCGCAAGTCCGCCCTGCTGGGCATATGGCTCAGACCTCGCTAATATTTCCCCGCCATGATCTTCACCTCCACATTCTTCCCTCTGAACTGAACGACCCCAGTCGTTCCCGGCGCCCACGCGCCGATCAGTTTTCAAGGGTCTCGTCACATCGAGGCCGAACGGAGAATGTGTAATGCCGAGCCCTGACCAAACCGCCCTGACCCCGCGTCAGGTCCAGAGCTTCATCGACGACGGTTTCATAAAAATCGAAAACGCTTTCAGCACCGAGCTTGCAAAACAATGCAGGGACGAGCTGTGGGCCGAGATCGGTCTGTCGCCAGGACAACCTGAAACCTGGATTCATCCTGTGATTCGTGTGGCCTCGAAAGCGTCGCGGCCATTCGTTGAAGCAGCCAACACACCGCTTCTACACAGCGCCTACGATCAGCTCGTCGGCGAGGGACGCTGGCTCGCGCCCAGAGGGCTCGGAACATTTCCGATTCGCTTCCCGTCAAAACAGCTCCCTGGAGATGACGGCTGGCACGTGGATGTGAGTTTCGGAGCAGCCAATTCCGACTTCATGGAATGGCGAGCCAATGTGAAGAGCACCGGACGAGCATTGCTCATGCTCTTCCTATTCTCGGACGTCGGTCCTGACGACGCACCCACGAGAATACGAAAACGTTCGCATCTCACAATCGCGCGTGAGTTGCTGCCGTATGGCGAAGCGGGCGCGACGCTGAGGCAGCTCTCTGCCGATGGATACTCCTCTACCGAGCATTGCGACGTTGAGCTGGCAACGGGTGCGGCAGGCACGGTTTATCTGTGCCATCCCTTTCTGGTGCACGCTGCACAGCCCCACCGCAGCAAGCAACCGCGCTTCATGGCGCAGCCGCCGCTGCTACCGAAGGGTGAGTTCGATCCGACGTTGCCGCCGTCGCCGGTTCAGATGGCCATCCGTCAAGGATGTGACCTGATGTAACTGGAACACACCCCCAGGGACCGCTAAACGGCCCTGGGGGATCTGCGGACGGGATAATCGCTGTCGCTGAAACAGTCTATTTCGCAATGGTCCCTCGGCGCCGCTCGCCTTAATCACTTAACTGGGGTTTAGGCCGTCCTCCTGCCTGACGTGCGGCACGAGGGACCAGTTGCATTCCCGGAGTCGCCGGGCGTTACTGAATGCAATCCGGCGGCGCGATCTGCGACACGAAGACGTTGTCTTTCCACGTGTTCATGCAGGTGTCCTGAACCAGTTCGCGCGGGCTGGCGAATGGATCGAACTTCGCTTCCAGCAAATCCGCTCTGCCGTTTCCGAGTGCAGTGTTGCTTTGTATGAGGTTGCCGACCGCCAGCGGCGCGCCAACGTCCTCACGAGAGAACGCGCCGATACCGTAGTTATCGTTGTCGTTCGCCCGGTTGTCGCGCACCACATTGCCGGTCGAGCCGTTTGCAAGGGCGATGCCGGCGTCTGAATTGCGGCTGGTCTCGTTATCGATCACCTCGTTATCGTTCGAAAACGCGATGCCGATCCCGACGCCGAACGACGGAAAGAAAGGGCTATTCTCGGCACGGACGTTGCCGTTGGCGATGTTGTCCATGATCCGGTTGCCGGTGCCGAAGAAGAGCTCGATTCCCGTGGTGTTACCGGAGGCGTCGTTGCCGACGATGGTGTTGTTCGAAGCTTCGAACCCCGAGATCCCGAAGCCGCCAAAGAAGGGGTCGAGCAGATTGCCGTGCAAGACCATGTTGCTGACTTTCGAGTGACGCGTGCCGAAGAGGTCGACGCCCGAGTCGCAGTTCGAGACGCGGCCGTTGCGGATCTCGACCCGTTCGACATCGAGTACTTCGATGCCGATATCGAAGCGATTATCCTCCCGAGCGCAGCGTATCTCGTTGCCCGCAAGATCGAGCGACACACCCGAAGCGGCAATGGTGATCGCAAATTCCGGGCAAGCCAGCAGATCGTTAGCGAGCCGATACTTTCCCGGCTGGCTGATGACCGCGCCACAATCGGTGATCGCCTTGGTATCTCCGGGTGGTGCAGAGAGAGCGGGTGGACACACGACCAGCACGGTCGCTGCCAGTGTGAGACGACAGTTCATGCCGCACCCCCTACCCACTTGGCGTTTTGTCAACGACGCTAGCAGGGCGCCCATGCCGCGGCCATGGCGGGCTGGTACTGAAGGATCAATGAGCACAGCGTCAAAACACGTGACGCTGCGCTGCATGTGCTCTAAGAGCGAGTCTATCCGCGTCTTGCTGCTTCGATGGTCGCGATGTCGATCTTTTTCATTTTCATCATCGCGTCGAAAGCGCGCTTCGCGGCTGCACGATCGGGATCGGTCGTTGCTTCGATCAGTGCGCGTGGAGTGATCTGCCAGGATAAGCCCCATTTGTCCTTGCACCACCCACACTGGCTCTCCGCGCCTCCATTGCCGACGATGGCGTTCCAGTAGCGATCCGTCTCGGCCTGGTCCTCGGTGACGATCTGAAACGAAAAGGCTTCGGTGTGCTTGAAAAGCGGACCGCCATTGAGCCCGAGGCAGGGCACGCCCACCACCGTGAACTCGACCGTGAGCACCTGCCCCTGTTTGCCGTCGGGGAAATCGCCAGGAGCGGTGTGAACTGCCGTCACGGCGCTGTTCGGGAATGTCTTGGCGTAGAACCTGGCAGCTTCTTCGGCTGTGCCGTCGTACCACAAACAAATTACGTTCTGAGTCATGGCCTGTCTCCGTTTATTTGCTAGTTGAGTTGCGCCTTCTAGCCCTCGCGGGGCATCACCCAGCCGCCGAATTTGAGTCCCTGGGCCGACGATGATTTTCCGCATGGTCGCTCTCCATTGGTCTGACCCTAGGACGAGCGAGCCACGTCAGATCCGACAGCGACGATCAACTAAAAATCTGTACCTTTGATACGTGCATCCAGCCATGCCAGGTACCACTCGGAGAAACTGATGCGTGCCGTCCCGCCGGCAGCCTGTTCAGGAAAGATGCCGCTGTAATTGCCGCGCCCGTCAAACCAGATGTTGCCTCTCTCGGCTCCATTCACGACTAGTAACACGAAGTCGCCGCATCCGACCTGACTGACGCACAGCGCACCTGGTATGTGCGCCGGGTCCAAGTAGGCAAACAGCGCATCGTCGTCGGGCCGCTCCCCTGCGTCCCAATTGATAGTGTCGAGCCAGGGCTCATCCCACGCCGCGCTGTGCGGAAAGGGTGACGACAGATCGATTCGCTTACGCTCCGCCCAACGCTGGTCGAGAGCGGCTTCCAGCAGCGGATAGATTCCGTAGTAAGGTCCCACGCCGCCATTGCCGACGGTCAGCAGGAACTCCTTGTAATCCTCCGGCAGGCGGATGCCGTGGTCGGCTTCGAAAGCCGCAACTTCGTCCGGCTTCAAGACAGGATTGAGCTGATAGCGATGGGTCGATGCCGCGAATTTCTGGCAGTTCGGGTCTCTCGCACGGAGTTCATCGAGCCCGCGCTTCAATTTATCTGCAAACATCGCTCACCATCCGACGCGGCAGCCATCGCGTGAGCTTTGCACACGTCCATGTCGTTCGTTAAATGAGACGCGAGAGACTAACAAGTGCCAGCCCGATCAGCAACGCCAGGGAACCTGCCAAAGGTCGCCTGGGCTCGGCATCGATGGCGCAGACCCGCCAATTCGTCGAGATACGATGCGCCAGGGATGCGACTCATCACGGTACGCTGGTCGCGTTAACAGCGACGTTGTGTCACAGATCGAGAGACGCCGAATGAACATTCAGGATCTACAAACATTTGTTGAAGTCGCCGACGCAGGTGGCGTGACAGCCGCCGCACGCAGGCTTGGCATCGCGAAGGCTATCGTCAGTCGTCAATTGGTCCGGCTCGAGACGGAGTTCGGGGTCCAATTGCTTGCGCGAACCACTCGCGGAGCCTCGCTAACCGAGGCGGGTGCTACGTTGCGCGAGTACGCGGCGAAGGTTCTCGCCGATCTCGACACTGCGCGTGAAACCATGCTGCCCAACGGCGAGCTCCGCGGTCGACTGCGGATCGCCGCGCCGCTCTCGTTCGGGCCGACGCATGCTGAATAGGCGGAAAGCTCAGTCTCCAGTAGGAACGATCCCCGCGTTCTCGATCATCAGGATGACGCAACGTTCCGGCGCTCGTGTCCTGTGAAGGACGCCCTTGGGCACCGTGATTCCGTGCATCGGCGCCAGCGTTACACTGCGCTCTTTCAGATCTACGATGAAGTTACCTTCAAGACAGAAGAAGAACTCGTCGTCGTTATCGTGCTTGTGCCAATGGTATTCGCCCTGCATCACGCCCAATCGCACCACTGATTCATTTACTTTGCATAGCGTTTGGTTGTACCACTGATCTTTCACTTGGCTCACCAAGGCAGGGACGTCGATTTCTTGAAGCTGCTGAAAAAGAATGTTCAGGTAAGTGGCATAAGGGAATGGGCGAATAGCTTCGTTCCGTGTCTCAGTCATGGCTTCATCCGGTTCGTAAAAATGATCAACCATGCATAGCACTGCTAGTGCCGCGGTGCCTCTGCTACGAGCTTTGCAAAGTAGTCAGCGGAAATGTTGCCTCCTGAACAGACCACGCCTACGCGCTTGCCCAGCTCCAGGCCACGGGTCTTGGCGGCCAATGCGGCGGCCAAGGCGCTGGCGCCGCTCGGTTCCAATACAAGTTTGATGTGCTCGACCGCCGCTCGCATGGCGAAGGTCACTTCCTGGTCGCTCACGTGTATGGCGCCGCTGAGCGACTGCTGCAACACTGAGAAGGGCACTGCGCCCGGTGAGACGGCCTGAAGGCCGTCGCACAGGGTCGAGGAGGCATTTGCGTTTCGTTGTCGCTCGCCTGCAGCCAGAGAACGTGCGAGATCGTCATATCCAACGGGCTCCACCGCAATGAGGCGCGTCGTCGAGCCATGCGCCCGCAGAGCTACAGCTATCCCCGCCGCCAGTCCACCGCCTCCTGCCGGGACCAGCAAAGTGTCCAAAGGGCGAGCATCCTCGAAGGTTTTGAGTTGCTGCAGGATCTCTGTTCCAAGACTGGAGTGCCCAAGCACGAGATCTTCATCATCGAATGGGTGCAGGAGAGCCAGCTGTCCGCTTTCCGCAAGGTTCGCCGCTGTCTCGGCGGCAACGACTTCGCGGGGCCGTCCGTCCGGCTTTGTGAATACGACCTGCGCTCCGTATTGCCGCGTGCCGGCCACCTTCGTGAGAGGTACATCGTGAGGCATGACGATCGTAACAGGGACGCCGAGAATCTTGCCTGCTCGGGCCAGCCCCTGGGCGAAGTTGCCGGAGGAGTATGCGACAACTCCATTCCGGCGTTCTGCCGGGGCGAGGTTCTTTAGGCGGTAGAAGGCTCCTCGCAGCTTGAACGAACCCGTATGCTGCAGAGACTCGGCCTTAACAAACAACTTGAGCCCGGCAAGATCGTCGAGTGCGGCGGAGGTGAGCAGTGGCGTCTCGCGCGATATGGCTCTTACGGTCTCGAAAACTTCGTTCGTCTTCGCCACAGGCGTATTGAGCAATGACATTCCCATTTTCGATTGCCTCCTGAGGCGCCGCTTAGATTTGTTTCTTCAACAACGCTTTGAACGCCGCTATTTCCTTCTCGTCGCGCTTATAGAACACCCACTGCTTGATTTTCTTGCCGGTGAGAAATCCGGCGCTCGTGAGGACTCGAAGATGCTCTGACGCCGTGGGCTGTGACACTTCGAGTTTCTCGGTGATCAGTAAGCCACACACGCCGTCCTGCACGAGGTCGCCATCTACTTGAGGCCGGAAATGCGTGGTCGGATCCTTCAGCCACTCCATTATCTGGAGGCGACGATCGTTTGCCAGAGCCTTCAGCCCAGTTTCTAGTTCAATAGCCATTTCGTCATATTGCCAAGTGGCTATATTGAAGTCAACTCGGACGCGCGCCATAGAGATAGATGCGGCCAGGTAGCTTCGCGACCCTCGGGCACTCGGTTGCGGAAGATCCGGCGACAGCTCGAAGGCGTCTTCAGGGAACTCGATTTGGTCCATGACGTGATAGTCGTCTGCGATATTGCCGCACATGCCGAGATCAATATTGCTTCACATGGCGACGTTGTTCTCGGTGATGCCGTTCCTCACGTCATCCGCCGCTGCGCTACCAATCGGCTGTACACCGCGATGAAGACGCTCACTGAAGTCGTTGAGCGCTTCGGTGGTCGCACCAAGATAGCGGAGGACAAGGACGCCGCATGAGCAAGGCGGGCGATTCCGATTCCTAACCTGTTTCGGATCGCCCGCTCCATCGCCTACGATGTTCCCGCCACCGTCGAGAGAGAAGTTAGCGGCAGAAGTTGGAAACATGGTGATCGTCGTGATCGGATTGTCGCTTGTAGCAGTTCGAAGCGGACATCGAAGCTCCGGGCATGCGTTCGCCGACCTTGCCCCGACCGGAGCCACCGTCTCTTGCACAGGTGGCCACCTCCAACCGCGCTTCGCAGGAAGACCTGCGCGAATATCTCGCCTTCCTCGACGACACGAATCTCTCCGAGGCGCAAAAGATCGAGCTGCTACGGACTTTGGAAGCGCAGCCGGCGTTTCCGAAGATTCGCGACGGCATCGGGCGGAATCAGGAAGTCACCGACTGCTTACGCGGCCGGTGTACGCGGGCTATGTCGAAGCGCCGGCCTGGGGCGTCTCGCTCCGCAAGGGCCATCACGAGCCATTGGTCAGCTTCGAGACGTTCAGGCTACATCAGCGAAGGCTTGCGCCGGGACGAAGCGCAGTTCGATCAGCACACTGCACAGCGATTGGCCGAAGCGTTGAAGCGCCGAGGGGTGGCGGAGCGAATTCTCCAAGAGGCGTTGGATGAAGTGCGACGCGCGGGTTGAAGCGGTGTGACGTGGCGAACGTCCCGATCAGCATTCAGGATTGCCCTAGACATCCATGGAATGGCGCGCCAGAGGAGAGAAGGTTCGAACTCTTTACTGCAGCACAGCTCCAAGAATGGAACAAACATCTGCGATCCATCGACTTGCCGCAGACACTGTGAGCGAGTATTCGCTCGATGGACACCTTACGAACATTTGGCGACCAGCTACTTGGGCATCCATGCGAACTCAAGCCGATTGCCACCCAAAGGAACGTTGCCTTTCGCGACGAGTGGGTTTACCCACGACGATGATCTGCTTTACGGCTCTCTGCGTCGCCCTTGTTGGGTCGGCCCGAGCCGCGATTGAGCAAGCAGAGGTCACGGGCGGCACCGTGCAGGGCACAGTCGACCACGGCGTGGCCGTCTTCAAGGGCTTACCGTTCGCGGCGCCGCCGGTTGGCGAACTGCGCTGGAAAGCGCCACAGCCGGTCATTCCCTGGGTCGGCGTCAAGCAAACTCGCGCTGTCGCACTGCCTTGCACCCAGGGCTCTGGCGCTCCGGGAGGGTCGAGCGAGGACTGCCTTTATCTGAATATCTGGACTGCAGCTATCTCGCCCGCCGAAAAGCGTCCGGTCATGGTGTGGATCCATGGCGGCGGTTTCAATGGTGGCGACGCCTCCTCCACGGATTTCGATGGTACGCGCTTCGCCCAAGACGGTGTTGTCCTGGTCAGCATTGCTTATCGGCTGGGTGTCTTCGGTTTTCTGGCTCATCCGGAGTTGCGCCAAGAGAGTGGCAAGAGCTCTGGCGATTATGGCCTGGAGGATCAAATCGCAGCGCTGCAATGGGTTAAACGCAATATCCAGCGCTTCGGTGGTGATGCGGAGAACGTTACAATTTTCGGCGAGTCTGCCGGCGGAATGGCGGTCAGCTTGCTCGCCGGCGCGCCTGCGGCGCGCGGTCTGTTTGAGCGGGCGATTTCCGAGAGCGGAGGGGTCTTCGCTCAGCCTACACGTCCCGGTCAGCGTGGCGGACCGTTGCTTTCGGTCGAATTCGCAGAGAATACGGGTAGAGACTTTCTCAAGAGCCTGGGTGTCGCGGACATCCGGGCTGCGCGCGTCCTTGCCACTGATAGAATCTTCCACGCGGCGACGGACGGGTCAGGATTCAAATTCTGGCCGGTGCTGGACGGGGATATATTGAAAGCGCCCAATGCCGAACTTTACCGCGCCGGGCGATTTAACGACGTTCCCACCTTGGTCGGTTCCAACTCCGGGGAGGGCGCAGGCACTGCTCCGCCCAATACGACCGCCAAATCATTTTTGGAAATCGGCAAGGATGCCCCCCAAGCCTGCGCACCAAAAATCGCGGCGGTACTGGCGCGCTACGCACACGATACCGATGCTGCCGCCGTGAAGTCGTTCGAGGACTTGTCACGGGATTCGGACTATGGCTGGAATAGCTGGACCTGGGCGCGATTGCATGCGCGCAAGGGCCGCAGCAAAGTCTTCGTGTATTACTTTGATGTCAGCCCACCGGATTCGACGGTGGGCGCTTATCACGGCGCGGAGGTGCAGTACGTCTTCGGCCGGCCCAGTGCGGTCGCTCGCATGGACGACGCGCGCGTCTCCGATCTCATGCGTCGCTACTGGATCAATTTTGCCAAGAGCGGTGACCCCAATGGGCCAGGTCTGCCCGCGTGGCCGGCCTTTTCGGATGAGGCTCCCCGCGCGATGGTCTTCGACCGGACGCCCAGTGCCCGCCGGCTACCCAATCTTGATCGTATGCGAGCGATCGATGCTTTCTTCACATGCGTAGTGGACCATGCTGCTGACGGGCGGGTGGTTCCCGTAACGCGTCGCGTTCGTCGCCGGTGAGAAGAGGGCCTTGGCGCTTACGCGCCAAGGTCCTCTTCGCCTGCGCCAGCGATTCGCGCAGCAGCTCATGAACCCTGCTGCAAATTCTTTTCCGACATCCGGCGGCCGTCACTGCACTCCGCAGTGACGGCCCGAGAAACTGCAGCAGCAATACGGGCTTGCGCAGCTTCCGAAACATGTGCCCGACGTGAGCTTGCCGTTCAAGGTCTTGGAGGGATTTCGTGGTGGGAAAAACGAGATGGCGCGGCCGGAGGGATTCGAACCCCCGACCACTTGGTTCGAAGTCAAGTACTCTGGCTCGCAGAATGATCAAAAAACCCCTATTCCCACGCCTTTTTTTAGGCAGCGGAGATCAGCTGCAACGCGGCTACAAACACGGCTACAAACAAAATCGAGTCAGGCCATTCCCGTGCGCCCGTTTGCGACAGATCGCAATTGATCGTGAGCACAGTGGTTCGCAGGTTGTCGCATGCTGTTGCCGATTCACAAAGAACTTATGTGCTCAGGTTCGACGCTCACCATGACGAGCGAATGAGCCATCCCCGACGGGGGCACCTCCCCGCTGGTTGTGCGCTCGTTTGGCTTACTGGGATCGATGGTATGGAGTTCTTCGCTCCCCCTTGCCGTGGGAGCGGCGCGGCAGTCCGGGGTCGAAACCGAAAGGAAAGTGACGACCCGGGAGCGCGTAACATGGCTGCATACGAATGAAACCCTTGTGGTCATGATCGGCAGGCACGAGCACGAGACAGAAGGCGCGTGGAAATAGTAATCGCGAGGCGGGGCCGCTACGGTACAGAATGTGTTCATCACAGCGCAGCGTGCCCATGGGCAGGAAGTTCGCAAGCAAGCGGCCGATCTAGTGACCCGGTCCACGCAGGCAGAACTCACAGGGGTTCAGCCCATCTTTGTATGCAGACGCGAGGGACACATATAACAGCTTGTTGTGCGCCTTCATTGCTTGCAGGTTGCACCGCGCATCCACCGTGGTGACCAGATGTACCTCGTTTGTACGTTTGTTACCAACATAGACCGCCCTTGAAGCCTCCGAGCTTCGTAGGTTGTGGAGCCATTGCCTAGATCGCGCCAAGCACTTGTTGCAATCGTTGAAGTGGGCGGCGTGGGCGGTCTGATAGTTGGAGAACCAACGTGCGTTCTCGGGCTTTATTTCGGGAGTCTGGCAGGACGGCGCCAGTACGGATAGATCGTGCAGTTCACCTGTAGAGGCATTCGCCAGAAAACCGTCGTGTGCGATGCCATCCAGTGGCAGAGAACGATGCGCTGGATCGCCGTCTGTAAGAGTCGGGGGTGGTGCGATGTGCCAGTACGCCGCAAGCGCTCGAGCGAACAGGAAGTCGAGTCCGGATGACTCGATGCGTAATCCCCGACTAGGGTCTGCGGCGTATTCGGAAGAAATATCAGTGGCGTTGAATGTGCTGCCGACCGGTGATGAATAAGGACCTATTTCACTAGTCGCCTTGCGAAGATCCCAATAACGGGCGAATGTGTAGCCTTTGCTGTTGTAATGCGTTCCGTTCGCTGTCCATGCGTACCAACCTCCCCAGAGATTGCCGTTTGGGCCGCGGCTTCGAAACTGCGGGACCGCACTGTCCCGAGGTGTGCATAGCGGCAAATCAGCAAACCAAGTGCTGCTGCCGTCCAGAAGTCGTCCTATGCTTCTGTCGAGGAATCGATGCCAACCGGAATCTGAATCACCCGAAAGTTGCGCGCAGCGCTTGGCCACAACGGCGAACAGGCAGTTATGCCGGAATGGCTTTTTTGCGCCATCAAGCGGACCCGTGTCGTACATGATTGCTTTCAGAACATTGTTTCCTCGTCTTGCAAACTTGAATCTATGCAGTTGATTTGTGCCAGTGGAGTCTATGACCAGGATAAGGCAATAGACCGCCATAGTGACGCTCCATAGGCTTTCCTGCGATAAGTTGAGTAGACCTCCATAGGCTCCAAGTGCGTCATCGAAAAGTTCGCGTGGTGTGTAGTTGAAGTCCAAACGAAACGCATTGAAGACGGTCACGAGCGGCTCAAGCATGGGCTCCCAAGCCCATGCGTCGGGTATGGTCTCGCCACATTGATACGAGTTGTTCGCGATCTCCTGGAAAGCACGTCCGAACGGCCACTGCCAAACAAAGGCAGATCTTCCCTTCGCTTGGCTGAGCTTGCCACGTCCAGGTACATAGGAAACGGTGGAGAGGCTGCGATCAAGTGGGGGGCGTAGGACATAGTCGGTCCGCTTGAGATAGGCTCCGAGGCTTTTGGTGATCTTAACAGCGAGAGTCTCAAGTGCCGCTCCGGCTTGGTCAGCTGAGGAGCGACCGGCTTTCGTGGCGAACAGAAGCCCAACCGTCATCCCGCAGATCTCATCCATCGAGAATTGCGACGATGTGTGCGTTAAGTGACGCTTGCGGGTGAAGAAGCCTGTTTGGGCGCCGGCGCGCTCGCGAACTATGGAACTATCGAAAAATGCAAGCAGCTTTCCAGCGTGCGAAAGGGAATGCTTGCTGATACCGAGAAGTGATTCGATGGCGAATGTAGCTAACGCTAGTCCTCCCATCAGCAGTGGGTTGTCACCACCGCCGGCGAGCTGCAGTCTCCTGGGCTGATCATGCTCGGTATGAAAAAAAATGACTGGGAAGGCTCGGTACGTATAGCGCGAGCCGGTCGCGTCCAGGATTTCATTCGATTGGCGTCGCACAGCGAGCCATGCATGACGGCTCACGCCCAATGGGTTCTCCTCAGTCATCCATACCGCCTGCAACAATCTGCCATTTGCGGCGATGTGACGTTGGATCAATCCGCGCCGATAATTAGTGTAAACCTGGTGGTTGTTTGCCATACGATTATACCCACGGGGGTAAGAGCGAGAACATATAGATCACACGTGAGAGGTTTTTTTTAGACTTCAGCGTATGCACAGATGAAAATCTACTGTGGGAACCATCTCAGAAGTTGGCGGCAGCGGAAAAACAATTGGATGCGGTGCATTGCGCGGCCGAACTCACGTTCTCTGGATTGTTTCGCCACATCGTATGATATGCGACCCCGAATCTGGTGCGCGGGAGTATGAGCAGAGTTCTGATGTCGTTACCGCACGAGACTCTGCGCTCGATGGTTTGCCTTATAGCCTTGGGATAGAGATATCGGCCAGGCGCCGCCGGCGATGAGCGGCATCATCGAAGCCCTGAACCAGCTATCACTCTCATGGAGCCTGAGGAGCAGGGTGCCAGACGTGATCCGAAAGAAGGCTATTTCGGTCACGACGACGATGATGACGGATGGCATCAGCAAGCAGACAATGAACGGCAGCAGGAAGAGGAGTTCGAGCAGCAGCCATAGAACTTCTGCCCGGTGAGCGGCCGGTGGGCATTGGCCCATGCCCAGCGGTGAGAAACCGGTTGCGCTGCTGAAAGGCTGAAAGGTTCGCGCCTGTGCGGTGAGGCATCGGATGGGAACCTCACTGTGTTGTCATGAGTGTCAGATTCAGGAGCGAGCCTTGATTGTGCAACGACCAACTGAGTCTGCTTCCGCTGATGAGCAAGAGTTGCAAGCGCACCTTGCAGCGGCGGAGGAAACGACGGCTGACCTTCAAGATCAGAACACCATTGATCTGCCGCTGGCGACTGGGGACGAGACGGCCGACGTCACCAATACGGCAGTAGTTGAGGTCGCAGTCCCGCAGGTGGTCGAAACCACGCTTACAGTAGATTCGAACGGCAATCCGGTGCACGACGTCGCGCCGGGGCTGCCGGCCAAGGATCATCTATCCCTGGCTTCCATGCGAGCATGGACACGGACGTAGATCATGTCGTCATGTCGCGATCGAGAGTTGCCGATATTCGTCTGCACTGGATTCGACGAGGAGGCGGTGACGAAGTGAGCCGCCGAGGACCGGATGCTTGTGCTCGAGAAGCCTGTGGATGAGGGGTGGTTGATCTGGCTACTGCGAGCTCACGTGGGTTACTTCGGCTGAATCCTCTTCAGCTGGGCCATCTGAATGAAAGGGATCGGCGCACGCCTGAATGCAAAAAGGGGGGCGGAGTGTCCTCCGCCCCTGCACTTCTTTGTCACGAAGGGTTATCGCAGGCGGCCCTGTTCTGACTGCCCTTACCCGCGACAGCTCATTCCGGGCAAAGGGAAAGCATCGATGCAATTTCGCGATGCGCGCAGTCGATAACCCTACTAACGAGTAAGGCTGAGTGGATTCTAACGCGGTGGTGGGTCTGGCGATACAGTGGCCACGGCTGCTCGTCGAGTGTGCATAGGATGCGGTATCCGGGCGGCGTCGCATGAGTCCGCTTGCGAAGGATGCCCAATCTTCGTTGCCCGGTTCCGCGACGAGCTCGTAGATCGGGATGCGCGAGGGAAAGCAGAGTTGCAAGGCGTCGCACGCTATCGCCGGCCGGCTCGCGTCCTCGTGACCGAATGTCCCACCTCACCAGAAATCTGCTCGCTAAACTTACGGCAGCCACGAGGGAGCGCTTGACATATCTGCGCAGAACGGATGCGACCACTGAGCACCCATGTCGAGCGCAGCTAATGTCGCGAGCGGCTGTTTGCGAGCGTCTCCGCATGACCCTCCGATGAAATGCAAATGACCTGGTCATCGAGAAACCTGTCGCCGAAGCGCAGCTGATCTGGCTACTGCGGGCTCATTTAGGTTATCTGGATTGAGCTCGAAACCCGACGCTGCGAGGGCGCTATCCGGTCTGCCCCTCAATCAAGAAGCCGACATCGTCAGTTGCACTGGCTAACTGCGTCCGCTCTTTCAAGCTGTACTTCAGTTCTGCCGCGCGGCGACCCGTTATTCCTCCGACCGGGCGAAGTGCCCATGGAAGCCACCGCGAAACGCAGCCTGCAATGACCGCGCAATAGCGGTGAAAGTCACAAGGCATCGTTAGATAGGCATTGGCATCGAAGCCGTCATGTCGGCGATAAGCGCGCGGGTTGCCTTCAAGGCTCACAAGCACAACAGGAACGTCTCTCGTTTGCGGGTGTGCCCGGATCAGATCGAGTACGCACAGCCCACTGACGGCCTTCATCTCCAGGCTCAGCACTACTAGCCGCGGCAAGATTGGTGCGCGGCCTGCGAATAGACCAGTGGAGAAGAGATATTCCAGGGCCTCGTTCCCATCCAACAGATGTAATACCCGGGCGCGTGGCGCGACCTGCTCGAACGCAACGAGCGTCGCTTGTGCGTCCAGGAGATGATCGTTGACGACGAGAACATCGGCTCTGAGTGACATGTGCGGCTCGCAAAAAAACCGAGGCCACCAACAGAATCCGATGAAGCCAATTGAAGTTCCAATTGACTTAGTCTCGCCGTTTGTCGCTCAACAGTGACGAGCGCGCGAACTCGGGTCGCGACGATGCGACGAATATAAACTCCGATTGCGTTGAAACTGAGATGCCCCCGGCAAGCTCCATTTAAGTGTGTGAGGCGACTTGAGGCGCTGGAAGTGTGCTGTGGAGTGCGAGCGCCAACTCCGATTCATCGACCGGCTTGTGGAGCACTCTGACGTGGACCAGCTTTGCCCACTGTGCAATCGCGCGTGATTCGGTCGCCGTACAAATGAAAATCGGCAGTCCTCTATCGAGAGAGCGCAACTCGTCCGAAACCTCGTCCCCGCGGAGATCGGGCAGGCCAATGGAGATAACCGCGGCCTTGAACTTTATCTTTCTTGCTGCGGCGATGGCCCGTCTGCCCTCGTGTTCGCAATGGACAAAAAAGCCGGAGCGTGTCAGCGCCTCAGTCAGCGACAGCGCCATTGATGGATCGTTTTCGACTAACAGGATCGAGTTCATTGCTCATGGTGTAGCACATGAGGTCATGAAGTGCGAACGGTCGATCGCCTACTCCGGCTCGAAAAATTAGTATCCCTGGAGCCATCTTCCCAGCAGGCCATCCGATATGAACACGAGTGGTTACCAAGAAAGGTTCCACCCCGAGTGTGCAAGCATCATGAGCGGAGGCCGAGCCCCGGCGAGAAGGGCATGCAGCAGTCATCGCTGAGCGGTTCAGCTACAATTTTCCAGATCGGCTTGCTGACTATGGACAGAGACCTCACTCAATGATCCAACTTTCTAGATCAAAATGCGCACGCCTTCTCCTGATTGCTACAGCTGCAGCAGCTACGTTTGGCACAGCGCTTGCGCTTGCAGATCCGGACAAGGGTGAATCTGGTCATGGGCCGAAGGTGGAAGTCCATGACAACGGTAAAGACTATAAGTACGAGTACAAGGATCGCCGCTGCAAGTACGAGTACAAGCTGAACTACCGCACGGGCGAAGAGAAGATCGAGCAGAAGGGTGACTGTCGTGGAGTTTCACCACGTCGGGCTGTGTACCCGGACGTTGAGGTGTATCACGAACACGACCATGAGGACGAGTATGAAGTCGCTCCGCGCTCGTCCGGACGAATCGCTTGCAATCGGGATGTGATCGGCGCCGTGATCGGCGGGGTTATGGGCGGAGTGGCGGGCTCCAACGTGGGCAGTGGTGACGGGCGAAAGGTTGCGACAGTCGCCGGAGCGATCATTGGAGCGGTGATCGGCGGAAACATCGGCGGCCGCATGGATCGTGCAGACGATGGATGCGCGTATCAGGCGTTCGAGTTCGCTGCACCAGGCGAGACGGTCTTCTGGCGGAATCCTGATTCTCGAATTGAGTACGGCATTACTCCTGACCGGCGCGTGCGTCGTAGGGACGGTCGCGAGTGCCGGGAATACAAAGTAGCGGTTGCTGGTGGCGGCGTAACTCAGAAGTCCTCATCCGGAGTGGCCTGTCGGAACTCAAGCGGAGCTTGGCAAATCGAGTAGCGGAGGCTGCCGTCGAGCGAATCGCGTTGATCGTTTCTGCTCGTCACAGGCGTGAGCTACACGCGGGAGGAAAGCTTTTTCAAGCTGGGAGATTGAGGTTAAGGTGCCGCAGGCGCATAGGGTTGACGAGTAGGGCGGCAGCTGATCGAACAATCGTCGCAGGTCGCCTTTCTATACTTCGTCACTTGGCGACAATGACCTATGGCGAGAGTTGTCCCCGACTAAGCGCGAGCGCGATATGACGTTGCACCATCCTAACCACCCAGCTCTTCACGAAAGCGAGCCAATTCGGCCAGAGTTGGAGCCTCTCAGTAACTTTACTGAAGGCGACAGCTGCCGCAACAAGGCTTGGTTGAAGCCGAGGTTTGCTCGCCGCCGTGGCGACCGCTTCGAAGCAGGAGCATCTGACGCTAGGGCGGGAGTGTTCTCGGGCATGCTCATGGGCGCAGGCTCACTCGCACTGATGGTTTGGCTAGCTGCGCTAGTGCTATAGGAAGCATCGCAGTGCAGCGTTGCCCCACAACGCCAGATGCCGATGACCTTGATTCGATCGGCAAGTCACACGCATCACTACTTCTTGCGCGACATCGCCCGCTTCAGCAACGCTTCCGCCACGGCCTCGCGTGCATTTGATCCGGGTGCGTCGCCTGTCTCTTTCTGAGCTGGGCGCTTGCTCTTTATCTCTTCACTTAGCTTGCGCATGTCTTCGAGTAATCGACGTGGTTTCGCATCCGTGCCCTCCGGCATGAGCGATAGATCGTCGCCTGCGAGTGCTTTAAGGGGCGCTGTCTCAATGTCGCACTTGAACGTTCCGGTGCGAGCCTCGCACGTCGCGTGGTCTGCCGATCGTGTCGATATGGTTTTTTGTTACTCATCGGCTGCAACTCTCCTACACTAAAGGTTAGGGTGACTGCCGGTCCGAATATGCTTCAGCCCGAATGGAGAGGCTGGACTTGAGCTCGTCCGATCTGCAACGCCTGCAAGGCGATGATTAGATGTGCGCCTGCGGATGACTCGAAACACGGCATCCGGAGAAACGTAGCACATCTTCGTGGGCTGCCCAATGGCCGACGCAATGCATATTTTGACGTTGTCTAATCTAGGCCATGAGCGGAGCGGACGCTCATGGCCTGACACCGTTTATTCGAAACGAACCAAGTTAATCGCAGGCAGCGGTCCACCTGGAAATTGAACCAGGCGCCCGCCTACCGCCAACGTGCCGAGATCGATGCCGAAGAAGCCGAGGCGTTCGATCAGACCGCCGACTTCCGCCTTGGCTTGCGGATCGTCGCCGGAATAGAACAGCACGCGCCGGCCTCCCTCTGCACTTGGATCTCCGGCGAGTAGGTGCGGTTGAAGGTGATTGAACGCCTTCACGATCCGTGCGCCAGGGACGAGGTCGGCAAACACTTCGCTCGATGCGCGTCCGTGCAACTCCGCCGGTTTAAACAGCGGCGCCTCGATTGGATTGTTTGCGTCGATGACGATCCGGCCATTGAAGTTTGGCAAGCCTGCAAGTGCGCTTGGCAACTTTGACCAGTTAATCGCGACAAACACGACGTCTTTAGCCGCAGCTTCCTCTCTCGTGCCGGCCATGATCGAAGGGCCGATATCCTTCACCAATTCCTTCAATGACTCAGGTCCGCGGCTATTGGCGATTGTCGCCCGGATGCCTTTCTTTGCGAGTGCGCGTGCTACGGCTTGGCCGATGTTGCCCGCGCCCAGAATGCCAATGGTGCTCATGGCTCGATCCTCGTGTATCTGATGATGAGAGACTCAGGCCGTGAACCCGCCGTCCGCAACGATGTCGGCCCCTGTGACGAACGCCGACTCAGGGCTCGCGAGATAGGCGACGACGCTCGCGATCTCATGCGACTGCCCGTAGCGGCCGATAGCCATGCCCGGACCGACGATCTGTGCGACCGGACCATCCGCGGGATTCATATCAGTGTCGGTCGGACCGGGATGAACCGTGTTGACGGTGACGCCACGAGGACCGACATCGCGGACGAGGCTGCGATTGAAACCCGCAACTGCGCCTTTGGTCAGCGTATAGACGGAGGCCGTCGGAAACGCCGCATACTTCGTCATCGAGCTGCCGATATGGATGATTCGTCCGCCGGCCTTCATATGACGCAGAGCTTCTTGAGTGGCGACGAAGACGCCGGTGACGTTGACCGCGATCATCCGTTGGTAGTCTTCGAACTTGACCTGATCGATGGGCGCGTTGATCGCGATACCGGCGTTGTTGACGAGCACGTCCAGGTTGCCGAACTCAGCGGCCGTTCGGTTGACCGCCGCGCGGACCGCATCTGGATTGCCCGCATCGGCCTGAATGGCCAGCGCTCGACCGCCGGAGGCTCGAATCGATGCCACCACGGCTTCTGCTTTTTCGGGGGAGGCGCTGTAGGTGATGGCCACAGCCGCGCCGTCTGCAGCAAGGCGCTTGGCGATCGCCGCGCCGATGGAACGCGAGCCGCCGGTGACCAGCGCCGTTTTGCCAGTGAGGGGAAGGTTGCTGCTCATGTGAGTCTCCAGTGGGTGGGTACGTGGCGGCAGTCTCACCTCCGGATTGGTTCTTGATTAGCGGGTAATGACTGGAATCTTTTGTGCGTAATCGTTGAAAATGCGCCCATGGAGTCTCTGGCCAACCTGGAATCGTTCGTACGCAGCGCTCAGGGCGGGGGGTTCTCCGCCGCCGCTCGGCAGCTCGGGCTCACGCCGTCGGCGGTCAGCCGCAACGTGGCGATGCTCGAGAGGAACCTTGGAATACGGCTGTTTCATCGCTCCACTCGCAAGCTCACGCTGACCGAAGCGGGCGAGCAGTTCCTGCAGAGCATTGGTGGAAACCTCTACGCTCTACAGGCCGCGATCGCGGGTGTTGCCGCGGATCACGGGGAGCCGGGCGGCATCCTCAAGGTCAGCATGGCGCCGACCTTCGGCATCACGCATCTGATGCCGCTCTTGCCAGGTTTCCTGGCGCGTTATCCCCGGATCCGAGCCGAATGGCATTTTGAAAATCGACAGGTCGATCTCGTGGCCGAAGGCTACGACGTCGCGATTGGCGGAGGCTTCGAGCTGGCGCCCGGCATGGTGTCTCGACCGCTGGCGCCTGCTCACATCGTGGCGGTTGCTTCCCCCGAATACATGAGGCGGCACGCCGTGCCGCAGGTCCCGGCGGACCTTGCGGCGCTCGACGGGATTGCCATGCGATCGATGCGCACGGGGCGCGTTCGGCAGTGGGTGATGCGCGACGTCCTTGGGGCGGAAATGAACGCACCTCTCAAGGAGACGTTCGTCGTGAACGAGCCAGCAGCGATGCGTACGGCGGCCGTGCTCGGTCTCGGCGTTACACTCATCGCCGTTCCCGATGTTCTTCGCGAGCTCGAAAGTGGAGAGCTCGTACGTCTCCTCCCGCGATGGTACGCGGATGCGGGCGCGATCTCGCTTTACTATGCCAATCGCACGCTATTACCCGCGAAGACGCGCGTCTTCATCGACCACGTCGTCGAAGAGTTCAAGCGCGCACGACTCGCTGAGCGGCTTGCGGGAAGCCTTGGGTGAGGGAAGGGACGTCGCGCAGCCGCCTCCTGATCAGGTCTTCCGGCGCGACATTGCGCGTTCCAATGGCCTCGGCGACCGCGTCGCGTGCCTCGATCTCGGTCGTTTCGGCTGGAAATTCGAACACTTCAGCAGTATCGAACGGGTTCGCAAATCGAACCGGTTCGCCCTTGGCGAGCTGCTCTGGTGCCGGCAATTCGGTTCGAGTTGCTTGCTGAGAAGTATTCGCTGTCGACTGGTTTGCGCCTTCCGAGCTCGTGAGTACGTATGCTGATCCAACGATACAGACAGTAGCGATCACTGAAAGGACAGCTGCGAGGCGCTGTAACGATCGGTTGATGCTCTCGGCGAATCCAATTTGCTCCCTGATGCGCTTGTCACGGCGCTAGATGGCTGTGCCGTGGGGCCAATCTCGCGCTTGTCGGGGCGGGGATGCGAAAGCTCACGTAGTTCTTCCGCGGTTAGCTCTAGCTCCGCGGCTGCGTCGTCAATCCTTTCCGCTGTCGAGTCGCTCATGAAGTTTCCTCCCTCGGTCGCAGCACAGAATCCCTGGCTGCATGGGAGGTACACGAAGATCCGACCGAAAGAGTTCCTCGCTCGTTATGCGGGCTACGAAATAATGCGATCGGGATCGCGAGCGCTCAAAAGGAGGTGCGGTTATGACAAATGATCGTTGCGAATTTGGGAGTCGCTCAGCTTCGGCAACATACATTGGAAGTGATGCAAGCCATTGTGGCTGAACGCCGGACGGGAGTGGCTGACTACGAGTCACCGCACATCTTCAACGGGAGAAGCTTTTGCTGCTCTCCTGAGTTCGCAGGCGGCTTGCTCCGCCAGATCGCTGAGAATGGCTCGCGCAATTGGCTCGGGTAACAGTAGGAGGGCGTTGAGGGGCACCACGACACGTGCGCCCAGCGCGAGGACCTCTATTTGACCGTCTCCGGTGAAGCGGTACGAGCACTCCGAATACGTGCTGTCGTCCACGCGCCGCCAGGGCTTGGAGCGATCCAAGCCAACTGGACCAGTATTGCTGCCACTCAAAGTTTACGCGCCTGCCACTCTCGGGGATTCCTCCCAATCATTATACGGGCGAATCCCTACAAAGTAGCGAGCGGGAATCACACGGAAGTTCGCGACCGCTTGGCCACGCACTACCCGTCCGAAGGGAACACCGGTCAATGGGCGGTGTTGACGGAGGAAATCTCCCCTGGTGCACCGGACCCGGACAATTCGGCGGTTGTAGCGTGATCGGTATCAATCGTCTCCGCTGACGAAGGCAGGCCGGGCTTCAGGCTTGGCATGGGAGCGCCCATTCGGAGCTGCTGGCGTACAGAGTTTTCGAGCACTGACTTCGCTGCAGCTTCTGGACTGGCCCCTGCATAACTTACAACCTCAAGCAGCCCGACTCCCATCACCTCGACTTCGCTGTGCGAGAGCATGCGATACCATGCGCCGTAAAGTTGTCCGTCCACGACATGTGTGAAGTACTGCAGATCCTGCACTTCCCGGCTCCCTTCTTCCCCAACACACGAAGTAATGGCGTTGCTCTATACAAGTTCCACAGGCGCAGGTGATGTCGCGGTGTCGGGCGCAGGCGTTCAACGGCACAACGGACACTGTGAACAGCTCATCGTTGAGAATCCTGTCTCATTGTTGAGACCACCCGACTCGAGGCCAGCGCGTGCTTCCCCGCGCCGATTCGGCCGCAGCCTCCGTATGAGAAATCGAGTCAAGCGTCCCAAATAGGAACCGAGTACGATGCTTGAGTGGCCAAAATGCTGATCGCGAGCGAGGCAGAAGTATTCGCGTGTCTCGCCCGCGGTGCTGCGGCTCTTCGCTAGCGTTCCTTCCCGGATGATTTCATTTCCTTCAGGTGCGCGGTGTACTCACGTTTTGTGAGATAGCCATCTCCATCTGCGTCGATCATGGAAAAGTGATCGCTCAGCATCTCGTCGCCCGACGCTTCTGTCTTGCTGAGCCGCTGATCGGTGTCTCTGTCCAATGACTTGAACACTGCCTCCTCATCCGCCATCGACTTGTCCTTGTCATCGGCCATGACAGATGTGATCGCGAGGATACTTGCAACGAATACCAGAATTGGATGGCGCATGAGGAAGTCTCCTGTGGTTCGCCAATCGACATCGCGGTAATGGAGGCGGGACGCCCCGCGCTGCAATGCACACGTGCACCGCACGCCGGTTAGCGTATGGACTCAATGTAAAGTTGATTGCCGGGGTTCCAACTGCTCGCTTGGTCACGCCGACAACATGCCCAACCGCAATGTTTCCAAGCGATATCGGGTTGGTGGGTTGAGCCCGGTTACTACAAGCCTGCGCGGACCAAACCGCGTCGCATTCCGGACCGTTTGTCTTGCCGTTGGTCCTTGAGAAAACCTCTGCTCGGTTGGAACTCGATAGACTCGACGCGACGCTGAAGTGCTTCCGAGATCGATGCATCCTGTTCGAAGCGCCGACGAGGATGAGGGGGGTTTCGGAACAGCTTGAAGAGCATAGGTAGCATTCCGGACCTCCGCTTACCGTGCGGGCAGAGTTGGATGGCTCATCGTCCAAGAACAAGACATCGTCGGTTGAGTTTGGTGTGGGCCGTCCATTCCTTTATCCAGACTTGTTGCATCGCACTATCGACTGACTGCAGTAGAAAGGGGCAGGAGTTACCTCTGCCCCTAATGCGCTTCAAACGAAGGATCGCAGCTCGCTACTTCCACCGCCCTACTGCGACGACGCCATGGTGAAGCGCAGCGCGCTCGCTTGAACTACGTAGTTTCTCCTATGAGATCGATTGCCGGTTTGCAGGTGCAGCGGAAGAGTGGCGTCCACTCTGATGCTGCGGCTGAAGATCTTAAAGAAATGTCAGGCGATCTTTGTTGAGAGAGCAACCAATGGCGATAAGTATGTATCAGTGGTGCTAGGTCGCCGAAGAAATTTACAAGGCGCTGTAGACTTTGGATCACTCGATGTGAAGAAACATATACATAGCCACGGGGCACAAGACTTGCCTGTTACATCTCATGTGCGCCATGGGAGCGGTAATCTTGAACGCCAGCCGAATTTATATCGCGGGAGCAATTCTCGCCGGTGCTTTCTTTCCTGGTTTGGTCGGCGCGGTGCCGCTGTTTTGCGAATCGCCGGTCGAGCACAAGCATAAGGACAACGTAATTTCATGCTCGGCCGAGGGGAATGTCGTCAGCTTTGAGATGCCAGGTGAACGCAAGGGGGCTGGTGTAATCAAGCTTGATAAAAACAACCGTTCCGACTTCTGGGTTGTCGACCTCCACAGATCCGTTGACGCCAGAAAGTTTGACAACGTTTTTGGTCTGAATGGCGGACCGTCAGTTATCCATTTGTCAGCCGCTGGCTCGCGCACATCGGTTCCGGAGCCGGGCACCCTCGCTTTGTTAGCGATCGGCATGTTAGGGGCAGGCTTTGCCCGGAGGCGCAGACAGAGTTAGCTGTTGCGCCAGTAGCCGGGTCAGGCGAGAGCCCATGCCTTCTCGTTGGGCGTTCGCGCAGCCGATGCCGTTATCAGCGACAGACAGCGTGAGTGTGCCTTCTTTCTGAAGCTTTACTTTGATCGCGCCAGCCCGCCCTTCGGAGAACGCGTGCTTCAGCGCGTTTGTTACGAGTTCGTTGATGATGATCCCGACCGGCGCCGCCTGCTCAATCCCTATCTCCTCAGCGAGATGTGCAAGATTAATGGAGATCGCGAATGGATCAATGATGGCCCGGCCGCGCAAGCCAAGTCTTGAGTGGTTCAAAGATCGGTTTACTGTCAATGCGGGCGATCGACAGATGACCTTGGGCTGGCTTGCAAGGAACCGCGCTGCTTCGTCATGAGTATCACACTCAGGAGGGAGCATTGATACCGCAACGGCCAACCGAATCCGTTCATTGTGATGCCCCGGAATTCGCGGGGCAACTCGCTGCGGATGAGACGACTGCTGATCTTCTAAACGAGAACACCACGGATTTGTCGCCGGCTGTCGAGAGCAAAGCGGTTGAGCCCCTCGACACTGCAGTCCTGCAGGAGGTCATAACGGAACCTACAGTAGATTCGGACAGTAGTCCCGTGAACGACACCGGTACGACTGACGTGCCTACGTCGAATGTTCCGCCGCTTGCTCCCATGCCAAAGCAGCGCGCGATGGGTTTCTTCCTCTTCGCAGCCTGCGCGCTCGTGGCCATTCTCGTTACCACGCAACGACCCACGGAATCACCAAGTCCCGTACACGTGGCGGCACTGCCTACCATGAACGCGAAGCTAGACTCCAAAGAAGCTGGAGCTATCTCCGCTGAGGTTCACCCCGCGCTCAAGCCTCCTGACGCTCAGCCTCCGTCAAGCTCAGATCCCAACCGCAAGAGTCCCGCAACAGATGCGCCTCTCGCCGCAGTCACCTTCGCGTCGCGTTCGATCGTTACCAGCGAGCAGTCCGTGGCGGCAGTATTCATCCTCAAGCGCACGCAACTCGTCAGAGGACGGGCTTCGGTGCAATGGTCTGCACGCAGTGGTCGCGCTGATTCGGGAATAGACTTCCACAAGGCGTCCGGCACCGCTCGATTTGCGGATGGTCAACGTCAAGTGGCCATTTACGTACCATTGCGCAACGATTTGCTCAAGGAAGAGGACGAGACGTTCAAAGTCTGTCTGCGCTCGCCTCAGCAAGCGCGCATCGGCGGCAAGTCTTGCGCCGAGGCGACTATTCTCGATGACGATGGTATCGGGCCGACATGAGAGTCGGCCGGCGCGCCTGTGACGGGCAGCAGATCGTGCTTAGTGGCTCACCTCAGATACGTGCATTTGCCTGGCCGCTTTCACCGCAAGATCATGTTCCACTCCGCTGTTCTTCTCTGGCCGGCAGTGGCTCGCCACAAAGCTGTCGTGCAGCCTCGATCACCTGCTGATCGAGCGCGTACGGTCCAGCTATTAGAAGCGATCGTTGGCGTTGAAGCCATTGTTGCTGCTCATCTGCATGGGCAGCGTCCGCGACCTCCTGCTGCCATACCACGATCACCGGTATGGCGTGAGTTCGAGGGTGTTGCCTCAGCCGAGCGACGATCGTCTCGGCCGGGATGATCGGGAGATCGCCGGCCAGCACAACGAGGCTCGGTGTTTGCGGCTCCTCCGCAAGCAACCCTCTATGGAAGAGGAAGCGTAGCGCTTGTTCACCATCCTTCACCCGCAGAATCGACGCTTCTGATTGATACCCCCGGATGCCTTGTGCGATCGCTGTCCAAACTGCATTGCTCGGTTCCGCGACGAGTACATTGAATTCCATGATCCATTTCTTGAGGGATGGGTCTCCAGTTACACGAAGCAGCCGCGAAAAAGGTTGCATCGCACCATGACGGAGTTTGGAAGAGGACGGCAGATTTCATGCCACCGAGTGCGGAACATCCGTTTCAGCGCAGGCGAAGATCGTGATCGCCAATGGGCCGATGAGCGACGACTGGCGTAGCGGTGAGGGTTGGGTGACGCGGGTCGTTAGATGCTGGCCGTCCTGATGGCGAGTTCGACGTGATCAACGTGTCGCGGTCGCGCTGCGGCGAGCGATATTCCACGGCTGTTGTTATGATTTCTCGTCATTCGCAGCGCGCCTGGGCTCGCTCGACCATGGCAAAACGAGATCGCCGGCAAGCAGCAGGAGATCAACAATGATTTCATCCAAGCGCTCCGGGCCTTGTACATCGATCACAATCACTGTCGCCGCGCTGACGATTTTGATCATGGCGGGAGCTCATTCGAACCATGCGGTCGCGCAGTCCGCCAGCCAACTAACATTTCCCGCCGATCTGCCTCGTGCGGATGAGAGTGGGCGCGTCCGGGTCAGCGATATCGATATGTGGTACGCCGTCTTCAACAAGGGTGGCGAGAATCCGGTGCTGCTCATTCACGGTGGGCTCGGGAGTGCAGACAACTGGGGCAACCAGCTTCCAGCGCTTATCAAGAGTCACAAGGTAATCGTCGCTGACAGCCGCGGTCATGGACGAAGCACGCGTTCTGAACGGCGGATCGGATATGCCATCATGACCGACGATTATGTGGCGCTGCTGGATCGACTCGAGATCGACAAGGTCGCACTGGTCGGTCTCAGCGATGGCGCCATCATCGGGCTCGACATGGCGATGCGATATCCCGAGCGCCTGAGCAAGCTCTGGGCGTTCGGCGCGAACTACAACGTTGCCGGATTGAGACCCGACGCGCCCGATGTGGACAACCATCCGTTGATCGGCCCCGCCCTCAGGAAGCTGCGCCAGGATTACGAGAAACTATCGCCAACTCCCACAGACTACGATTCGTTCTTCAAAGCGGTCAACGAGATGTGGGCCAAGGAGCCCGATTACCAGCCGGAACAACTTGCCAGGATCACCACGCCAACTGTCATCGCAGACGGGGAGCACGATGAATTCATCAAGCGTGCGCATACGGAAGAACTCGCGCGTTTGGTCCCGGGCGCCAAACTCGTGATCTTGCCGGATGTCGGTCATCTGGCTTCGTGGCAGAACCCGAGGTTATTCAACGAGGAGATGATGCGATTCCTCGGTGAAGGAGCGGACTGATTCGCCGTGGACGTGCTTCTCGGGCATCGGCAGACGGGGAGTTCCGATGAACAACCCGATGCGTTCGTTGTGGATCGCCGCTACATGTCTGTGCAGCGCGCTCGCGTCCGCCCAGCAGCAGGATTTCAGCAAGGTTCAGATCAAGATCACGAAAGTCTCGGGCAACGTCTACATCATAGAGGGTGCGGGCGGAAACATCGCCGCGTCGGTCGGTGAGGACGGCATAGTGATCGTAGACGAACCAATGATCCGAGAGACCATTCCTGTTATTTGGACGCGCTACAAGAGTTCTTTGATCTCTGGCGCGCGCATGAGTCTACCCCGCAACTCATCTACGTCATCGGTGAGGAGCATCATTGCTACGTTGGATCGATCGGATGCGATGGCGGAAGCGGCGCGATGACGAAACGCTATCAGTGGCAGTATGTCCGCTTGGCGATGTCGATATTTGGTCTGGGCGAAGAGGCGGGTCAAGTTGCCTATGCTGGGTTATTTGACACGCCAGATCTCGTCCATTCCTGGGAAATCTATGAAGCTGAGGCGTTCGTGCAGAGTGCTCTGGTTGACAAGGTCGGCCGAGACAACGTGCTCTTCCGGCCTATTGAGATCGCGGTCACCAGTTCCGTGGTCGTCAGCACGGGAGATGTACCGGCGTTTCTCCGTAGCACCGTTCAGCTAGCGCCCGAATTTGGTTCTTGATGGGATTGGCGCGGCCGGAGGGATTCGAACCCCCGACCACCTGGTTCGAAGCCAGGTACTCTATCCAACTGAGCTACGGCCGCGCGGGAGGAAGAGGGATTCTACCTGCAGCCTCCCGCGCCGTCATCAAAAGCCGGTGGACCCGCGAAAAGGTCACTCTTTGACGTGGCTATTCGCCGTGTAGCTCAAGCTGACCCGCCAGCCGCGGTCCTTGGAGGGTTCGGCGACGGAGGCGTGGGCTTCGGAGGTTTTGCCGTCCCAGAAGGCGACCATGGTGTCGACGGGCGAGAGCGTGGCGCCGGCGTCGCTCATTTTTTTGCGGTGGGCGGTCGAGGCGAAGTCGTAGGAGGGTTTGCCGCGCTCGCGGCTGACGCGCTTTTTGATCCGGGCGTAGAGCATGGTGGCGTCGGCTTCGTCCTTGGCTTCGAAGATATAACCGCTGCGGAACAGCTTGCCGCCGTCGCAGGCATAGACCGCCAGCGCGTCGCGATCCAGTTCGCGGACTCGGAACGCGAATTGGTAACCGGAGGGGAGTTTGCCTTCGTAGGCTTCGGCGCCGCTCTCGGCTTCCTGTTTCACGATCTGGTCGCAAGGAGCGCCAAAGTCGATCAGACGAAAGTCGGCCGCGAAGGCGGGGCCGGCAAGCAGGGTGGTGACCGCGAAGGGAAACAACAGGGATCTGGAAAGCACGGTAAAGCTCATCGACAGGAACGGACACCGCCAATGTACCGCATCGGGCGGCCCACCTGCGCATCGTAATGTGAGTTTCATCGCGCGCCGACCCGTCCTTAAGGCCGAGGTGCGCAACGATTGGGGTTGGCCGGGCATACAATCCGGCCATGAATAAAGAAGCGGCGCTGGCAAGCCTGGGTTTGCAGGGGAACGAGGACCACGCCACCGTGGCGCGCGTGTATGGCGAGCGGCTGGTCGTCGTGCAGGAGAAGCTCGCGTCGGCGCAGACGGATGCGGAACGCAACGCGCAAAGCGCCAGGCTCGCCGAGCTGAGCGAGGCATTCGAACTGGTTACCGGAAGCGGCCGCTATACGAATCCCAACGGCGCGACGGCGGTACGTTCGGGCACGACGTTGGCGCCTCCGTCTGCGGGCGATACGTCCGTTCGCATGGAACCCGGCGAAGTCATCGGCGGTCGTTTCGAGATCGGTCCGTTGCTCGGTCAAGGCGGGATGGGCAACGTGTATGCCGCGCGCGATCGCCTCAAGGACGAAGACGTGGCCATCAAAGTGCTGCGTCAGGACCTGCAGTTCAGCAGCGCGGCCAAGGATCGCTTCCTCGCGGAAGCCAAAGGTTCCTGCAGTCTCTCTCATCCGAACATCGTGCGCGTGCATGACGTGGGCATGAACGCCGGATGGTATTACCTGTCCATGGAGCGGTTGCGCGGTCAAACGTTGCGCCAGCGGATGGAGCAGTACCGGCAGAACAATCGTGTCTTCAGCATCGCCGAAGTCAGAGACATCGCGCGTCAGATGATCGAGGCGCTTCGTTACGCGCATCGTTACATCGTCCATCGCGACATCAAGCCGGAGAATATCTGGCTGGCCGAGGACGGCACGGTCAAGCTGATGGACTTCGGCATCGCGCGCGCCTTCAGCAATTCGCAGCTCACGCAGACGGGCATGGTGCTGGGCACGGCCTATTACATGTCGCCGGAGCAGCGCATCGGCTCGAAAGAAGTCGACTGGCGCACCGATCAATATGCGCTCGGCGTCGTGCTGTACGAACTGTTGGCGGGCATGCTGCCGATGGGCGCGGTGCAGCCGATCGATACGCTCCGGCGCGATCTGCCGAAGCGATATGCGGACGCGCTGATGCGTGCGATGGCGGTCTTGCCGGAGGATCGTTTCCAATCGCTCAACGAGATGCTGGCGGAGATCGAGGCGCCGCCGCCGAAAAAATTTCGCTATGGCAGCCTGGTGCTGATTGGCGCCGGGCTCGCGGCAGCGGCGGCAGGTGCATTCGTCGTGCTGAACAACCAGGCACGTGCGCCGAAACCAGCTGCCGTCGCCGCAGCTTCAGCCGCGGCGCCCGCGGCCAGCGGAACGGAGGCATCGGGGAGTGGTGGATCGGATGGTTCGACGCCGGTGGATCCGCCTCCGCCGGAACAAACACCGTCAGTGGCTGCCGTGTTGCCGGAACCGGAGCCGGAGCAGCCGACGCCGACGCCAGCGCCGGAGCAATCGGCCGCCGATGCGATCAGTGCGACTTCGTTGCCTGAATCGCCACCGCCACAGCGAGTGGCGCAAGCGACGACATCCGAGTCAGCGCCACCATTCGCCGCCGGCAGTGGTCCCGACGCTCGTCGCAAACAATGCATCGCTCAGTGCGAGCGAGACGATGGTGAGTGCCGCAGCCTAAGCCGCCGTGGCAAGCAGGAATGCATGAGAGCAGTTGCGTTTGGCGGCAACTCCGCCCGAATCACCACAACCAATCCCGCGGCAACCAGCTGCGCATACTACGGCCAATCGCGTTGTGACTACGCGATGAATCGCGAGGCGTGCGTGGCACGGATGACGTCGAGATACAAGGCCTGCGTCGAAGTGCTCGGCGGTTCAGTGGCCTCGCGTCGACAGGATTGCGACGAGACCGCGCGCGAGTCCGATCGACTGTGCCTGGACGAGTTGCGCGAATGTCGCGCCTCATGTGAGTAGCAGCGATGAAGCGCAGGGACATCGCCTGCGGCTTCATCGCTCGATTTCAGGCCGATCATTCGGTGGCCGTGCTCGTCCTCACCGGCTCGAGTTTCCGAATCATCTGCGTGCCGAGGATTTTGCGGATCTCCTCGCGATTCGCATCGGCTTCATCGGCCTGTTTCAGCGATCCGAACACCTTCTTGCTGATGGCGCTCATCTTGTCCGTGATGGTGTCGAACGTCGCCATGTTCGGATAGGTCTCCACGATGTACAGATCCGGATCGTCCGGCGACTGGGGCTGCGCGCCGTAGAATGCGTACTCGGTGACGATGCCCTGCTTCTTCGCCTCCTCCATGATTTGAGTGAACGGGCCGGAGAGATAACGGAAGTAGTCGTTGAACTTGCCCGGCTGCGTGCGCACCGAGGTAACGAGCACCACCACACCATCCTTGTACGGCAGCGTGTCCTGCGCGGTGGCAGCGACACAAGCGACAGCAAGTACCAAAGCCGTGGATAACTGCATGAGGATTCTGTTCATGGCGCTCCCCTTGATTGTTAGAAGACTGAAGAACAGACGATCGAGGACGCTCTGGCAGCTGGAATACTGCGATAGAGCGCGAGAGAGCATACGCCCTTCGTGCGAAAACGCAGCGCGGCATCGCCGCGCCCGATTTGCTGCGGTGTGATGTCTAGCCGACGACGCTTTTCAAATAACGAAACAACAGCGGATGGCCCGATTGCAACGCTTTGCGCTGGGCGAGCTCGTCATCTTTTTTCTGGGCGCGTCGTGCTTCGAGCCAGCGGTGCACGCAACGATAATGCTCTTCGCCACTTGTCTGCTCGCGGGCGAGATCCATACTCATTTGACGGGCGAGGCCCGGCTCGTGCAGCAGCATCCAGGCAGGGAAATCTTCGGGCAGGAGGGCGGCGTCGTCCGAGTCTGCGTCGGCCAACTCATCTTCGGAGGCAAGAAACTCCTGCCACGCCTTGCCAATGCCCGCGTCAGGTTGCTGAGGTTTGCTCAACGCTTCGGCCGCCGCCGAGGGCGCGTGCCAGCACAGAGCGAACCAACCGGTGAGCGATTCGATGCGACGATGTTGAAACGCGCCGCTCTGGGCAAGCTGCAAACAGAGCGCGGGTTGTCGCCACCACTCTTGTTCTTTCAGCACGCACGCGCTGACGCCGGCCCAGTCCTGCGCCTGGCTGAGCGCGAAGCTGCTGTGAAGCTGCGGCTCGTCGGGAGAGAACGGCTGATCGGCCAACGCATCCGCCAGCTGTCGCCAAAGCGGCGTCAGCAGCTCACGATACTGCGAGCCGAGCAGGCGCTTGGCAGTGGGCGCGGTGTCGAGCAGAAACTCCAGGTGCTGTCGCGCATCCTCTATCGGATGATCCAGCCGTGACAGCGTGGCAACCAATCGATCGTAGCCCGCCAGATCCGAGTGTGTCGGCGCGATCTCATATAGCCGATCGAGCTGTCGCTGCGCGTCGGCGACATTCGCGGCGGCGAGTGCTCGCGCGATGCCATTGGTCAGCGCCGCTACGGGATTGTCGAAGAACAAATCCATCTGCGGCGCTTGCTGGGCAGGAATGAACCGCCCGGCGATGAGTCGATGCAGCTCGCCCTGTGCGCTGATACGCAAAGGCTTGTTGCTCGCCGGCGCATCCGAATGCCACGGCGTGAATTCCTGCGGCTGCTCGACTAACCCGATGCTGCGCGCGTAATTCACGGATTGTTCGATCTGTGCCCGAATCTTCTCCGGGCTGCCCATCAGCACGCCGTCGAGGAATTCGATTTCCTGCCGCCGCCAGCTCTCGTAGTCGCTGTAGGCGAGTCGGCCGGTGGCCAGCAGTAGTTCCAATACGGTGAACGCGCCTTGTTCGAGCAGTTGGTCGTCCACCTGCTTCTGCAGCGTGCTATCGATTTTGATCATGGAGCAAACAACATATCCAGGTCGGCCGCGTTCAGTTGCAGCGGCGCGGCGTTCTTTTCGGTATAGAGCTGGGTGGCGAGAGCGTGCTTCTGTTCTTGCAGGCGCACGATGCGCTCTTCGACGGTGCCTTGCGCGATCAGCTTGTAAACGAACACAGGCTTGTGCTGGCCGATGCGGTGCGCGCGATCGGTGGCTTGCGCTTCGGCTGCAGGGTTCCACCAGGGATCGTAGTGAATGACGGTGTCGGCGGCAGTGAGATTCAACCCCGTGCCGCCCGCTTTCAAACTGATGAGGAACAGCGGCACCGTGCCGCTTTGGAACTTCTCCACCAGTGCCGTGCGGTCGCGCGTCTCGCCGGTGAGCAATAGATACGAAATGCCGAGCTGCTGGACCTGCTCCTCGATCAAGCTCAGCATCGACGTGAACTGCGAGAACAGCAGAATACGCCGACCTTCCTCGATCATTTCCGGCAGCGCGTTGCTGAGCCAGTCCATCTTGGCGGACGGAATCGCTTCTTCGCTTTCCTCTGCCGACGCGACCAGACGCGGATCGCAACAGGCCTGACGCAGCTTGAGCAAAGCATCGAGAACGGTGATCTGGCTCCGCGCCAGCCCGCGTTCCTCGATCGTCTCGCGAACACGGCGATGCGAGGCGAGACGCACGCCATCGTAGAAATCGCGCTGCTTCTCATCGAGCGCGATGGTCTCGATGATCTGCGTTTTCTCGGGCAGCTCCGGCGCGACGGCGTCTTTAGTACGCCGCAGGACGAACGGCGCGATGCGCCGGCTGAGCGACAGCGCGCGATCGCGGTCCTCGTTCTTTTCGATGGCGTTCCGATACTGGCGTTGGAAGTCCCGTTCGTCGCCGAGCATGCCAGGTTGCAGGAAATCGATGAGCGACCACAGCTCGCCCAGATGATTCTCCATCGGTGTGCCGGTGAGGCAGAGCCGATGATCGGCGCGCAGCGCCCGCGCGGCCTGAGAGACTTTCGCGCGAGGGTTCTTGATGACCTGCGCTTCGTCCATCACCACCAGATAGAACTCGTGCGCCGTCAGCACTTCGCCATCGAGCTGCAACAGCGGATACGCGGTGATGACGATGTCGGCGTCGCGAATCGACCCGAAGAGCTCTTTACGCCGCGAGCCGTGCAGAGTCAGTTGTTTCAAATGCGGCGCGAACTGCTGGATCTCGCGTTGCCAATTACCGATGACGCTCACGGGCGCGACGATGAGCGACGGCTTGGTCAGCCGGCCTCGTTCCTTCTCTATCGCGAGATGGGCGAGCGTCTGGACTGTTTTGCCCAAGCCCATGTCGTCGGCGAGGATGCCGCCCAGACGACAGCGCCGCAGGAATTGCAGCCAGCCCAAGCCTTCCTGTTGATACGGACGCAGCGTTGCATTGAACCGGGCGGGTGCTTGCAGCGGCTCGATAGCCGAAAAGTTACGGAGCTCGGCGACGGAGTCGAGTAACGCTGAGTTCGCCGAGCGCAAGACGGGCGCGTCGGGCTCCGCGGTCAGCTGCGCCAGCCGGGTCGCTTGAGAGGCGGGCAGCGACAGTCGTTGTTGCTTATCGAGCGCATCGTGATCGAACAACTCGACCAGCGTGTCGGCGATACGCCGGATGCGTTCGATGGGCACGGGCAGGTATCGACCGTCGGGCAACTGCACGAACAACTGGTCGCCGATTCGATGCACGCCAGCTTCGCCGTTACCGAGCGCGCCTTGCAGATAATCGACCAGCGCTGGCAGCAGGTTGATTTGCACGCCGTCGACGACCAGGCCCAGCTTCAGATCGAACCATTCGCGATCGCGGCCGGTGTCGGCATCGACATACCACTCGCCCGCCGACGCCAGCCGATAAGGAAAGGCATCGTCGATGACGACATCCCAGCCTTCGTCGCGCAGTTGCTGAACGCCTTCGTGCATGAAAGCCAGCCAGAAATCTCGTCCTTGCGAGTGGCCGGAGATCGCGGCGTTGAAGCGCTCCTGGATCCGGCGCTCGCCATTCCGGTCGCGTGGAATCTCGTAGAGCTTGTTCTCCTTCGCGATTCTCACGTGAGTCATGTCGTCACGGAGCGAGCGGCTGTAGACAGGCAGTCCGTTGTAAACGAAGTACAGCGTGGCGATGGGATCTTCGGCCAGAAACAGCTGCGGCGTCAGGCTGCGCCGCTTGTGAGGTTGTGGCGTCAGCGTGCGCAGCCTGGGCAGCGTGGGGCAGGCGCCCTCGATCTCCTCGTTCACTTCGACCGCGTGCTCCGGCGTGACCGGCGGCCCGTTCCAGAAGCGACGGAAGGTTTCGAGAGAGCAGGGCAGGGTCAGCCCGCCCACTTCCTTGCTGCCAGGATCGATATACGTCGCGACATCGAGATCGAAGAACGTGACGACGGCTTCGTCGCGTTTATCGTTGAGGAGGACTTCGCATTGCAGATATTGATCGCCGTTCTCGAGCTGTTGCCATGACAAACGCGCCTGACGCGGCTTGCCTGTCTTGAGCGATGCGCTGTCCAATGTTTGCCAGCGAGCACGGCCGGTGGCGATGACATCGTTCAGCGCGGCTATTCCGCTGTCATCGCGCAATATCCAGGGGCCGTCGGTTCTTTGTGCGAGCAGCGACTGGAGGATCTGCCGATCTTGTGAATCGACATATCGAGGGAAATCGTTACCGCCGTTACTGCGGGGTACGAACACACTGGAGCTGCCGCGTGCGAGTCGAGTCGATCCCGGCGGCGCCTGGCCCACCCATGTCGATAACTGCAACTCGCCCGCTGAAGTGGCTTGCAGGAGATAGTAGAGGCGTTGCTGAAGCTGTGGGCCCGTCGAAGCGGATGTCGCACGTTGCAGCGAGGACGCAGGTCGCTGAGGCGTCGCGAGGCTCGGCGCATTGGTCGCCGCCGCGATGGCTACAGCAGCGACATGCACGCACGGGCTTGCCTTGCCACAGCTGCATTCAGCCTCGGCAATCTGTCGGTCGTTGGTCGCCGCGTGGCGGATGTAAACGCGATGCCGCTGCGGACCTTCGGTGACCTGGCCGGTGACGACCAGGCCCGATTGCACAACGCGCAGCTCGCTGACAGCGCCGCCGCTCGCCAACTGCTGCGCGGCCCGGAACAGGTCATCGCCAAATGCGGCCTGCAGCCGGTTCAAAGACACGTCGTCACTCACGAGAGTCGCGGCGAGAAAGCCCGATCCCGAGCTTCATCAGGCCAGCGTGTGATAGACCTTTTGGACGTCATCGTCCTGCTCGAGCTTGTCGATCATCTCCAGTACTTCCGTGGCCTGCGCTTCGGGCAGCTCGGTCGGGGTCATGCAGATATATTCGTGCTCGGCGGACAGCGGCGAGATGCCGCGATCTTCCAGCGCCTTCTGCATCTGGCCGAACTCCGGGAAGTTGCAACGGGCCACGATCTGCGGCTCGCCCTTCTCGCCCGTGCTCTCGCCCATCTCCTCCAGGCCGTGATCGATCAGGAACAGCTCCAGGTCGTCCTGATCGATGCCTTCCGGGTTCAACCGGAACACGCCCATCTTCTTGAACTGGAAGCTGACGCTGTTCGAGGTGCCGAGATTGCCGTTGTGCTTGGTGAAGATGCTGCGCACGTTGGCGACCGTCCGCGTCGGATTGTCGGTGGCCGTTTCGACCAGCACGGCCACACCGTGCGGCGCGTAGCCTTCGTACAGGATTTCGGTGAAGTTGGTCGCGTCCTTGCCCGAGGCGCGCTTGATCGCGGCTTCGACCTTGTCCTTGGGCATGTTCACGGCGCGTGAGTTCTGGATCACGCGGCGCAGGGCGGGGTTGGAGTTCGGGTCAGGGCCGCCGGCCTTCACGGCGATGGTGATGTCCTTACCGATGCGGGCGAACTGCTTCGCCATGCGGTTCCACCGCGCGAACATCGCATGCTTTCTGACTTCGAAAATGCGGCCCATGAATGGCTCCCATGAACTGATCGCACAGTTTACCACCCCGGTCGAGGGCCGAGGTCAGCGATGGGGGCGGGGGCCGGAAGAATCCGCGCTACTTACCCTTGGCTTCCCAAGTGATTTCGGCGTTGGCGGCCGCGGCGCGCTTGAGGATGCTCAGCAACGGCACGGCCCGGGTCGCCAGGTCCACCGGCGGCTCGCGATCCTCGTCGTCTTCGTCCTCGTTCTTGGAGTCTTCGTTGTCGGCCGGGCGGGCCGGGGTCACGTGCGTGCCGGCCTTGATCTGTTCGGTGGCGTGCTCCAGCTGGCGCAGGGCCAGGCCGACATCCTCGGGCCCGAGCCCTCCGGGAATCCGCCCGGTCGCGCCCATGAGCTTGAGCAGCTGAACCGCGACGTCGTGGAACATCGTGATGGATTCGGTCGCGGTCGAGCGGAAGGTGACGAGCATGCAATTTATCTCAGGTGCAGCCGCGGATCAGAAACAGGACCAACAGCACCGGGATCGGGACACCCAGCAGCCAAAGCAGGATCCAACCCACTTTACCCTGCTCGCGCCCGTAATTCAGCAGACGATGCAGGCCCGGCGGCGGGCGCTCAGGTTTATTCGACGGCATGACGGCGTTTCTCATTCACTACGGTTATGCAGTGAACGGCTGCCGTCGCGAGACGGTTCCGGGGGCTTATTCCTCGGCGGCGGCCCGTGCGGCCTGCCAGATTTTCTGAGCGGTCTCGCGGTTCAGGCCTTGTTCCATGAGCAGCGCCAGCGCGCCGTCTTCGGAATAGCCGCCACGCTTGGTCAGCAGGGCCAGCGCGCCGCACAGCTCGCCGAAATAAATCGCCTGACCGAGCGGGCTCATGGTGGCTGGCGCGACCTTGTCCGTCTGTTCCTGCAGGGCGCGAATGGAGGGATCGGACAGCTCCCAGGTCGAGGCGATGAAACCGGCGACGTTCGGTCCCTGCAGTTGCATGGCTCGAATGAAGACTTCGGCGCGCGGCTGCAGGTCCTGGTGTTCGCGATATGTTTCCATCGTCAGTCGAAACAGCACGATGCGCGCCAGTGGGCCGAGCAGACCGATCAGCTGCGCGATGAATGGATCGGCATTGCCGATCGAACGTGCGCAAGCTTCTGAAGCTGCGGCCGTGCGTTGCGCATGTTCCCAAGTGACCGTGGCGAAGTTGTCGAAATAACCTTTGGGCTGACGGAACACCGGCTGCAGGATGGCGGTGGCCAGCAGGCTGCGCAGCCCATCGGTGCCGAGAATGACGACCGCGCGATCGAGCGTGTCCACCGGCTCGGGCGAATATCGATACGCTGCGCTGTTGGCTCGTTGCAAGGCGCTGCCGGCCAGCGCCGGATCTTCGAGCAGGAGCTTGACCAGTTCCCGGCGGGTGCTGTCGTCGTCGTTAAGAACCTGCATGAGCTTCGGCAGCAGCATCGGCCGACGCGGAAAATATTCACGTTGATGTACTGCCGCGGCCGCGTTGTCATTGACCTTCGCCAGGATGGCCGCGTGCTGGCCCGAGATGTCGTAATCGAACGCGGGCACGCCGAACGCGAGCTTGTAGCACTCGGCGAATGCGCTGGCGGTCGCTTCGGTTTCGAAGGGCGGTCCCTCGGCGGAGCCCGAACGCGGGACGGCGCGAGTTTCATCCCGAGGAGGATCTGCCATGGAGGTGCGGCTCGACGACGTCGCCGAGTTACGCATTCCCAGCATGAAGACCGCCAGGCCGACCAGGGCTGCAATCAGAATAATTGTTAGGGTCACGCTCGCCGTCGCTCCGATTATGGAAGCTCCGTTGCGGCGGGATGATACCTAAGCAACGGCTCGGACTGGACGGTCATGCACCGCATTTTTGCCATATCGGTCGGTCCACGGGCCCTGTCGTTTGTGAGCAGCGTCGCAGTGGACGGTGGTGTTAATCTTGCACTCATGCCTCTCACCTCCGGTCAATACGACGAGATCGCGCCCGGCGTGCGCCGCCTGGTGGCGCGTAATCCCGGCTTTATGACCGGGCCGGGCACGAACACGTACCTGGTGGGTAACGGCCCGTACGTGGTTATCGATCCGGGCCCGGAGGACGCCGTGCATGTCGAGCGTATCCTCGAAAAAACCGGCGGCCGCATCGATGCGGTGCTCGCGACTCACACCCATCCGGATCATTCGCCGGCCGCGGGCGCGCTTGCCCAGGCAACAGGCGCCAAGGTGATGGGGAAGCCCGCGCCCGTGCATGGCCGCCAGGATGCCGAATTCGCGCCGAGCAATGTTTTGAACGATGGCGATCGGGTGACAGTCGGCGAGCACGTGCTGCGTGCCTTGCACACGCCGGGGCATGCTTCGAATCATCTTTGTTACCTGCTCGAAGGCACCGGGTTGCTGTTTACCGGGGACCATCTGATGCAGGGCTCCACGGTGGTCATCAGTCCGCCGGACGGCAGCATGGGTGACTATCTGCGCTCGCTGGCGCGCCTGCAGAAGGAATCCGTGAGTCGCATCGCGCCGGGTCACGGCCTCACCATTGAGGATGCGCAGGCCGAGATCGTTCGCATCGTCGCGCACCGCCTGCAACGCGAGGCCAAGGTGGTCGAGCGGCTCGAACGCGCCGGCACTGTGAACATCGATACTCTGGTCGTCAGCGTCTATGACGATGTCGATCCTCGCTTGCATCCAGTGGCGAAAGGCTCGCTGCTGGCCCACCTGCTCAAACTGGAACAAGACGGCCGGGTCGTGCGCGACTCGCCCGACGCCAACGCCCTGTGGTCGCTGCAAAATCTCTCAAATCCGCCCCGCTGATCGAGCTTGCCGATTGTTCGCTGATCTTCGACGAGCACACCGCGCTCGACGAAGTCAGCTTCACCTTGCGGCGAGGCGAGCGCTGGGCGCTGATCGGGGCCAACGGCTCCGGCAAAACCATGCTGCTCAAGCTGCTCCGCGGCGATATGTGGCCCACGCCCACGGGCCGGCAGCGCCGCGAGTCGTCGCTCGCGAAGGAACAAATCGCGTACGTGGGGCCGGAGCGGCAGGACAAATACGTTCGCTACGGTTGGAATCTTACCGTCACGCAAGTGGTGACGACGGGGCTGTTCGATGAGGACATTCCGCTGAGCAAGCCTACACACGCTCAGCGCGAGCGCGTCACGCGCGTGCTGCGGAGATTCGGGCTGTGGGGGTTGAGACAGCGGCGCATTCTTACCCTTTCTTACGGCCAGCGACGGTTGGCCTTGGTCGCGCGTTTGTTTGCTGGGAACGCGGCGGTGCTGTTGCTGGATGAAGTGTTCAACGGTCTCGACGTGCGCGCCAAAGAGAAGCTGCGCAAAGCTTTGGAGCAGCCGCGCGGCGGGCACGATTGGGTTTTGACCTCCCATCGACCCAAAGAACTGCCGAAGAACGTCACGCACGTCGCTCATATCGAGCATGGCCGAATCGTGTCCGCCGGGCCCGTCGGTCACGAGCGTGCCGTTGCTCGGCATGAAGCCGCGGGTGACATCGCGTCCGGCTCAAGTAACGCGACCGGCGCCAGCCGCAATGTTTCTTCCGTGTCCACGCGAGCTGGGAAGAAGTTCTCACTGCGGCCGAGGCAACCCGCCGACGCGAAGACGCGCAACGTGAAGTCGGTCGCGAGCAATTCGACGCCGCTGTTCGTCATTCGCAACGCGGACATTTATCGCGACTACCGGCCAGTCATTCGCGGTCTCGATTGGACGCTGGCGCGAGGCGAAAACTGGGCCATCCTCGGGGCCAACGGCTCGGGCAAGAGCTCGTTGCTCAATCTCATCTACGGCGATCTGCATCCCGCACTCGGCGGCAGCATCGAGCGCGAAGGTGTTCCGAAAGGGACGCATATCGAAGCCTGGAAACATCGCGTCGGCTGGGTCTCGCCGGAGCTGCAAGCGGATCACTACCTGGCGAAATCGATCGAGGAGATCGTCATCTCCGGTCGTTACGCCAGCGTCGGCCTGAACGACGCGCCGAGCAGCGCCGACGTGAAGGCTGCCGACCGCTGGCTACAGTTCTTCAACATCGAACGCCTGCGCGCCCGCGGCCCGCGACAAGTTTCATATGGCCAGATGCGCCTCGCTTTGTTTGCCCGCGCCATGATGAACGAGCCCGAGTTGCTGCTGCTCGACGAGCCCTGCACCGGCCTCGATGGTGACGTGCGCGCAACCGTGCTCGGCTTCATCGAGCAGCTGGCGGAGCAAGGCACACAGATCGTCATGGCCGTGCACGATCCCGAAGACATCGTACCTGCCGTGAAGCATGTGTTGCGCATCGGCCGCGGCGGCAAAGTGGAGCAAGTCGACATCGACTTCAGCTGGTAACGAGCCGCAGTTCGCGGTGGACGAACTCGGCTGCTCGTTAGACACTGGCTCCCATGAGATCCATCCGCCGCCTCGCCCTCGACGTAGCATTCGTTGCGATGCTGATAACTTTCGGCGTGCGTGCGAGCGCGGAGTCGTTGCTGCCGGCGCAACAGCTCGCTGCCGAGATTAAAGCCGGACAGCATGCGGGCATCGAGTCATTCGTATTGCAGGTCGACAACACGGTCGTCGGTCGCGCTGTTGAGCCGCGTTCGGAAAGGTGGCCGCCGGATCTGCGTTCGGCGACGAAATCTGTCACCGCTCTGCTGATCGGTATCGCCATAGATCGAGGTGCGATTCCGTCGGTGCAAGCGAAAGTCATGGACCTGCTGCCGACGCGTCGTACGGTCTTCGAGAAGGATCCGCGTAAGGCGGCGATGACGCTCGAGGATCTGCTCACCATGCGCAGCGGTCTCGATTGCAACGATTGGGATCCGAAGTCGCCGGGGCAGGAGGACAAGATGTACCGGCAGGGCGACTGGGTCGCCTTCTGGAGCGAGCAGAAGATGCGCGCCGACCCGGGGAAGGAATTTTCCTATTGCACCGGTAACGTGGTGGCGCTGGGTGAGATTCTGTCGGCGGCGGTGAGCATGTCAGCCGACGCGTTCGCGCTGAAATATTTGTTCATTCCGATCGAGGTGCGGCGCGCCGAGTGGCGGTACTACGATGGCAAGCGCGGCGTCGACACGGGCGGCCACTTGCGATTGGAGCCGGACGATTTGTTGAAGATCGGCGAGCTGGTGCTGAAGCGAGGTACATACAAAGGCACGCGCATCGTGTCCGAAACATGGATCGATGCGATGACGCAGGAGCGCACCGGTATTCCCGGCATGAATCAACGCTATGGATATCTGTGGTGGCTGGATCACACCAAGGATCCGAATCTCCCGCAGACCAAGCTGTGGTGGGCGCAAGGCAACGGCGGCTCGTTTCTGATGGTCATGCCGCAGCTCGACGCGGTCATGGTCACCACAGGCACGCGGTTCAACCGGCAAGACATGCTCGAGCCGATGTTCTGGCTGCGCGATCGTCTGCTGCCGGCGATGAAAGCCGCTCCCTGAATCGCGCAAATAAAAAGGGCGGTGTCCGAAGACACCGCCCTTTGCTCATCCCGAGCTTGCGAGCGACTTAGCCCTTCGGCGCAGCCTTCGCCTTGGCCGCTTCCTCGATCACCACGTCGGCGACGTTCTTCGGCACTGGGTCGTAGTGCGAGAATTCCATCGTGTACGAGGCGCGACCCGAGGTCATGCCACGCAGGTGACCGATGTAGCCGAACATTTCCGACAGCGGCACGGTGGCCACGACGGCGATGTTGGTGCCACGCTCCAGCTGCTCCTGGATCATGCCGCGGCGGCGGTTGATGTCGCCGATCACGTCGCCCAGGTAGTCGGCCGGGGTCACCGTCTCGACCTTCATCACCGGCTCGAGCAGGATCGGGCCGGCCTTGCGGATGGCTTCGCGGAAGCAGGCCTTCGCCGCGATTTCGAACGTCAGCGCGTTCGAGTCCACGTCGTGGTAGCTGCCGTCCGTGAGGCGGGCCCTGAAGTCCACGGTCGGGTAGCCGGCGAGCACGCCGTCTTCCATCTGCATGCGCAGACCTTTTTCCACCGACGGCACGTATTCACGCGGCACCGAGCCGCCGACGGTTTCGTCGACGAACTCGAAGCCCTTGCCGCGCTCGAGCGGCTCGAACGTGATCCACACTTCGGCGAACTGACCGGAACCGCCGGTCTGTTTCTTGTGGACGTACTGCTCGGCAATGGTCTTCGTGAAGGCTTCGCGGTACGCCACCTGCGGCTGACCCATGATGCCTTCGACGTTGAACTCCGTACGCATACGGTCGAGCGTCACTTCGAGGTGCAACTCGCCCATGCCGCGCAGAATGGTCTGGCCCGTTTCGCGGTCGGTTTCGAGACGCAGCGAAGGATCGGCGCGGACCATCTTGCCCAGGGCCGTGCCGAACTTCTCCTGCTCGGCCTTGTTCTTCGGCTTCACCGACACGCTGATGACGGGGTCCGGGAAGCGCATGCGCTCCAGGATCACCGGGCTCTCGGAGGCGCACAGGGTGTCGCCGGTTTCGGTTTCGGCCAGCGAGACCAGCGCGATGATGTCACCCGCGCGGGCTTCTTCGATCGGGTTCGCTTCCTTGGCGAACATTTCCACCATGCGGCCGATCTTCTCGCGCTTGCCGCGAGTCGAGTTCATCACCGACATGCCCTTGGTCAGCACGCCCGAGTACACGCGCACGAAGGTGAGCGCGCCGTACGCGTCGTTGATCACCTTGAACGCGAGGCCGGCGAACGGCTCGTCGTCCGAGCTCTTGCGCTCGCCGTTCGGGTTACCGTCCTGGTCCACGGTCTTGATGGCTTCGACGTCGGTCGGGGCCGGCAGATAGTCGACGACCGCGTCGAGCATCTGGGTCACGCCCTTGTTCTTGTACGAAGAGCCGCACAGCACCGGATTGAACACGGCAGTGATCGTGCCCTTGCGGAGGCACTTGCGCAGCACGTCGGCAGACGGCTCGACGCCTTCTTCCAGGTACTTTTCCATCGCCGCATCGTCCTGCTCCAGGCAGGTGTCGACCAGGTCGGAACGGAATTGGGCGATGTCGGCGAGGATCTTGCGATCGCTCGGCACGCTGATGTTCAGCTTGTCGGCCAGATCCGGGGTGATCTCGTACACCTTCGGCTCGGCGTCGCGATCGTCCGAATCCCACACCAGCGCCTTCATCTCGACCAGGTCGACCATGCCCTTGAAGTTGTCTTCCGAGCCGATCGGCAGCTGCACCGGCAGCGGACGCGCGCCGAGGCGCTTCTTGATCATGTCCACGCAGCGCAGGAAGTTCGCGCCGCTGCGGTCCATCTTGTTGACGTAGCAAATACGCGGCACGCCGTAGTTGTCGGCGAGACGCCAGTTCGTTTCAGACTGCGGCTCCACGCCGGCGACGCCGTCGAACACGACGACCGCGCCGTCGAGCACGCGCAGCGAGCGGTTCACTTCGATGGTGAAGTCGACGTGACCCGGAGTGTCGATGACGTTGATCTTCTTCTTGCGCCAGAAGGTCGACACCGCGGCCGACTGAATGGTGATGCCGCGCTTCTGTTCCTGCTCGAGGTAGTCCGTGGTGGTGGACGACTTCAAGTCCTTGGTGTCGTGAACGTCGACGATGGTGTGCTTGCGGCCCGTGTAATACAGGATGCGTTCGGTGGTCGTGGTCTTACCGGCGTCGACGTGGGCGATGATGCCGATGTTTCGAATATCGGCAAGGGCTGTAGTACGGGGCATGTCTGATTTCCGTTACAAGGTCAGTGCGCAGCTAGGTTGTGGGTCATTTGGGCGGGCGCGGATTCTATCGGAAAACCGCGCAAATGCAGTTACCCAGGCCGCTCCCGACCGGGGCGCCCAGGCGAAGGGCGCGCATTCTACCCGAAACTTCGGCCGAAGTCTTTGTAAGGAAAGAAATTTTTCCGGCGGTTGCCGGGAATTTCCGGGTGTCCGGCTGAGGGCGGGCCGTAGGCAACCGCCTCATTGAGGGCCGGAACGGGCTGCGGAGCCCGCCCAAGTCGCTGTCGGTAGGAGTTTTTCTGGCGAAAAGGGCGGGTCGGCCGGGGCTCGGACCTGGGCTTCAGGCCTGGATGTCGGCCTCGTACACGATCACGGCGTCGCCGACGATGCGGACCGACTGCGCCACCTTGCCCGAGGACTCGACCTCGACCTGAACCATGCCGGGCCGACGCATCCACATGCCTTGGCGGCCCTGGAACACGACGCGACCGTCCTTCGGCTCCAGCAGGCCCTGATTGACCAGATACACGCCGAGCATGCCGTGCGCGTTACCGCTGACCGCATCCTCGCGAATCCCGAGCGCAGGAACAAACATGCGCGACTCGGTGCCGATGACGCCGTCGTTCTCGACGAGCGCGAATACGAAATAACCCTCCGCGCCGACGTGCGAGGTGAGACGCGCCAGCTCCTCGAAATCCGGCTTGATGGAGCCAAGCAGATCGTTGGATTTCAGGCCGACCAGCAGGCGCGAGCCGCCCTTGGTCAGCACCTGCAAAGGACAATCGACATGCAGGCTCGGGCTGGAGATGCCGAGCGCGTTCAACACCTGGCGGCGGTGATGCTCCGGAATGACAGGCCCCAGCGACGGCGGATTCTGCGTGATGGCGATGCGCAGGTCGCCGTCCACCTCGGTGACTTCGATTTCGACGATGCCCGCGCCCGTGCGCTGCCGCAGCTTGCCCACCGGCTTGCCATCTTTCTTCGCGCGCACGTATTGCGCGGCGACGGTGGCGTGACCGACGAACGGCACTTCATGGCGCGGCGTGAAGAATCTCACCTGCATGTCGTGATCGCCGGATTCGGCTTCCAGCACGAAGGCGGTCTCGCCGTTCACTTCGGTGGCGATGGTCTGCATCTGCTCGTCCGACAGCTCATCCGCGTCCAGCACCACGATGGCGGGGTTACCGGTAAAGCGCGTGCGAGTGAACGCGTCGACGTGGAACAGCCGGCAATGTCGGTTGGGCATGGTGTTGCAGCCAGGAAAAAACAAAGCGCTCTTATAGCGCTAGATGCGATTGGTGCCTAGCTGCCCGTCGAACTTGCGACCGGCCTGGAAGTCTGCTGCGAGGTAGCCGGCAAAAGTCGCGCCTTTTGACGGCGGCAACGGAGCCGCTGTCCGAAAAAGGGCCGTAGGCCGCTTTTTCCAATGAAACAGTGAGTGGCGCTCTCTGTTACAATCGTGTCCGCCTTAGGGGTGGCCCTGACTGGGGCCTGAGATGCCGACCGCCCAGCGCTGCTGGTGCTCATCGGCGGACCCGTTGAACCTGATCCGGTTAGTACCGGCGTAGGGAGCAGGTCGTGACTCGCCTTCCGTTCATTTCCCGTACTGCTTCTTTTCTCGCCCGTGCCCGGATCTTCCACCGTGAGGATCTGGCAATGTCTGCTGATAAATATAATGACTCGGGGAGCCGCACCCGCGCGGCCGTGACTCTGGCATTCACCGCGCTCGGCGCGACAACGGCCATGGCCGCTGACGACAACCTTATCGAAGAGGTGGTCGTCACCGCGACACTGCGTCAGCAATCTCTGGCCGAAGCGCCGGTCAGCGTAACTGTGCTCGATCAGCAAACGTTGCGCGATGCCGGCCGCCAGCATTTCGAAGATGTGCTCATATCCGTGCCGAATCTGACTTATGCCGGCGGCACATCGCGGCCACGTTTTCTCCAAATACGCGGTATCGGTGAGCGCGAGGAATATCAGGGCGCGCCGAATCCTTCCGTGGGTTTCCTGATCGACGGCATCGATTTCAGCGGCATGGGCATGCCTGCGACTTTGTTCGACGTCGACCGCATTGAAGTGCTGCGTGGTCCGCAAGGTTTGCACTATGGCGCCAACGCGCTCGGCGGTCTCATCGTCATGCGCGGCCGCGATCCCGAAGACGAGTTTGGTTTTTCCACCGAAGCGTCGTATGGCGAATATAACAGCCGCTCCCTCGGTGCGGTCGCGACCGGTCCTGTGGAGTCATTGAACTCCGCATGGCGCGTTGCCGTTCAAAACTTTCGCAGTGACGGTTTCCGTGACGATGTTTATCTCGGGCGCGACGACACCATGGATCGTGATGAGCTCACCGCACGCGCCAAGTGGCGTTGGCAGCCGAGCGAGAGCACTACGGTCGATCTGACTTGGCTGCACGCCGATCTCGACAACGGCTACGACGCATGGTCGATCGACAACACACGCACTTCACTTGCCGATCGACCCGGCAAGGATGCGCAGAAGTCAGACGGCGCGGCGCTTCGCGTCGATACTTCGGCGGGCCAGCTCGGACGACTGACGGTGACGGCGACGCTGTCCGATAGCGAAACCGACTACAGCTTCGATTCCGATTGGGGCAACGCGGAGAGCTGGGCGCCGTACACCTACGATTATTTCGATCGCCAGCAGCGGGATCGTCGCGGTCGCAGTCTCGAAGCGCGCCTCACGTCCGACTCGGCCGCGTCCCCGCACGGACTGACGTGGGTCGTGGGTGTTTACGTGCTCGACGTCGATGAGCAACTCGATTCGACTTCGGTCGGCGTCTATGTCGACCCGTTCTTCCCTGACTGGTCCGGCTCCATCGACAAGCGAGTGCTGAGCGACTACGACGCGCAGAACCTCGCTGCGTACGCGCAGGTCGAAGCGCCGTTCAACGATCGCTGGGGCTGGTCGTTCGGCTTGCGAGGCGAGCAGCGTGATGCCGATTACAGCGATCGTCGCACCGGCGATTCGCTGACTGGCATCGATGAGTCCGCGAAGGACTCCATGTGGGGCGGACAAGCCACGTTGTACTTCGATCAGCGCGAACATTTGCGTTGGTTCGCCACTGTGTCGCGTGGCTACAAGGCCGGCGGTTTCAATCTTGGCGAGGGCGCCGCCATCAAGACTCAGTTCCTGCCCGAGTACCTGGTCGGCCTCGATGTCGGTATGAAAGGCGAGTGGCTCCAGGGCCGGCTGTATGCGGACGTGACCGCCTTTTATATGAAGCGCACCGACATGCAGATCGCCGTCAGCCAGCAGCTGGTCCCTGGCGATCCGAGCAGTTATCTGTTCTACACGGACAACGCTTCCGGCGGTCGTAACCTGGGCATCGAGAGCAGCGTGCGCTGGCATGCGACCGATCAGCTCGAGCTGGGCGGCGCCCTGGGCTTGCTACGGACTCGCTACTCCGGGTTCCGTCCTGACGGCGTTCAGGATGTCAGCGATCGCGATCAGGCGTACGCGCCCGAGTATCTGGCGTCGGTGAACGCCACATGGCGTCATCCGCAGGGTTGGATGGCGAGGGTCGATGTCGTAGCCAGCGATAATTACTACTTCGATGTGCCCGATCTCGATCCGAACAAGAACAACTATCGGTCGAACGCGTACTCGCTGACGCATCTCAAAGCTGGATACGAGGCCGATCGCTGGGCCGTGTACGCCTGGGGCCGCAATGTATTCGACGAGGACTATTTCACCCGAGGTTTTTACTTCGGCAACGAGCCGCCCGATTTCGCCAACAAGCGCTACACGCAGCTCGGCGAGCCGCGGCAATTCGGCGTCACTTTCCGTTGGGAGTTCAAGTAATGCGCACTGCTATCGAGATCAGCCTGTATCCGCTCGACTCGGACTACATTCCGCCGATCAAGGATTTCATCGAGCGGCTCAACAAGTACCCGGAGCTGCAGGTCACCACCAACGCCATGAGCACGCAGATCGCGGGTGAGCATGCGCGGCTGTTCGAGATCCTGGGCAAAGAAACCGCGACCAGCTTCGGCGAGCAGGGGCGCAAAGTGTTCGTAATGAAGGTGCTTGGTGGCACCGTGCCGGACGCCTGAGCTACCGAGAACGCCCATGGAAGAAGCTGCGCTTGCTCCGGCACATCCGGCGCAAATCATCATCCAGCAATTCTTGGCAACGTCGCCGTGGGAAGCCGCGGCGTCGCTGCTCGGCCTGGCCTATCTGCTGCTGGCGGTTCGTCGCAACCTGCTGTGCTGGCTATGCGCCTTCGTCAGCACGTCGATCTACATCGCGCTGTTCGTGAAGGCATCGCTGTACATGCAGGTCGTGCTGAACGTGTTCTACCTGGTCATGGCCGTGTACGGCTTCATCGACTGGAAGCGCGGGCGCACCGAGTCGGGCGACGTGCGCATCGAATCGTGGAATGTGAACCAGCACGTGACGGTGGCCGTGCTTGTCATAATCGCGAGCGCGCTGAACGGCTGGGCACTGTCGCGATGGACCGACTCGCCCGCGCCATATCTGGATTCTTTCGTCACCTGGGGCAGCATCGTTACCACTTGGATGGTCGCGCGACGCATAATCGAGAACTGGTTGTACTGGATCGTGGTCGACGCCGCCGCTGCCTGGCTGTACTTCAGCCAGGGGCTGCTGGCCACCACGGTATTGTTCATCATCTATCTCGGGATCGTGGTGCGTGGATATTTTGTGTGGCGGCGGGAACAGGTGCTGCAGAGTAAGTCGGCGATCGCCGCGCCATCGATTTGAGCTGACATGACCGCGGCCTCCACCGCCGCGGCTGCCATGGATGTCGCCGCGAGAACGCTCAAGGTCTCCGCCGAGGCCGTTCTTTCCTGCGAGCCCATCAAGCACGGCCTTACCAACGAGAGCTGGCTGGTTCGGACCCGCCAGGACGACGTCGTGGTCCGCATCAGCAACACGGCCGAGCAGGCGTTACAAATCGATCGGCACAGCGAAGCGCTGGTGCTGGCCGCCGTGGACGAGGCGGGCATCGGGCCGGAGGTGATCCTGTGCGATCCGGCCCAGCGCGTGCTTGTCACCCGGTATCTCGGCGACACATGGAGTGAAGCCGATGCCGTGAAGGAAGAAAACATACAGCGGCTCGGGCAGTTGTTTCGTCGCCTGCATCGCGTGTCACCGCCGATCGGCGTTCGGCGCGTCGAGCTGAACGATACGCTCGAAGGTTATTTCCGCACGCTCCAGGAGCGCGGCATTCAGCCAGCGCTGACCACGAAGGCACTGCGCGAGCGCGCGCTGCAGGTGGCATTGAAGCTGCGCGAGAACTCCGCTGCAACGCTGTGTCACAACGACGTGCATCACCTCAACGTCACGGACGACGGCAAACTGCGCTTGATCGACTGGGAATACGCCGGCGTGGGCCAGCGACTGTTCGACCTGGCGTCAGTGTGCGTCTATCACAAGTACGACAAGCTGCAACGGGAGCAGCTGCTCGGCGCCTACACCTCACTCACGGAGCTGACGACCTGGCATCGCCTCGAACTGGCGTGCTGGTTGTTCGACTACGTGCGCGATCTATGGATGGCAGTGAGAGAAAGCAGCGGCTCAGCCGCGACGTGACCTTCTGCCACGCCTGCTCTCAGTGGCGCTTGAAGTACTGCACTTCGCGTTCGTGCTTCTCCGCGGCTGCGCGCGATTTGAACGTGCCGAGGTTGCGCCGTTTGCCGGTTCGCGGGTCGGTTTTCCTGGAGTACAGGCGATATTCGCCAGAGGCAAGCTTGCGGATCATGGCGTCCTCTCGTTGGCGGGCAACTGAGCGGGAAACGTCGGCCACGACCAGGGGTTCCAGGCGGCATCGTTTACGCGTCGGCCTGGTCGGGAAGTCACGGGCGTCGCGTAGAATGCGCCGTCCGTAAACGATTGCGATGACTCATGACACCCGCACTGGCCTCGCTCGCTGAGGCTGTAAGAACTCCAGCACCATGGCTTGAGCCATACATAACAGTGGCGAGGCGGGTGCTGGACGCCGCGACGTCCAACTCTGTTGCCGAAGCTTTGAATGGTGCGCGTGGCGACAGTGTGGGCGGGGTTCGATTCGTCGAGCAGGCGGCGCTGCCGGAAAACGAACCGTATGAGTCATTCATATTTCGTACGGCTCGTGTTCCCACGCGCGACAACCTGCACGATCTGTTCAACGGTCTGATGTGGTTGAGCTATCCGCAAACCAAACGCAGATTGAATGTCCTGCAGGCGGAGCAACTCGCTGTGCTGGGCAACGCCAGCACGCGCGGTCCGTTGCGGGATGCGCTGACTGTATTCGATGAGAACGCCGCCATACTGCGGGCTCCCGCGTCGTTGATCGAAGCATTACGCCAGCGGAATTGGAATGCGCTGTTTCTGGATCTGCGCGCGCAGTGGGTTTCGGCTGAGTTGGTGATCTTCGGACACGCGCTGATGGAAAAGTTGATGCAGCCTCGCAAGGCGATCACCGCCCACGTCTGCATCGTCGACGAGATCACCGATGAGTCGCTGGCCGCGAGCCTCGATCCCGATCGGCTCGCCGCGAAAGATTTCCTGCCCTTGCCTGTGCTCGGTGTGCCAGGATGGTGGCCTGCCAACGAGAGCCCCGGCTTTTACGACGACGTTGATGTATTCCGGCCGCCGAGCCGATAGCTATGAGCTCGATCAAGAAACTACTCGACGGAGTGTTGATCCAACGAGGCGCACTGGGATCCGAAGATCTGGCGTCGCTCTCCAGCTATGTCCAGCGTGCGGTCAAAACCGAATCTCCCGTGTCCAACTTCGAAGGCGAGGACAGCGGCCAGGTCGAATGGGTCGTCAACAAACAGATCCGCGACACGCAGACGGTGAAGCTCACCAAGACCATGGAGAAGAAACTGCGCGCCATCGACGACAAGAGCATCGCGTCGTTCATCAATCCTTTCTACAAAGTCGAAGTGAGCGACCGCGAGCCGTCGCAGATCCTCCATTACGGCGTCGGCGGCCACTACATTCCGCACGTCGACGCCGAAACGCTCTACAAGGACGACCACGGCCTGGAACTCTGGGAGAAAACGCTCGACCGCGATCTTTCCGTCGTCTATTTCATCAACGACGACTTCTCGGGCGGCGAATTGTTCTTCCCCGCGCTCGACCTGGTGATCGAGCCCGAGGCTGGCACGCTGGTTTGCTTCCCCTCAGATCACAATTACATCCACGGCGTGCGGCCTGTGACATCCGGTCACCGCTACACCATCGTCACATGGATGCGCGTCGCGGGCATGCCGGCGCTGGAAGAAATCAATCAGATGTGGCTGGACGAGTACCACCGGCAGTATCCGAAACAAGTCGAGCAGCGGCCGTGCTTGGGCAGGGGAGCAGGAATTCGTATTCTGTAATCGTTCTCAGAAGCGCTTACTGAGCCGGAAATAGATGAATCGGCCTATCAAATCGTTTTGCGAGACGTCATAGCCAAACGCCGCTCCAGCGTTTGCAAACTCCGGCGCGACATCGAACACATTGCGCGCGCCGAGCATGACGGTCGCATCGTCGAGCAAGGCAGTGCCCAAGATGTCCAGATCCATCCATGCCTGCAGATCCACGAGCACCCGCGAGCGAATGCGCCTGTCCAGCGGTCCGGTCCACACATCCGCATCCTGATAGGAAGGCGTAAATGTCGCCGTGGTCGATGCACCAAAGGCCCCTAGCCTCCCGCCCATAGTACCGACGACGCGCCACTGCGGGATCGTGCCTTGAATATTCGCAATCCCGACGCGGTCCGCAGGCAGCGCCTGATTCATGTCGCGAATCGAATAGTCGTTGACCCAGGTCGTAGACAACTTGAATTGTAAACCGCGGAAGTCGCTCCCGACCGAAAATGAGGCCTCCAGGTCGACGCCACTCGTATCCAGCTCGCCAAAGTTTGCCCGGGTCAGATCGATGGAGCGTAAAGGTCCCGCCCAGCCACGCAGCAGGTCTTGTGCGGTCGGCGCGTCTCGCACGACGCGCCCGGTCAATTCGCCATTCGGATTCAACAGCTCCGAGTAAATCGGCAGGACGATCCGATTCTCCATCTGCACTCGCCAGTAGTTACCGCTGAGGCGCAGGCCCGATATCCAGCTAGGCTGAAACGAAAAGCCGGCTGTGAATGAATGCGCTGTGACCGATTCGAGATCGCGATTTGCCCCCACGATGAAACCGACGTTCGATAGCTCGCCGCCTCTTAGCGGGTCCGCTATGGGCACGGTCAGCCGCGACACAGGCATGTTCAGCTCGTACAGCGATGGCGGCCGATAACTCGTTCCATACGCGACACGAAAGGTCCACTCGTCGAGCGGTTGCCAGAGCGCACGGTATTGGGGATTGAGTCGTTGCTCGCCGCCGTCACCATAGTCATCGGCTCGGAGAGCTATCTTCAATGACAGCTTGTCGAAGAGCGGCAGCTTGATTTCCGAGAAAACCGAGACGACATCACGACTCACGTCGATGCGCTTACCTGCTTCGAAGAAACCTGCTGCATCGAGACGCCATTCGCCACCGACGGTCAGCTCTGCTGACCGGCCACCTAGGTTGAGCACTGGCCCTCGCATGATTGCAGACAGCTGAGAGCTGGAGAACGCGAAGCCGAGACTCTGCGTCGGGGCTATCAGGGAATCCAGCAGCGCGGTAGAGCCGGCCGGGCCATCGGAGAATAGATTGAGCGCGCTTTGCGGATCGGTGGACTGGATCGCGGAGCTGACTCGTTCGAAATCGAGTCCGCCTCGCGTGGTGTTCGATCCATTCTCGTGATGGTGCAGGCCGGTCAGCTCCAAATCCCAATCGCCGATCCTGCTTTGGGCGCCTATGACCCCGCGCAACAGATTTGTTTCGTACACGTGCGAGATCGGCCCCATGCCGGCGAAGGAATAATCGACGGCGACCGCCTCTCCGAACGGATTAAAAGGATTGGACGCTGGCACGATTTGCTGAGTCAGCGAAGGCGGGCCCCGCAGAGCGGTCAGCTCAGCGTCGGCCACAAGAAACTCTCCGAACAGACTGATTGTCTCGGTCGCCAGATACTCGGCCGATCCATACGCGCTCACACGCTGCCATGGCGGAGCGATTGACCAATCGCTCAACGAGCTGCCCAGATTCAACTCGCCATCGGTTGCGAAGAAACTGGCAGGGCTGAGTCCGATGCCCGCGGTTCCTGGAGGAACGGCGGCGCGCGATGACGAGAGCCCCGGCAGGGGCCGTCCCGTCAGAGAATAGACATTCCCCGCGTGCGTCGTACTGACACGGTAATCCTGTCCACCGAAGCGGCGGAAGTCTTGGTTTCTCGTCAAATCCCGCTCCTGTCCCATCAGCGACGTCGTTTCATGGAAATCCAGCGAGAGAGTGGACTTAAGGCGATCGTTGCTGGCGCCGAAGGAGGCTGCAATGCGCCGCTGCGTGGCTCCGCCATCGGCTTCACCATAGTGCAGCTGGATCTCCGGCTGCGTGACAACGCGCTTCAGGATGATGTTGACTACTCCGCCAATCGCATCCGCGCCATAGATGGCCGACGCTGAATCGGACATCACTTCGACTCGCTCCACTGCGGTGACGGGAAAGCTGTTCAAGTCGATCGTGTTCTGCGAGATGCTGTTCGCGCTCGTCGACACTCTCTTGCCATTGATCAGCACGAGCGTGGTGTCGACGCCCAAGCCGCGCAGTTGCAGCGACTGTGCACCGCTTTGCAAATGCCCTGTGCCGTACGAGAAAGGCTGTTGAATGAAATAGCGCGACAGATCGCCCAGCGTGGAGACGCCGAATCGTTCAATATCTTTACGCGTGTACGCGATCTTGGGTGCTGGACCATGCTCGTGATCGAGCCGAGTACCGATGACCATAATCGAGTGGACCCCATCTTCTGCACTTGGCCGCCGCCTACTATGAATCCTTATCGCGGAGTCAGCGTGCCATGTGTACGACAGATCGGTGTCCCTCAGCAGCGTCTGCAGCGCTTCGTCGGCTGACGCGTGGCCGACGAAAGCTCCCAGCTCCTTGGTTTCACTTTCATGGAGATTGGCTACGACTTGCAATTCGGTCTGGCTGGAGAACTGCCGCAGGACCGAAACGACCGGACCGCCAGAGATGTCGAGATGAAATTGCTTCGCTTGCTGCGGTTCGGCGGGGAGCGCGGCCACGCATATAGTCAGCAGCGGGGCTGCGAGCATCCATGACCATCTGCGTTTGCACCATTGCACGAGTATTAATCCGACAGTCGAATTACATCGTTCTTGGTATCGAACGTCATCTTGACGCCCGGTTCCTGCGCAATCACTGCAGCGAAATCCATCGGCTGGTCCACCTTGACGCGGGCGTATTCGATCACCTTGGCGCTCAGTGTCGGACTGTCCACGACGAGCTGCACGCGGTTGCGACGGTTGAACTGCGCGACGCTTTGGGCGACGGTCGCACCTGTGAGGTCCAGCCAGCCGCTTGTCCATTGCAACTTGTTCTTTGCGTCCACGGGTGCAACGGACGGCAATGCAAGTGAGCTATCCGGTACGCGCAGTTCCTCGCCTGCTTCCACGAGTACCGCCGAACCATTGACGTGTCCGCGACCCGCCACCTTCACCGTTCCATCTGATACCGTCGTCGTCACTCCACCATCGATCGCGACACCGAACCTGGTCCCGACGGCAATGATGTCCACCAAGTGCGTTCTCACGATGAATGGCCGGTTCGCATCCTTCGTCACTTCGAAAACTGCGCCGCCTGCGCGCAGATGTACCAAGCGAGCGGCGTCGGAGTACTCGATTTTGATGTTGCTCCGAGCATCGACGTGGATGGAGCTGCCGTCCCGGAGCGTCCTGTGATCCCACTCGCTTGCGCCGGTCGTGACGACCTGCGGGGACTTCAGGTAATGCTGCACGCCGAAGACGGCTGTGAGAGCAAAGACAAGCCCCGCCGCACATGCCGCGAGACTGAACAGGTTCCGCTTGTTGGTCCGAGGGCGTGGAAAAGTGAGAAGCTCGCTCGACTTCTTATATCGATTGGATTCGAGAGCGGCTTTGATGGCATCCACGTCCGACCAGTCCGCCACGTTGCCAGGACCGCGAGTCATTGCGCTTATCGGCGAGCCCACGGCGATGCAGTCGTCGAACTCCATTCCGTAGAGCGCAGGATCGCCAACACTCACGCTGGCGAGGCTCTTCAGTGGGACGAACTCTTCTCCTAGATCTAATTGCACGAATCGTACGATGCGACCGTCCTCTACGATCTGAGCGACGGGCTCGCCAGTACGATCCCGGAAAACAGGGGTGACGAAGCCGAGAGCGTCGGGCACGGGACGACAGACTCCGATCAGCACGCCGCTATCGTCTTTCATAGCAGCCTCCACCAACCTGCATTTCAAGAGCCTCGCGCTCGAGCAGCGCTTGATACTCGATGGCCAGCTTGAGAGGGGATACGTCGAACCAGCGAACCTCGACCCCGCGACCTGGACCAGACAGGAACGACGAGACAATGGAGTTCGATTCGAGCGCTCGCGGCAGGATCAGGCCACGCACCAACGGCCACTCGAACGGAATAGGCTTTTCGATCTGCAGCTCCATGACGAGGCGGCGATCGTCGGCGCTGGAAGCGTCAGGGTCAGTGAGCATCGAGACCAATGCCTCGACTTGGTAGAAGTCGGCATATGGCACGATCGGTGGGCGGGGCTGGTGCGTCAGGTAATCGTAAATGCTCTTGTAGAAGGAGGATATGAATCTGCCAGGGGAGTCGGGCAGGCGAGTCACGTCGTAGTTGTAGAGCTCATCCCGCTCATGCATGTACTTTCGATATCGTCCGGCGAAAAACGCGCCGCTGTCGAACGGAAATACTCGCTTGCGCCAGTCATAAATGTCAGGTGACATGAGAATGACCACCGGGGCTCGCGCCATAGTCCCTATCGAGGTGTTGCGAGGGTCTTTGTATGCCGGTTTGCCTAAGCAGTAGTAAGTGAGATGTTCGCTAAACTTGTTGCAGGGGGCTGGCGAGCGCAGCGTACCGCTCCGAATGATCTGCTGGAGTTTGAAGGCATCGGTCTTATGGCACCACGCGAGCGGCGTCGGGCATGGGGAGATGCGTTCCATCCAAACCGACAGCGGCGACGGTTCCGATCTGGTCGGGTAGCAAAGCATGCGATGGTCGTTACTCCGTCCCACGCTTTCGAGGCCCGAGGTACACTGTGAGTACGGTTCATTTGCAGCGCGGTTGCATGCTAGTAGACCGGTCTTATGCGCCGTCGCGCCCCATCGTCACGGAGCAACAGGGGGCGGTACTCTGTGTCGTCCTCTTCATCCTCCACTGTGTGACGGTGTGTGCGCCGACCCTTAGGTCGAAGTTCGCAGTCGGAAATCAGTTCGATTAAGAAACAACTGCAGAAGCGCCTCAAGCAGGTGGGGCGGCATGCAACGACTGTAGCGCCGTACTGTCGTCGGCGCGATGTGAATAACTGGCTACCTTGCTGAGTTGATCCGAGCTTCCGGGCGTCAAATGGTTGCGCGCTGGCATGCCGATTTCGGCAGCGGAATTCATGCCTTTGCCCGCTCCGGGCCGCAAGCAGACATGCTGAGCCGTGGCGCTGACTGCCGCTCTCACGCGTAGTGGCTCGCGCGCGCGAGGTGCGCGGGAGCGGAGGAACATTTTTTTTAATGCGGTCTGTTGTTATATACAGTAACGACGCGCCGAGATACGATCGATCCCGTGCCTAATCTGGGGCACAGCGATCTCCGCCCGAAACCCATCCCGTACTTTTCGAGCGGGCCCCAAAGTCGATCCACAGCAAGTGAGTTCAATGCATCAAAGGCGGCGCCCGACGGTGCTCGAACACCGCCGAACGCCTGACCAAATCACCCTGAAAAGGAGGATGACATGGCTACTAGCGATAATACTTTCAAGCCGCGCCGTTCACGACGCAAACATTCCACAACCACCGCCGTGGCGTCGAGCGCGGCACTCGGCAGTGGCGATCCGCTAACACCACCACCGCCAAGTCCGCCGCGCAGCTTAGAAGAAGCCGTGGAGAACGTGCGAAGCCTGCTGATGCAGGTGCGCGCGACGCTTCATTGTTTATCGGACGTACTGTTGTACTCGGATGATGATGACGGAGTCTTGCACGCGGAGGTGGCGAAGGCTCTCGAGAGCTGGGTGGACGAGGCGGCGGTGATGTTAGATCTCGTGAACCTGAAGCCGTTGATCGAGGCGCTTCGGCAGCGCGGCGGTGGAGAGCCAGGCGAAGGCGGATCGGAGCCCGCGAGCCGTGGGCTGTATCAGGTGAGAGAGGCGACGCTCGTGTATCTGGCCTGAGTGTTTGACGCCTGAGCACCCTCTGCCGGAGTCAAAGAGAGCGGCAGAGGGTGCCAGGGGCGAGGTAAAGCAGCGTTCTTGCGGAGACTGCACCATGAGTATGGAAAGTGTTCACCGAACCCAGCAAGACGAAGCACGAGCGGCCGATTGGCAATCGCTCCAGAACGTCGGCCATCAAATCGTTGAGCTCGCCGGCCATCTCAACGCAGCCAACTATCGTTTGCTGATGCTGATTGCCGAGTGGGATCGCCGCAAAGGCTGGAGCGATGGCGCGAGCGCCTCTTGTGCTCACTGGCTCAATTGGAAGTGCGGCATCGACATGGGCGCGGCGCGCGAGAAAGTGCGCACGGCGCATGCGCTGATGAACCTGCCGAAGATTGCCGCGGCGATGGAGCGCGGTGAGTTGAGCTATGCGAAGGTCCGCGCGCTGACGCGCGTGGCGTGCCCCAACACCGAAGACACGCTACTCATGTACGCGCTGCATGGCACGGCCGTGCATGTAGAGCGCATCGTGCGTGACTTCCGCCGCTGCAAGGAAGCGGAAGAGTTGGGGCGTGAGGCGCAACAGCAGCTCGACCGGAAGCTCACCTGGTTTCATGACGAGGACGGCATGCTCGTGATCAAGGCGCGGCTGCCCGCCGAGGCAGGGCAGATGTTTATTAAAGCCATCGAGGCGGCATGCGAAGAGATCCCAGCGGCGGAGGACGTTTCTGCGGAAACGCCATCTGTTAAATGGCGCATCCATCCATCGGCCCGCAAAGTTGAAGCCCTGACGATGATGGCGGAAACATTTCTCGCTCAAGGTCCCGCGGCGCTCAAAGGTGGGGATCGACATCAGATAGTGGTGCACGTGGACGCAGAGACGCTGCGAGACAGCGCACCGGGCCGTTGTAACTTCGAACATGGGCCGAGCGTTTCTGCAGAAACGGCTCGGCGCTTATCTTGTGATTGCAGCGTCGTTCCCATCATAGAGAACGAAGACGGCGAGCCGCTCAATGTGGGCCGGAAGACGCGCAGTATCCCGCCCGCGCTACACCGCGCGATGCGGTCGCGCGACCGTGGCTGTTGTCGCTTCCCCGGCTGCCCCAACACTCGGTTTCTCGATGGCCATCACATTCAGCACTGGGCGCACGGCGGAGAAACGAAACTCTCCAACCTCGTGAGTCTCTGCCGTTTTCATCACCGACAGGTCCACGAAGGCAACGTCGTGGTCCTGGTGCTCGACGACGGCGCGATTCGTTTTGTGACGCCGACCGGTGAATCCTTCGATAGCACGCTACAAAACCACACACAGCCACTCAGCGATTGGCACCAGCTAGTCGCCACGCATGAAGAACAGAGATTGCACATCGACCGGCGCACGGCCGCGACTCGCTGGGACGGCGAAACTTACGACCACGCATGGGCGATCGAATCGCTGCTACGTCGCTTGCGCAGCGGATGAGGCGGAATTGTGGACACCCGCAACGGCGCCACGAGTCGAATCGATAGCCGCAAGGGGGCGACAAACGACAGGCACATAGCTGATTCCGACCCATTTCAGTCACTCGCAAATGTTCGCTTCACGGCTGCCAGCTGTCAGTCTGGCAAGTTTAGCTTTCGCAGCCATGCGCGGTAACGTGGATCGCCCGTGTACCGCGCGAACGCGGGATCGCCCTTGACCGCTGTTATCATCACGTCTACGTTTTTTTGAGCTCCTGCACGCTCGAGCCACTTCAGTGCCTCCTCAAATTCCCCGCGGTAAGCGCGGCCCTGAGCAACCTCATAAGGGGCCTCGGCTGCAGCCTCTGCCTCCAGCTGGCGCATGGCCTGCTCGGACTCATCCCGGCGGCCCATTGCGTAGTAGACAGCAGTGAGTCCCACGAGGCGGTTGTGCCGCCAAGTGGTGTGACGAAAAGCGTCCAGCGCCGCCGAAAGCTCGCCCCGCGCCAGTAATACCCGGCCGAAGATTGCCCATCCTGGGTCGTTGGTCGGGCTGATCGCGAGCGCATGACGTATCTGCTCTTCCGCTTCGACGAGGTGTCCCGAGCGGAGCAAACAAGAGGCAGAGTGATTGATCATTCCCGAATTGAATGGGTCATGCGAGAGTGCAGCCCGAAAATATCGCATGGCCTCATCCCACCGTCCCAATGCACATGCGAGCACCCCGGCATCCATCTGTATGAAATGATTCTCCGGGTCCATGCGCAAGGCCTGTCGTGTCTCAGCTTCTGCCGCGGCCCAGTTGAGACCATCATTCATGTAGAGCCAGGCACGCAAGCCATGCATCTCGGGAAGGTTAGGATCCAGCATGAGTGCGGCATCGATCGCTGCTCGCGCCTGACTCGCGTCACGCTCCGTCCTCGTATAGTTGAAAATTGCGATGGATGCGCGCGCCACACCCGCAGCAGCAGGCACGAACGTGGGATCGGCCTTCAGCGCCTGCCCGTAGTACCGAAGGGCGTCCTCTTGTCCTTGTATGTCTTGGCGGTCGCGCGCTGCACGCGCGCGGAGAAACAGGCTATAGGCTTTTGGGTTGACAACGGTAGTGCGCGCCGGAAGATCTGCTGCGCCGACCTGCACTTGAATTGCACGCACGAGCCCGGCCGCAATGTCGTCCTGAACCTTGAGCACATCTCCGATAGGTCTGTCGTAAGACTCGGACCAGCGGTGTGAGCCGTCGCGCGCATCGATCAGCTGCACATTGACGCGGACGCGATCCTGCGAACGCCGGACGCTCCCCTGGAGAACGTTCGCAGTGCCCAGAGCCTTGCCGACTTCCCGCAGGTCCGTGTTCTTTCCCTTGAACTGAAATGATGACGTCCGGCCTATTACCTTGACATTTGGAACCTTGGCGAGCAGATCGATGATCTCCTCGGCCATGCCATCCGCGAAATACTCCTGGTCCTTCTTCTCGCTCAAATCCACAAATGGCAGTACCGCAATCGTTTTATCCGCGGTGTCCACGTTCATCGCGGCTTCGGCCTCTCGAGTTGCGTCGGACGCGTGCTCCGACACGGCCACTGGTCGCGATGGCCAAAACTTATCGACGACGAAGTACACGAGCGCCATGGCCATTACGGCGAATATCGCGCGGTTGAGCCGCTGCCCCGTCTGCTTCCGGATGGACCGACTCGGCTCCACCTCGACCGTGGGTTTCAGCCCCTCCGGCGTAATTTCATACACCCATGCGAACAGGAGCACCGAGGGGAAGCCGATAGCCATCAGTACGACCACCAGCCGATTCGCCCACGGCGGCACCTCCAGCATGTGAAAGACGACGTACGCCGGTTCGAGAATCAGCCAGCACACCACGAGGTAGAGGATTGCGACGCGAATGACGTTGCGTTGCTTGAGCTGCTCAAGGAATCGGAACGAGATGCGCGAGTGGTGGCTGTGCGCAGGCGCTGCGATGTGCGGCGCATCATCGTTGGTGCCGTTGGGCGGGGGCTGAACGCTCGCTGGCGGACTGCTTGGCTCGGGCCCCACTCTGGATTCGGGCGCTTGTCCCGACATTACCCTTCCCCCAACGACCTCACTTCGCGCCGACAGGATGCGCCCGGGGTATCGGGCTCGCAACTCGTCGCCTATCACCCGTGCTGAGCCGTGAGGGCATTGCCGCTCTCACGCGTAGTCGCTCGCGCGCGAAGTGATCGATCCTGCGCTGGAGACTCTCAACTTGATGGAGGTGTCAGGATGTATCGAACGTCCGGATCGCCATTCCAGGCGTCAGCGATCGATCGTAGCGGCACGCTTTCGAACGGAGCGTTAAAGCCGGCCTCCGGGGCAGCCGCGAGCAACTCACTTGCTCCGGCGACCAGATCCTTCACCGCTACGCTGCCGATGCCACTACCGAGCAACTCGACTCCGGTACTGCGTAGCATGTCGCCGCGGAGCGGAATGACGTCGCCCGCAAGCGTACCGAGTTGCACATAGCGTAAGCGTGCCTCACCGGCGGGTGAGCCTCGTCGCTGTGTCGCAGCCCTGAGGACGCGCGTGGCAGGCTCGCCCCACACGAAGTCGAGCACGACATCCACTCGTTGGCCGAACTGCGCGCACAGCGTTTCATCGGCGCTGTCATTCAGCACGATCTTCACGTCGGCATCGAGCGCCGCGAGTTTCTGCTCATTACGCCCGACGGCGATGACTTTGCTGGCGCCGAAGTAACGAGCGGTTTGAAGCGCCATGCTGCCGGCCGATCCAGTCGCGCCGATGACCATGACTGTCTCACCTGCCTGTACTTTCGCGCGTCGCGAAAGTGCAATCCACGAGGCGAGTCCTGCAGTGGCAACTGCCGCTGCACGCAGATCGGAAATCTTGTCTGGTACTGGCACCATCATCTCGTTCGCGACCAGCGACTTTTCCGCCATCGAACCGAATGGCGCTTTCGGGAAGAGAAAGTAAACGCGACGGCCCGTGCTATCGCGTCCCACGCCATCGACACCGGGAACGAAACCAGCGGTCGCACTGCTTGCATAGTGCTTGCCCGCTGCGAGGGCCTTCACGATCGGGCTTAGTGCGGCGGCGTGCACTGTCACCACGCTCTCACCCTCACTCGCTTCTGGCTCACGGAAATCTTGAAAAGACGGCGCTACACCGAATGTCTCAACAACTGCGGCTTTCAAAGCGTTGGTCTCCACCATTGACGATGGGCGGCACTCTAGCGGCGCCCTGGTGGAACATCTATGCTCAGGAATCTGCTTTTTGTTCGCGATCGTCCGAAGGCATGCATGGATCCCCTTTCCGAGGTTCTCTCGCTTCTGAAGCCTCGCAGCTACATCACCGCGGGATTCGACGCCGGCGGAGCCTGGGCGCTCACCCTCGATGACCTGGCGGGCCGCATCAAGTGCTACGCCGTGATCAAGGGCAGTTGCTGGTTGTCGATGGATCATCTCGAGCACCCAATGCAGCTTCGCGCGGGCGACTGTTTCGTGTTGCCCAGCGGGCGTACGGTGACTATTGGTAGCGACTTGGCAATGACGCCGAAGCGGGCAAGCGAGGTGCTCGATCCGAATCGCAGTGGCGAGATCGTCACTTACAACGGCGGTGGAGACGTATACCTGATCGGTAGTCGCTTCGAGGTGAACGGCCGTCACGCCGAAGTGCTGTTGCAGACGATGCCGCCGCTCATGCGCATCGAGACTTCGGGCGATCGCGAGCGATTGCGGTTATCCATCGAGCACATGATGGAAGAGTTCCGGGAGGCGCAACCCGGCTCGTCGTTAGTCGCGCAACAGCTTGCGCACATGATGCTGGTGCAGGCCTTACGCCTGTATCTGTCGCAACAATCGATCGACAATGTGAGCTGGCTTGCAGCGCTGGCAGATCCGCAATTGAGCCTGGCTCTTGCTGCCATACACGCCCATCCGGCGTTTCCATGGACGGTGCAGGAACTCGCCGCACGAGCGGGGATGTCGCGGTCACTATTTGCCGAGCGATTCCGCCAACGCACGGGTGAGACACCGATTGCCTATCTCGCACGCTGGCGAATGATGTTAGCCGGAGAAAAGCTAGTCAGTGGTCGCTGCACGCTGGCGCGGGTTGCCAGTTCACTTGGCTATGAATCTGAGCGCGCATTCAACACGGCTTTCAAACGTGTGATGGGGATGTCTCCGCGGCGGTATGCGCGAGCTGCGCAGCGAGAAGATCACAGAGAGTGATCTGTGATGTCTTTTGCATGAGCGGTGCGCCCAATCACTTCGCGGACGATTGAACGACCGGGCAGAGGAGAGCCCGACGGCGGGTCCTCGTTCTCTACTGGAGTCACCACTCGAATGTTTCACCGTTGTAGTTCTGAAAGCGGTGCTGGTTTTCTTTGGAAAGGTTTGCGATCAGGGCTACGAGCCCAGCCGCGCTCTCCTCGGGAGAAATCAGCTTTCTGATGGCCGGCACGCCGTTGCGCAGATCATTGTTCAGCTCCGTATCGACGATCCCTGGCGCAAAGACGCCTACTAGCACGCGCTTTTCCGCAACATCGCTCTGAAGCTTGCGCATGCCCAGATTTAGCGCGCTCTTGCTCATGTCGTAGAAGTATGCGCGCCGCTCCAGGAACGGCTTGCTCACGGATCCCCTGCCGCTCGAGATCGCGATTATTTTCTTGTGTTCACTGGCGCTCACGTTGTCGAGGAAGGCCGTGGATATTCGCAGCGGTGCGAACGCATTCACCCGCATGATTTCCGTGAATGTTGCTTCATCGAACTGTCCTGGGATCTGCCCTTCATAGCGCCCGGAGGTTCCTGCGTTGTTGACGAGCACGTCGATGGGCTTGCCGCGGTACTTCTCGACGAGCCCCGTGATCGATGGTTCACTCGTAACGTCTAACGTTTCGACGACTACGTTGGGATGAACTGCGGCCAGTTCCTTCAGTTCGCTCGCGCGACTCGGGTCGCGACACGTGGCAATGACACGCCAACCCGCCGTTGCGTATGCCTTCGTAAGTGCCAGCCCGATGCCCCGATTCGAGCCGGTAATCAGAACGACCGGCGACGCCTGCGTGACTCCGGCTGGGTTCGGCTGTGCAGCGCTCAAGCCGCCAGCCACGATCAACAGTGAGCAGGCCAGGAACAGTTGGAGGACGATCTTCATATGAGTGCCTCACGCATTTGGGCAGGCCGGATCTTTTGCAACCGCCAGCATACCGTGCCCGTGTCCGTGCCTGGCCGCAAGCAAAGTCCAGCGAGGGACGTTTCTGCAGAAACGTCGTCTGTTAAATGGCGCATTCATCCCTCGGCCCGAATCGCTATTACGTCGCTCGCGGACCGGATTAGGCGGGAATGTCGGCACCCGCAGCGGCACTATCCGCCAGCATCGCATCGGCGATATCCAGCATCGCTCGCAACCGATCCATATGCCGCAAGTCGTGGTGATAACCCACCCATATATCTCTCGACGGCGGTTGATCCGGTGTGTCGATCCGCTGCAATCCAGATAACGCATCGCCAAGCGGCCTTGGCAGCACTGCAACGCCCATGCCTCGCAAACACATCTGTGCTTGAACGCTTCGGCTCGTGCTTGTGAAGACGCGCCGCGAAAGTGGGAACTTATCAAGTAACCAGGCGACATCAGGAAAGTGAGATTGCGCCGTGTTCATGAGAATGAGCCCCACGGATACCGGATCGTTCTGCATGGCTCGTGCGGCTTCAGCCGAGCCATAAAGACCGTATGACATTCTCATCAGACGCCGCTGAACAATGTCCGGCTCGCTAAAGGGCACGATGCGAAAGGCCACGTCGGCCTCACGACGTGAAAGATCGAGTAATCGGTAGCTCGCGATTACCTCCGGCACAACCGCTGGATGCCGGCGCCCCAACTCGGCCAGGACGGGAGCCAGAACATAGCCAGCAAACCAATCCGCTGACGATATCCGCAAGATACCTTCGAGACGTTCGTGGTTGCCGGCCAGGCGCCTTTCCAGCGACAGCGCGGAATTCTCCATGGATTCCGCCAGCGCTAGCACGGCGTCCCCGGCGTCCGTGAGCACCAATCCGTCCTTCGTCCTGCGGAAGAGCGGCTGCCCTGCTTCATCTTCGAGCGCCTTGATCCGGCGACCCACCGTTGGGTGGCTCACATCCAGAGTCCGGGCGGCCTCGCCGAGGGATCCGCCGCGGGCTACCGCCAGAAAGATGCGAACGTCGCTCCACTCCAATATCGCCGACCCCCGTTCAAAAATGAACGAGAAATATGCAGGAATGGCAGTCCACAAACAATCCTGTCGGGATCACCATCGCGCCTCACTGAGTCGAGGCCCATTCCGGGCCAGACACATCCGGAATCTCACGACATGAGCAAATTGAAAGACAAAGTTGCCATCGTAACGGGCGCTTCGAAAGGCATCGGCGCGGGCATCGCCCGCCAGCTCGCAGCAGACGGCGCCAAGGTCGTCGTCAATTACGCGTCGAGTAAGGGCGGTGCAGACAAAGTGGTTGCCGACATCGAAGCCGCTGGCGGGAAGGCCGTGGCGGTGGGTGCGGATGTTCGCAACAAGACGGAGGTCGAGGGGCTGGTCAAGGCGGCCATCGACAACTTCGGCCGGTTGGACATCGTGGTGAACAACTCCGGCATTTACCAGTTCGCCAAGATCGAAGAGACCACCGAAGAGCTCTATCGCAAGCAGTTCGACATCAACGTTCTTGGTCCTCTACTGGTCGTCGCCGCCGCCGCGCCACACCTGGGCAAGGGCGGCAGCATCATCAACATTAGTTCCGTCGTCACGCGGGTCCTTCCGGCTGAGAGTGCCATCTACAGCGGCACAAAAGGTGCGCTCGATGCCATCACCGGCGTGCTGTCGCGCGAACTCGCCCCGCGCGGCATCCGCGTCAACGCGGTGAACCCTGGCTTGATCGAAACCGAAGGCACCCATACTGCCGGCGTCATGGGCTCGGACTTCCAGACCTGGAACGAAAGCCAGACGCCACTCGGCCGGATCGGCCAGGTAGAGGACATCGCTCCGATCGTTTCCTATCTCGCATCGGACGATGCGCGCTGGGTAACGGGCGAGATCATCCTCGCTGCGGGCGGCATGCGCTGATACGAGGGGAAACTCATGAAGAAAACTTGGTTGATCACCGGCTGCTCCAGCGGCTTGGGCCAACATCTCGCTCGGGCTGTCGCTGCGCGCGGCGACCAATTGGTAGCGACGGCCCGCAACCCGGAGACTCTGCGAGATCTGGCGCAGGAGTTCCCACAAACGGTTCGCGTATGTGCCCTGGACGTGACGCGGCCGGAGATGGCAACCGCGGCCGTCGCGTTCGCTACGGAAGCTTTCGGCGGTTTGGATGTACTGGTCAACAACGCCGGCCACGGGCTGTTCGGTGCGATCGAAGAAACAACGCCTGACGAGTACCGACCGCTGTTCGACGTCAATGTGTTCGGGCTGATCGAAGTCACCCGCGCCGCATTACCGGTACTAAGACAGCGGCGCGGCGGTCGCATCGTCAACCTGTCCTCCGGCGCGGGAATCGCAGGGATGGCAGGTTCGGGCTACTACAACGCCAGTAAGTTCGCGGTCGAAGGCTTGTCCGAAGCACTGGACCAGGAGGTTGCTCCGCTCGGGCTGCGCGTCATCATCGTCGAACCCGGCCCGTTTCGCACAGCGTTCCTCGGTCGTTCGATCACCGTGGCCAAGCGCCAGATCGGCGACTATGGCCAAACCGCAGGCCAGCGGCGCGTGTACCGCGACAGCAACGATGGCAAGCAGGCCGGCGATCCGGCCAAGGCGATTGCCGTGATCTTGAAAGCGGTCGATAGCGAGAACCCACCATTACATCTGCCCTTGGGGCCGGCCGCCCATGCCATGGCCGATCGCAAGCTGGCGGCGTTCCGCAAAGACATCGACGCATGGCGCGAGCTCGCTATCGCGACCGATTTCGATTGAGGGTCTGCGCGCGTCGTTTGGACGGCGGCGTGCGCATTGCCAACAACTACATTCCCTCGCCGAGCAGTTGCTCGCGTTCCGCCTGCAAGCGGCGTCGGAGATATTCGTCGCGACTCAGGCCGTCCGGGATGGTCTGCAGCGACAGGGTCTCGGCGACGATCTGACTTTCCCGAACCTTGTACAGTTGAAACATCGGATCGGACTGCGCGGCCGCCAGAGCGTTGCGTTGACGGGTGTCTAGCTCGTAGCGTTCCTTGAGTGCGCGTATCTGCGCTAATTGTTGCCGTTCATCGGCAACCGTGGCTCGAATCAATCCGGCACGAAGCAGGAATGTTTCGCCCGCGGACAGACCTCCAGCCTGCTCGATGCGCGAGAGCTCCTGTGAGAGATCGGCTCCTCGCCGACGAGCCTCCTCGGGCGACAAGGCCGGAGCCTGCGCGAAAAATTCTCGGGCCCGCTCATTGAATCTTGCGCGCTCGTGGACATCGACAGGGCTCGCATCCTCGCTCGTCTGTGTTGCCGCGTCGGCAGAGGCAGGCGTGGAGGAGGGAGCATTCCGATTCTCCCTCATTTCGTCGAGGATTCCACGCGCGTCGGTCTGCTTCGTTCGTTCCGCTGTGGGCTTGCTCAGATGTACGACCCAGCCAACGGCCACGCCTGCCAGCGCAAGGGCAATGATCGTTGTCCATCGAGCTTTCATCGACGCGCCTACAACAGCGACTCGATCAGTTGATAAATCAGGTTGGGCGGCTTGGCGCGGTCGGCTTGATCGCTGGCTTCGGACGCGTCGAGCACGGCGCCGCTGCCGTCCAGCACGCTATCGATGAAGTTGCGCAGTTCCAGCGAGCGTTCTTGAATGTCGCCGTTCTCGAAATCGACGATGGTCGTGCAGTGGCTTTCGTTCAGCGCGCGGAATTGCGGGAAGTAGCCACCGAAGCTGGGCAGCGTCTGCAACGTCTGTCTCAGGCGCTCGGTATCCGTGCCCCACTTGGCGTGGATCAGCGCTTCTTTCGCAGCCTGGCTCGGCGCGTTGACGATTTCTGGAAAGAAGCGCTCGTACGAGTACGAGGAATAATTCAGGTCCTGCCAGAAATGCGTGTGGCCGAGGCGATCGTTCGGTACCTTCGCGGCCAGCGCCGCGTAAATGCTGCCGAAATTGTTGCTGTTGAATGCGGGTAGCACCGAGGCCAGATACGGCATCGGCCCCTGATCCAATCCCCAAGCGGAGCGAATCTGAGTATGTAACGGCACCGACGGGTACTGTGCGGGATTGCCGCCGACGGGCGCGGAGAACGACGGCCCGGAGTCGTTGATCAGATATCCGTAGGTCGGAGCCAGATCGCGCCGGACAGTCGCGTAGCTGTTGAGGCTGCCGATGCCGCCCGCGCTGCAGCCCGTCGATAGCATCTGCGTAGGCCGGGGCAGCTTGTTTTTCAGCCACGCGAGGACGGCGCGGGTATTGCGGGCGCCATTGTGATGAAACACCAGCGGAGTGTTCTGCCCGGTGGGATCGTTATACACCGCGACTTTGTCGCCGCTATATACATCTCCGGTGCAGTAGGGAACATAGATCATGTTCCAGTTCTGGGTTTTGACCGACGACCACGGATGGGCGCGCACGACGAAGGGACTGACCAGGCTGCTCGCAGGATTCATCAGGCTCATGTAATCGTCTGGAATGCCATTCGGATTGCGAGCGCCACGAATGCCGGTCTGGCCGCTGCAACTTGCATAGTCCCAGCACGCACCGCCGCCTTCCATGTAAATGATGGTGTTCCGCGTGTTGGGCACACGGTTCACGAAAAATTTATATTGCGAACCGTCGCCGCATACCGCGCCGGTTGAGGGCGCGAGTTTGATTGTCTGCCATTGATAGTAGGCGCCAGGGCTGAAGCCGTCGTTGAATCCAGAAGGATTCGGCAATAGCGGATAAGGCCCTTGCATCTGGGCTGGCGTCACCGGGCTGTCGGCAGGCGGCGGGGAGACCAGATTCACGATGGTCTGCAGGGCGCTGTAATCGCCTGCTTCGGCATGCGCCTGCGGCGTCGCGCCCACTGTGCAGGCGATCAGGACCAGCGAAAGAAACATCGTGCGCGCAGTGGAGAAAACGAGCCCGGTCATGACCTTCTCCTTGAGAGTCCGTCCGCGACTTTACGGCAACTGCGTTCGTGGGCACGGCCTTGTAGCCCGAAGCGATGCTGCTCCTCTATTTAGATAATTGTCAACAAGTGCACTGTCGCCCGTGGCAGTTCAAGGTTGAACGACCAGGAAATCGTCGGCTTCAGCTGCGGTCTTGTAAGCGGCGACGCCTGCAGGACCCGCAGGATGAGGCGCCGTCTGGTCGGTTGCTTCGAGCATCAATACACCATTCATGTAAGCACGCAGCGTCGTTCCAACGATGTCCAAACGCAGGTCATACCAGGTGTTCACCGTCACCGGAGGTGTTGCAGAGGTATCCAGCGTCGTGATGACACCATTGGTCAGTTTTCTCAGTGAGATCTGATTGCTGTTGCGAAGAGTCAGGTAATAATAGTTCTGCGCATCGACGTAACGACCGATGAGGCCGATCCATCGATCCGCGCCGTTGAACTGAGTCGCGCGGAGCCGCGCTCGGATGATCTGATCGGTGCCGTGGGAGTAATAGGAGAACACGTACGCGCCGCCGCCGGTGGTCGGTTGCGTGAACACGGTTGCGTCGGGCAGCTTCACCCATTGATAAGCGTAATTCACCCAATCCCAATCCATCTGTATCGTCGGCGTGTTGAAGCGCTCGTCTTTCAATATCACGCTCGGGTCCGGATTCAGGATCACATTGTCATAGTCGGCGCGCGTGCGATACATGGCGATGCCGGGTCGTCCACGAGTCAGCGAGCTATCCCTCGCGGTGAGCACCAGCCGACCTTCCACGAACGCACGCAGTTGCTCACCATGCGCCTCCAGTCGCAATGCATAGTTGCGATGGAGCGCGACAGACAAAGCCGCAGAGCCCAACGTCGTGACGACGCCGTTGACGATCCGCTTGAGCTGAATCGTGTTCGAGTTACGCACCGTGATGTAGTAGTAATTGTTGGCATCGATGTAGCGCACCATCAATCCGAACCATCGATCGCCCGGAGGCGCCGCATACGAACGAGGCGTTACGTCCGCCTGAATCGATTGGCGATCCCAGTCGGCGGTTGGGTAGATCGACGCTGCTCCGGTCGTGACATTGGTTTGTCGGTAGACCCGCGAGCCGCCGACGCTCGCTACACTGAAGGTGCTGTTGGGCTGTGCGACCCAGCCGTTCGCGGCGCCATCTTCGAAATTTTCGTGGAGCATCGGCGGATTCGGCGCGAGCTGATTCGGTATATCGAACACATAGGCGACGGCCCCGGTGGGGCGCGGAACGGTCCAGTTGCCGCCAGCGATGACGCGATTGCCTCTCAATTCCAGCGAGCCCAGCGGTTCGCGAACGCTCGAGGCCAGTGAAGCCTTGCGTGTCCACCCGGCGGACGTGTGGCGATAAATGCCGAGACCTTGCGAGGCCGACGCGCCCAGGATCGTATCGCCATCGATGTCGATGGCGCCCGCCAGGGTCTGCGCGACATTCCACTCGCCTCGAGCATTCCGCTCGAAAATATAAGTTTCAGGAAAACCGGAGACGAGGGCTCTCGACCCCGACGCTTCGATGCTCGCCGTGAAGCTGCTTGGCGCCTGCGTCCCGGACGGATCGGGGATGGCGGTCGGCGGCGCGCCCGTCCACAAGCGATTGGGGCCGAGCGGGTAAATGTATAAGGTGCTGGGGGCCGACGGGTTGATCTCGTCCTCGTTGCCGTAGCTGCCGTGAAATGCCGCGATCGATGAGATGGCAACACCGCGCCCGAGATAATCCGCATCTGGCTGCGGTTGGCCATTAACCAGATCCTGGACTCTTGTCCAACCAGTTGCCCCGCGGCGATACAGATGCGCGCCCCAAGTGTACGAAGTGATGATCGTGCCATCCCGGATGTCGACATCCACCGCACTGGTATCGAGGACTGCCGCGCGTGTCCACACCCCGTTGATGCGCTCGAACACTGTGGTTTGTGGACTGAAGTAAGTTCCGACCACGATCACGTTGCCTTCGATCGCGACCGAGGTGCCGAGGTTACTCGAGCCCGTCCCTTGGGGTTCCTCGTGCAACGGCAACAGTTTCGCGACCTGCTGCCACACGCCGTTGCTTTGCCGCTCGAACACATAGGCCGCGCCAGGCCGACCATGTTCGGGCATACCGCCGCCATCCGTCGCACCCACGACCGCGACATCGCCGTCGATTGCGACAGAGCTGCCGAAGCCTGGCGGTGAAGGGTCGCTCGGCACGAGCCTGGCCTCTTCGAGGATCAGCGGCTCGGCGGCGAATGTGAGATTGAAGAAGAACAACGAAGAGCAAGCGACGAATCTGGCCAGGAGCATCGCACGCATTTGTTTCTCCCCGAGAATGAGCGCCTTGTAGTCTCTTCCCTACGCGGGACACGCGCGGTGGTGCCCGGCGTTATCAAACAAACGAATCGGGGGCGGCGTTCCAATCTCCATCGCGGCTGTCAAAAAGGTCGACAGCCATTTGGAAACATTGCTGGCGCGTCAGTCCTCGTCCCAACCGTTGTCGAAGCGTCGTTGTTCTTTGAGCCAGCGTTTTGTTGCACTCGTGTTCGTGAGAACTTCGAGAAAGCGCTTTTGCTGATCGATGTGCGCCCGCAATTCCCGCGCGCGACGTTGCGTGACCAAATGAAGAGACTGAGGAGTGATCGCACGGCCGTGCGGCAGGTCGTAATCCATGCGGAAGGAATCCTGAAGCGATCGCAGCTCGGCCGTCGCCGCTTCGAGCTGCTGTGAGAGTAGTCGATTGAATTGCTGCAGCCGTTTGCCGCTGATCTTGCTCACGTGATCTGGATCGATGAGCTCGAGACGCAGCTGCGCTTCAAGCAGCGTCAACAGATCGTTTGTCGCATATGCGCGATTGATCTGTTGCATGAGCTCAGTCTTTTCGGCGCGTCGCGCAGCATCTACTTCGCGATCCGGATGCACCGCGCTTGCCAGCTTGCGGTAGATCTCTCTCAGAAACTGCTTCGCAGTTTTAGCGTTGGTTTCGGCGCGTTGCTGCCCTGGCGACTTCCGATGGTCCGCCGACTGCTCGCGTTGACGAGCTTCGGCGTTCTTCATGTGCTCGTAGACGCGCTCCACCAAGTCCTCTTCGGATTTGATGTCGACATCGTCCAGATCTATGCCCATGTGTTCCTTCGCATCCTGCTTCAGTTCTTCGAGCTCTGCTTCCTGCATTTCTCGGAAGGTCGTCGAACTATAGCGGTCGAAGATCGCACGCATCTCGACATCGTCAGGATTGGCGTGCAGGAGAGCTTCCGCCGTATGGCACGCGATCTCCTTCAGCGCGTTCTGATCCGCTCGGGACCAGCCCTTTTTATCGAGCAGTCGATCGATCTGGAAAACGGTAGCGCGCGTGACTTGCTTGAGCGTCGCACGCAAGGGATGGATGCGATCGGCGTCGGACTTCTTGAACGCGACGATCAGTTCGTCCCAATCGGCTCGCGCTCGCCGCGCCTTCTCGATCCGGTCGATGAGATAGCGAAAGCGGTCCTGACCTGGCGTCGAAGCGGTGCGTGCGGCGGGTCGGGGGACGTGTAGGAGCGATTTTCCGGTCATCACTGGGGCGGCACAAGGCTGTTTCCGAGCCGAAGCGGACCTTTCGAAGCGCCGCCTGCGGGTTCAGATGCCAGCGTACCAGCTCCAGCCATTCTGGATGAATCCCCTGGAGCCATGATCGTCGAAGCGATCGGTCACCACGATGCGCCTGATGAATTTGGTGCTCTTGTAACCGAGCTGAGTCTCGACCCTGGCTCGCAACGGCGCGCCGTGACTGATTGGCAAATCGCGGCCGTTCATGCCGTAGGCGAGTATGGTCTGCGGATGTAACGCATCGAGCATGTCGATGCCGTCAACCCAACCGTCGTAGGCGTAGAACTGCACGAACCGAGCGGTCGGGCGAATGCCGGCGGACTCCAGAACGCTGCGCAAGGGCACACCGGTCCATTGCGCGATCGCCGACCAGCCTTCTTCGCATGTGTGCCTCGTGATCTGAGTCCGCGACGGCATGCGTTTCAACTCATCAAGCGAGAAACCGCGCGGCCGCGTCACGCTGCCTTCAACCGGAAGTCGCCAATCTGCAAACCGGTTGGCGAGCAGGCGCTCATACACCGGCCCATGCTCCTTATGGCCCGAAGGATTCGTCGTGCCGATCGCAGGTACCGAGGAAATATCGGCATAGTCGTATTCCCGCGCGAGCGAATGAGCAGGGAGCAACAGCCGATGGGCCTTGTACGTCAACAGATCGCCCATGCGTAGCACGTGCCCGTAGGTGGGTGGATCTGTTTGGGAACAGCCGGCCAGTAGCACGCCGGTCGAGGAAGCCATGCCTTTGATAAAGGTACGACGGAGCATCCGACTTGGCTGCTTCATCACTTACTCCCCCAGGTCATGGCGCGCAGCTGGCGATAGAATCCGGTCGCGATCACCATCGCGAGGTGAACGATCAAGAAGAGCACCAGGAATGCGAACGCAAAGAAATGGATGGTGCGGGCTGTCTGGTAGCCGCCGAACACATCCAGCAGAATCGGATAAGCGGCGGTCACCGCCGGCGACATCGTCAGGCCTGTCGCGACCATCAACGGTAGAACGACAAACATGACAATCGTGTACGTGAGCTTCTGCAGTAACCCATAAGGCGGTCCGACGGCTGCCGGACCGACACGGGGAGGAAAGTGGTTGCGCAGGTCCTGCACCAGCGATCGCGGCGCGAGCTCGCGGCCACGCGGAAGCAAGTTACGTTTCAAATGGCCGCTGAAGACTCCGAGCAAAAAATAAATCGCACCCGCGCCGACGAGTATCCATGCGGCCAGGAAATGCAGACTGCGTGCCCAGCCGTTCTGATTGAATATATGAAAGTTGCGCTCGGCGGTGACGGGCGCGCCGGGCACCTCCGTGAACACCATCCTATTTTGCAGCTCGTCGGGCCGATAGTTGTTGCTGATAGGGAGCGTCAACAGCGCTGGCGTCAGGTCGTTGCCGACATGGCCCAGATAAAGACGCGGATGCACCATCAGGATGAAAAATCCGCTGAGCGCCAGCGCCAGGAAGCTGGCGGCAGCGATCCAGTGGCAGATTCTGACCCAGCGGCTGTGTGCCATGGGATTTCCCTCGGTCAGTTCGTACCCCGCCGCTTCATCTTATACTCCGACTCCAGCTTCCAAGTCTTGCGCCGGGGCAACTGTCTGACGGTCGGTCAGTTGCCTGCGTTGCGTGTCAACTCCTGGCTGAGGAGCTCACAGCCATAGATGCTGAAGTGCTGCAGTGTCTTCTTATCCTGCTCCGTCGCAGCTCCCACGTGCGTGTCTTCGATCCAGACCTCGTCGCCCCAGACGCGCTTGGTCATGGCGAGCTCTTCGGCTGTCACAGCCTGCTTACCAAGGTATATCCAATCGCCATCTCGAGAAGAGCTACTCCACGTGTAGTGCAGGGCGCCAGGCGCCGTCGGATCTGGAATTCGCAGACCTTGAGGATCGCTGCCCCGCTCGTGGTAAAGGCGAATCAGCATCACGCCCCGGTAGCTCTTCAGCTTGAAGATGACCTTGGCCAGGCCAAACACCTTGCCGTGCGGAATCGCATACAGATCGCCCGGCTGAACTCGGCGGTTGCTCATTCGTCTTCCTTGACCGGAAGCGTAGCTTCCGCTTCAGGTCTTCGTCTGATAAATCTGGATGAGATTACCGCACGTGTCCGAGAAGACCGCAATGATCACCTCGCCGGCGGGCCTCGGCTCGATCGTGAATGTCACGCCGCGGTCCTTGAGACGTTTCACCTCTGCATGGATATCCGTGCTCTCGAAGGCGGTACAGGGAATGCCGTCCTTCAATAGTGCGGCTTGATACGCGCTCGCGGCCGGGTGGCTGTTCGGCTCGAGCACCAGCTCCAACTCGTCCGGACCCTCCGGGGAGACGAGGGCGATCCAGCGGGCGCCGCCGACGGGGAAGTCTCGCTTCTTCGTGAAGCCAAGCACGTCGGTGTAAAACCGCACGGCTTTTTCCTGGTCATCCACGAAGATGCTGACCAGTCTGATTTTCATCGGCGGGCTCCCGTCAGTCGTTCACGAGTCCGGCGATGATGGCTCAGAACTTTCGGAAGGTCTTCTCGAAAATTGCTATTGCATCGGGCCCGCCCATCAGCAGCAGGCAGGACGGCGGATGGGGCGTCCAGTCGGGGATGTAAACGGATCGGCGCAGGCTGCGTTGGTACGTCGCGGGTGACATGCCGACTTCTCGTGTGAACAACGTGCTGAAAGAGCCGAGGCTGGCGAAGCCGATCTCCAGGCAGACTTCCGTCACAGAGTGCCCGCGGGCGAGCAATCTCTGCGCGGCGGTCATCCGTTCGCGGGTTCGATATTGGTGCGGGGTTTCACCGAAAGCCGCGGTGAACCTGCGGATGAAGTGATGGGGCGACATGCTCGCCTCGCGAGCGGCCGCTGCGATCGAGACAGCCGGCCCGGTGACATCGCAGAGCAGGTCGCGAGCTTTGCAGAGCTGGGATAGTCGATGGGCCTGTGGCATCGAATGTGATCATAACGTGGAGCAGGCCCGGTTGGGACCGGTTCACGAGACTTAAGATAGCGAGATGGAACAACAAATCCCTAGCGAAGACGCCGCGCCCAGCTCGCCAGATGAACCGGCTATGACCAGTGATGCCGCGGCCGTTCCGAGACCAGGCTCCAGCTGGCTCGAATGGATCCGCCAGGGCTTGCGGGCGTGCACGCTGCGAACGGTGCAGAGATTGCCCGAAGGGCCCGGCGCGTGGCCGATGCTGCTCATCGTGGCCGCGGCGGCAGCGATTGTTATCGGGGTAGAGCGTTTCGAAGTGGGCCCGGCGACGTTCGATGCGCGGGCGTGGTTGCTCAGTTGGAGCACCAGCGGATTCCTGATCTTCGGGCACTGGCTCGTCTTCAGCTGGGCCCGTGACAAGGCCACACACGCATCGCCCGTGGCCGCGTGGTATCTCCTTTTCACAATTGCCGCGGTTCCGATGGGCCTGTTCGGAACCGCGGTACGTGCCTATAACCCAGAGTGGTGGAAGATGGCCGGCTGGGTCGCTTGGACGTTCTATGCGGCGCTTTGGGTCTGGCTCGTTCTCGCCATGTGGCGCATCTCACGAGCAGTCACCCGTTCGGCTGTCGTCGTCATGAGTTTGATCGTCTACGCGCTGGTTGTGCAGATCCTCGGCAGCTGGGTGCTCAGCACCCAAGTGTGGGAACCGGTCGAATCGTACGAAGAAGATGAGTACGCCTCGCTGGAGCTCAGCCAGGAAATGTTCGAGGCTCAGCAGGTTTTGCTGAAGGATTCATTGCAGGCCATCGTTCCCTCCGCTGGCGACGAGAGACAAACATACGGTTTGATCTACGCGCCTTACGACGAAGAGGTGTTCCTGCGCGAAAGCGCGATGGTGAAACAGGTACTGGAAGAACGGTTCGGCGCTCGCGGCCGCGTCGTTCGTCTCGTCAACAATGTGAAGACTGGCAACGAGCTGCCGTGGGCGACGACGCTGAACCTCGAACGCAGCCTGCAGGCTCTGGCCGAAGCCATGAACCCTGAGCGAGATGTGTTGGTGTTGTATCTCACATCGCACGGCGGCGCCGATTTCAAGCTTGCCGCCGAAAACTGGCCCTTGGAGGTCGAGGATCTGACCGCGGCCGAGTTGCGGTCGATGTTGGACGATCTCGGCATCCGCCACCGAGTCATCGCGGTCTCCGCGTGCTACTCCGGCGGATGGATCGAGCCGCTGCAGAACGACGACACGCTGATCATGACGGCAGCGGACAGGGATCACACCTCGTACGGCTGCGGCTCGAAATCCGAGCTGACCTACTTCGGTCGCGCCGTGTTCGACGAACAACTGCGCAAGACACTCTCGTTCGAAGAAGCCTTCAAAGCCGCCGTGCCTGTGATCAAACAACGCGAGATCGACGGCAAGAAGGATGATGGCTTCTCGAATCCTCAGATCTCGGTGGGCAGCAATATTCGTGGCGTCCTCGAAGAGCTCACCGCGAATTGAGCGTCGCACGTAGCGGCCGGAAGAAATCTCGGATGTCCTGCGCGAGCAGTTCGGGCTGCTCCCAGGCGGCGAAGTGGCCGCCCCGGGGCAGGCTCGACCAGTGCACGACGTTGAACGCGCGCTCGGCCCAACTCCGCGGAGGCATGGGGAGTTCTTTCGGTAGATGGACGATGCCGCAGGGAGGAGTGATTTTCTGGCCGGCGGCGAGGTGAAAGGGATGTTCCTTGGATTCGCTGTAAAAGCGCATGGCGGAATGAGTCGTGCCGGTGAGCCAGTAGAGCATGATGTCCGTGATCATCTCGTCTTTCGTCAGCGCTTCGTCGGGCTGCGTGCGACAGTCGCTCCAGCTGCGAAACTTCTCGACGAACCAGGCGGCCAGGCCCGCGGGTGAGTCGGTGAGCGCGTAGCTCAACGTCAACGGCTTCGTTCCCTGGATCGCGATGTAACCACCTTCGGCGTCGGCCCATTTGGCCACGCGGCCCAGATATTCCTCTTCGGCAGCAGTCAGTGGTGCGTCGTTCGGGCCGATCGCGGGGCGGAAGCGGGTCGACAGATAGTTGAGATGAAGGCCGACGATTCTTTCCGGGTGGCGGAGCGCAGTGGCGGCGCTGATCCAGGATCCCCAATCGCCGCCTTGTACGCCGAAGCGCGGGTAATTCAGGCCGGTCATCAACTTCGCCCACAGGTCGGCGACGGCGAATACGTTCGTTCCTCTTTGGGAAGGACGGGTCGAGAAACCGTAGCCGGGAATGGAGGGCGCGATGACAGTGAAGGAATCCGCTGGATCTCCGCCGTGCGCCGCCGGGTCGGTCAGCAGCGGAATGATCTTGAGCATCTCGATCACGCTGCCCGGCCAGCCGTGCGTCAGTACGAGCGGTATCGGCGAAGGCCCAGTGCCGACCTGATGGATGAAGTGGATACGGTGGTCGTCGACCTGAGCGATGAACTGCGGAAACGAATTCAAGCGCGCTTGCTGAGCGGGCCAGTCGTATTCATCCAGCCAGTACTCGACGAAGCGCTTCATATATGCCACTGGCGGGCCGTAACGCCAGGGCTCGGCCGCGACTTCATCCGGCCAGAGCGTGCGATGCAGTCGCTGCCGAAGATCGTCCAGCGCCTGCGGTTGCGCCTGAAAGCTGAAGCTCTCTATTTCGAGAGTCATCACTAGCACCTCCTGTTGGCGTCAGTTTACAAGCGCCGCGCTGACTGACCTCCAACAAAAGGTGCCGACGATCTATGAGGCTGAGTTATAGCTAAGCGTTTAGTGCGAACTCGATCGCCGCACACGTTGCCGCTACCTGAGCGGCATTGCATTGTTCGGGCGTGGCGCGCGGGCTATCGGGATAAACTTCGGTCGTCGTGGTGTAGCGTGCCCCTGTGATGCCGGCGCAGAGGCCGAGCTTTCGCATGGCGTACTGAATGACGCCGGGCGATACGACATCCGAACCGATGATCTGATTCTTCTCGTCGGGCGGTGCAATGTGCGTGACTTTGCTCACTGCATCGATGATGGCCCGCTGAAATGCCGGCTGCGGGTTCTCGGTGTCGTCGACGAGATAGAAGCCGTCCGGGATGAGGCCAGGCTCGGAAGGCTTGCCGTCGCGCGCGGCGAGGGCAGGTCGGAATTCGGTTTCATCGGTGTCGGTGGTCTCGTGCAAATCGACATGCACGAGGAAACGTCCGCGCAACGGATTGATCAAGCGCAGGAGTGCAGCCGATTCCTCGGCGGGACTGTTCTCGCGAAACGAGCGGTTGGGATCGATGGCGTTCGCATTCCATCGATGAATGCGCTCGTAGGCCCAGGGGCTCACGCACGGCGCTACGAGCAAGTTGATCCGCTTCGTATAATCCAAGGCGCGCTGATCGAGGAACTGCAGCGCGCCGTGCACGCCACTGGTTTCGTAACCGTGTACGCCGCCGGTTACGAGCACGACCGGAAGATCGTCCCGCCAGTTGCGACTGCGGACGGCGAGCAGGCGGTATTGGTCGGGTGGATAGTGGAGCTGGCCATACTGCTCGACATCGAATCGCTCGGACAGGCGCTCAACCGCTTTCACTACATCGTCATGGTAGCTGCGATGTCGAACCTGGCGCGACAGCCATATCGCACGCTCGGCCTCGCCCCAGGGAACGCCAGGTGTGCCAATGGGATACGGCGCGGCGGTAGCGGTCATAATGAGAGCGACTCCTGGCGATTGCGGGGCCGCTACTTTAACGCAGAGTACGATCGCCGGAACTACGATCGTTGACGAATGGGAACGACTGAATTGCCCGGGTTGGAACAGGGCGCGGCTTCTTCCATTCTGTATGCCTCAGCTTCCAGAGGCGCCTGCATGAACGACCACACGACCGAGACTTCCGACTACACGCCCCCCAAGGTGTGGACCTGGATCAAGCCGAACGGCGGCCAGTTCGCAAACGTCAATCGTCCCGTCGCGGGCGCGACGCACGAGAAGGCTCTGCCTGTGGGGCGGCATCCGCTGCAGCTGTATTCGCAGGGCACGCCGAACGGGCAGAAAGTCACGATCCTGCTGGAAGAGTTGCTGGCTCTGGGACATGCCGGCGCCGAGTACGATGCGTGGCTGATCCGAATCAACGAAGGCGACCAGTTCGGCAGCGGCTTCGTGGAAGTGAATCCCAATTCGAAGATCCCGGCGCTGGTCGATCGCTCGGGTCCGCAACCGATTCGCGTGTTCGAGTCCGGCGCGATCCTTGTTTATCTCGCGGAGAAATTCGGCGCGTTTCTACCTTCGCAACCCCACCTTCGTGCGGAGACGCTCTCCTGGCTTTTCTGGCAGGTGGGCAGCGCGCCGTTCCTCGGCGGGGGATTCGGGCATTTCTATGCGTACGCTCCCGCGAAGTTCGAGTATCCGATCGACCGCTACGCCATGGAAACGAAGCGTCAGCTCGACGTGCTGGATCGTCGGTTGGCGCAAACCGCTTATCTCGCGGGCGACGAATACACCATCGCCGACATCGCGGTGTTCCCGTGGTACGGCGGAATGGTCAAGGGCTGGCTCTACAACGCCGGCGAGTTCTTATCGGTGCACGAATATAAAAACGTTCTGCGCTGGGCGGACACTCTGCTCGCTCGCCCGGCCGTCGTTCGCGGCCGCATGGTGAACCGCGTCAGCGGCGACCCGGCCAGCCAATTGCGCGAACGTCACGACGCCAGCGACTTTGAAACCAAGACACAGGACAAGGTCGCCCAGGCATGACCCTGGAGGGAGCGCCCGTTCAGCGCGACCGGTGCTCGTCCACCAGGATGCGATGGATCTGGATCCGATCCGGCAATTCGATCAGCAGCTCGGGGTCGCGATCGAGGTGATGAACTTTGGTCGGCGATCCCTTGGTGAACGCCGTCATCGATTCGATGTCGGCCCAATAAGAGATCGTGGTGAACCAGGTCTCGCCCTGCCGGTCCTCTCTGAAAAGCTGCACGCCAAGCGCCGTGGTTCTGAGCGGCGGGATACCTTCGGCCAGCAGATAAGCTTCATATTCATCGGCAATTTCGCGCCGGGTTCTTCCGCGCCAGATGCGAGCAATGGTTGCTTGAGCCGACATTTGTTTCTCCTTGGCGCCCAGTCCGATGTAATTGGCGCTCGTCGGAGCGAGTTCCTCGCTCACGGGCTATCATCGCCGGCACAAACAATAGGGGTGCCGTATGCCGAAGATCGATCTGCCCGCCGTGGCGGTGCGTAAGGGCTCGGGATATCCGCCGCCATTCGATGCGCCCTGCGCGGCGCGCACCCGGCGGCGCCTGGGGGACGCGGGCGGTCTGCGTGACTTCGGTGTGAATCTGATGACGCTGCCGCCCGGTGGCTGGTCGAGTCAACGCCACTGGCATAGTCACGAAGACGAGTTCGTGTATGTGCTCGAAGGCGAGTTGACGCTCATCGAAGATGAGGGCGAGACGGTACTGCGAAGTGGCGACTGCGCGGCCTTTCCGAAAGGAAGCGGCAATGGTCACCACCTCATCAACCGGGGAGCGACGACCGCCGTCTATCTGGAGGTGGGCTCGCGCAATCCGCAGGATCTCACCACCTGCTCCGATATCGACATGATGAGCGCCAACGCCGACGGCCGGTTCGTGCACAAGGACGGCACGCCGTATCCGGGTTCATGAGTTTGTGCCGTCAGTGGAACGCTTACTTTCCCCGGCGACGGCAAAGGAAAGAACCTCCACATTGCTGCCGAGCGGTACCTCGTAGCCTGTTCGCGCGTTAACGAGCACCTTGGCATGCGCCGGGCGCGCTCACCTGTGTTAATGAGATGCGAACCGGCGCATGATGTTCATCTGCTTCGAGGACACGCACCATGAGCATGCATCGAATCGAGAAATCGCAATGGAGCGGCTTCTGTCGTCAGTTGAGCGTCGAGTTGCCGACCAAGCGGGCGACCATCGAAGTCGCTTCCCATGAGCTGGGCGTGCAGATGGAGGCGCACTGGGTGCCGGTGACAGGCGTGATTTACGATGCGGACGACGAGGCGCTCGAGTTCATTCTCGACGATCTGGATCACCTCGTATTCCATCCGGTCGAGGTGTACGCGGAATATGGGATTGCCGGCGTCGAGAGTCTGGCCATCGTCGAGCACGACGCCATGCAGATCGTCACGCTACGTGTGCCGATGATGTTGCCGTCACCGCATCCGTTGCATTAGGGCTGAGTAGAACCCTCCAACGCCGCGCGAAGCGCCTGGCGCAGGCGCTCGCTCGTGTAGGGTTTGCTTACGCAGAGCGCGGGATCGATATCGGGCAGGGCGCGTTCCTTCAATTCGTAGCCCGTCGCGAATACGACGGGCACGCCGCGCGAGCGCAAGGATTCGGCGAGGCTGAAGCTCATCTGGCCGTTGACGTTCACGTCCAGCAGCGCCACGTCGTAGCGCCCCACGAGCGCACGCTCTTCCGCTTCGCTCAAAGTCGACGTTGTCTCGATTTCCCGTGCACCGAGCTCGTGCAGAATCTGCTCGGCGTCGAGGGCGATCAGAAACTCGTCCTCGAGGAGCAGTACGCGAGCGCCATCGAGAGTCCGCATCATCACTCCTAAAATCGCAGCGACAAAGTGCAGTTCAAACCGCCGTCGGCGAGCCGGTAGTCGCACGTGCCCTGCAGGTCGTGCGCCACGGCGCTCTTGATGAGTCTGGTGCCGAAGCCCGGTTTGATCTCCGTGGACGAAACGTTTGTGACGCCGCTTTCGATCCATTGCAATGTGAGTTGCCGTCCGCGCGCGTCGACGCTGACGACCCAGTGGACCTCGAGTTTGCCGGCGCCGTGGGCGAGCGCACCGTACTTCGCGGCGTTGGTCGCCAGTTCGTGCAGCGTCAATGTCAAACTCAAAGCGTGCTTCGGCGGCAAGCGAACATCCGGACCTTCGAGGTCGATGCGATCCTTGTGATCGTACGGAGTCAGCTCGGCCTCGAGAATGTCGCGCAGGGAAGCGTCGCGCCAATCTCGCAGCGTGAGCAGCGTGTGCGTGGCTGCGAGGGCCCCGATGCGGCGCTTGAGTGTGTCCACCAGCTCGCTGCGCTCGCTCTTCGAGGTGACGGTCTGATTCACGATGGACGCCACGGTCGCGAGCGTGTTCTTCACGCGATGCTGAAGCTCATCCATCAGCCGGCGTAGTTCTTTCTCCAGGCGCCGCACTTCGGTCACGTCTTTCAGCACGACGCCGACCGCGGTCACGCGGCCCTCTTCCTCGTACGGATAGAAGTCGATCAGGAAGTCGCGCACCAGGTCGTCGCTCATGCGCACGGTCGCATCCAGATTGACCGCCTCTTTGGCCTGGTCGAAGACTTCCTTGACCGGCGTCGTCATCCTCGCGGCGAGCGCCGGCATCATGTCTTCGAGCGCGCGTCCCACCAGGGAATCCATGTCGTATGCGGCAAAATCGGCGAATCGCTGGTTGACGCGCAGGAAGCGCAGATTGCGATCCACCATCGCCAGGCCGACGGGTGCGGTCTTATACAGCGTTTCGATCTCCTGGCTGCGCTGGCGCGCCAGATCTTCGTTACGCGCCAGATTCGCCTGCGCTTCTCTCATCTTGGTGACATCGGCGAACACCATGATCACGCCGTCGTTGGCGGCGTTGAGGTCGCGATAGGGCAGGACGCGCAGCACGTAACATTCCTTGCCGTCCTCGATCAGCAGCTCTTGTTCGACCGGCTCGCCGGTTTTGAGCACCCGAGCGCCCAGCGCTTCCAGCTGGCGATGATCGGCGCGCGAGACGACGTCCGAGAACGGACGCCCGCGGTCCTGTTCCTGGAATCGAAACAACGCGCGCGTCGCCGGCGTGAAGCTGCGGATCCGCATCTTGCGATCCAGGAAGATGGTCGGCACCTGCGTGCTTTCGATGAAGTTCTGCAGATCGCTGTTGGCGCGGGCCAGCTGATCGACTTTGTTCTTGAGCTCTTCGTTGACCGTCGCGAGCTCCTCGTTGGCCGATTGCAGCTCCTCGTTCATGGACATCATTTCTTCGTTGGAGCTCTTCAGCTCCTCGTTCGAGGTCTCCAGTTCCTCGACGGTGGTGCGCAGGCGGGAGCGGGTCTCGTCGAGCTCGTCCTCGAGCTGCTTGATGCGGTCTTCCTGGGAATAACCCTCGGCCTGCGCGTCCGTATCCAGTGCGGCTTCCTGGGCGCCGCCGGCGTCGTGGAAGACGAGCAGCACTTCGTCCTCGTTGAGCGGATCGGCAATCACATCGACCAGCATCACACTGTCATCGTCGCCTTCGACACTGACGTCGCGCTTGATCGTGCGCTTCCGGGTCGAGCGCGCACCTTCGAGCACCGCGCGGATGGCGGAGCGCAGACCACGCTTGGCCAGGTCCGTGACTCGGGTCGAAGGCGTTCCTTCGGCCAGTTCCAGATATTTCCCGGTGCGGCTCGAAGCGCGGACGATGTCGTTGTCCGCATTGACGACGACGTGAGGCGGCGCATAACGCTCGAGGATGCGGCGCGACGCTGTATCCGGTCGTTCGGCCTGACGTCGCTGACTCTCGGCAGACGTCACATCGGCCGCGGCGAGCGCCAAAGGTTGAACGAACAGTGGCATCGCGACGGACTGGCGATGGATCCCGCGACGGCGATACACCTTTGCCGATGCATCGACCGTGTCGAAAATATCGTTCCGGGCGGCGATGTTCTCCGCCGAGCCCAGGAACAACCAGCCCTCCGGCTTCAGCGCGTAATGAAACACTGGAATCAGGCGCTGCTGCAGGTTCGCGTTCAAATAAATGAGCAGATTGCGGCAGACGATCATGTCGACGCGCGAGAACGGCGGGTCTTTGATCAGGTTGTGATTGGAGACGCGCACCATGTCGCGCACGGTCTGGGTCAGCACGAAATCGTCGTCCTGCGCGTAGAAGTACCGATCGAGCAGCTCCAGCGGCACGTCTTTGACGGCCGATTGCGGATAACTGGCCATGCGCGCTTTCTGCAGCATGGCTTCGTCGATGTCGGTGGCGAAGATCTGCACGGTGGGACGCCCGTTCATTCGACTCAAGGTTTCGGCGAGAAGGATGGCGATGCTGTAGGCCTCCTCACCGCTCGAGCAGCCCGGCGTCCATATGCGCACGGTGTCGCTCGCGCCTTTGTCCCGTAACAATTCCGGAATGACTTCACGACGCAGGAAGTCGAATGCTTCGGCGTCGCGGAAGAAACAAGTAACGTTGATCAGCAGATCGCGAAACAGCAGTCGCGCTTCGTCCGCTTTGGTTTTCAGCCGATCCAGATATTCCTCGCCGGTGGAAGCGCCGACGACCTGCATGCGCCGCTGCACGCGACGGAGCATGGTGCTGCGTTTGTATTGGCTGAAGTCGTGTCCGAGCGCGTGGCGCAGATGTTCGCAGACGGCCAGCAGAAAATCGGTAACGTCCGGCAGGCTGACGACGCTCGCCTGGCCACGCTCGAAGTAGTCACGAATGGCGTCCGGCATGTCGGCCACCGGCAGGATCTTGTCGACCAGCCCGGTCGCTACGGCGCTCTTGGGCATGCCGTCGTACTTGGCCGATTCGGGTTCCTGAACCAACGTGAGGCCGCCTGCTTCCTTGATGGCGCGCAAGCCTTCGCTGCCGTCGGCGCCGGTGCCGGAAAGCACGACGCACGCGGCGTTCGAGCCCTGATCGGCCGCGAGGCTGCGGAAGAACACATCGATAGGCCGACGAAAGCCGCGAGGCTCGGCGAAGCCGGAGAGTCTCAGGCGCGCTTTTTCAATGGTGAGGCTGGCGTTGGGCGGAATCAGATAAACGCAGTTGGGCTCGATCGTCATGTTGTCGACGATCTGGCGGACCGTCATCGACGTGCGTCGAGCCAACAACTCGGCCAGCATGCTCTCGTGGTTCGGATCGAGGTGTTGGACCAGCACATACGCCAGGCCCGCGTCCGGCGGCGCCGCGCCCAAGAAAGTCTGAAAAGCCTCCAGGCCGCCCGCGGAGGCGCCTAGCCCAACGACGGGGCACAACGCCGGATAGGCGCCGAGGTCCGGTCGGTCCGGGGAAAGTAAGCCTTCACGGCTGGCAATTTCTTCAACGTTCTCGGTCATTCTTGGTGAGGACTGCGGCCGATCGCAGTCGTGTTGAGGCGCCCGCTGCGCGCTGATCTAACGCGGCGGAGTGCGGCTCTGTTCCTCAGGGCTGCAAGAGTTGCAACCCGCAGAGCGGGAGGCGCCCCGTTGCAAGGCGCCTCCGGTGAAGTCCGTTAGAACACGCTCCAGCGCACTGAAACGCCGGCGGTTTGCGCGTCGTACCGACGGTTGATGCGATTACTGTCGCGATCGGTACCGCGATAGCTCAGCTCGATGGCCAGCTGATCGCGCGGCTTGTACGTGAAGGTGAACAAACCGCTGAGCACATCGTCGTTGCGCTGCTCGCCCACCACGACCAGGTCGCGCGAGTTCAGGTACTCCTGATCCTCGTACGCGACGGACAGCGCCAGGATCAGCTTTTCGGTCGGGCTCCAGGTCGGGGCCAGGCTGAAGCCGTCCGAGATGAAGTAATCCGACTCGACGTCCGTATAGGCTTTCAGCTCGCTCCAGGCGGAGAACAGCGTCGAGAATTTTTCGCGCGGCTTCCAATCGATTTCGGCGCGCCAAGTGTCGCCCGAATAGCGGCCTTCCGGATTGGCGGGCCGCTCGCGCTCGACGTAACCGGCGCTCACGCGGAATTGGGTGCGAATCGTGGCCGTGTAAGTGAACCGGGCGAGTGCCGCGTTCTCTTCGTAATCGCTGTCCGAGGCGCTGGCGCCCGGCGCGATGACCGCGTTGGGAAACTTCGCGTCGATGTAGCGATACTCGACGCCGAACGAATGATATGAAGGCGTCGCGTAATCGAGGCTGAGCCGACCCATGTCGGCTTCGACGTTTTCCTGCTCGCGCGTGACCAGGTCGTGCTCGGTTTCGGAGCGGCCGCCGCTGGCGCTGATCGACCAGCGCGGGCCGATCTCATAACGCACCAGGGCGTTGTAGTTGAATGTCTCGAGCAGATCCTGCGCCGTGCCTCGGGTGTTGGCGAATTCCGCCAGCGTGCGGCTGTAGCCGCCGGACAAGCGGCCCGAGAAGACGGTGAGCGCGCGAAAATCGAACTGCGCCGTCGCGTCGCCGCCGGTGTAATCCAGATAGTCGTTATCGGCGTACTGCGCGTCGAACACGCGACCTTTGAGCCGCAGCGTCTGCTGGCCCATGTGGAAGTCGTTACCGGCGCCCACGGTGATGCGATTCACATAGTCCTCTCGCGACACCGCGCGCGGCGTCGAGGTGGGATCGTTCGGATCGGCAGGCACCGCCTGAGGATCCTCGCCTTCGGGCGCGCGGAACAGGTTGTCGTCGTAGACGTACTGGTCGGCGATGTAGAAATGTTCCTCTTTCTTCGCGTCCGGCTGCGCCGCGAGCGTCACGTTACACAGGGCCGTGCCGGCCGCGGCCAGGCACAGAGTCTTGCGACGAAGTATTCGCACCTTCGCAGTCATTCTTCCCCTCCTCAAGCTCTCTTCATAAATAACCGCATGACATCGCGGTCGGCGGGCATCAGATGGATGCGGGTCAGCGCCAGGAAGATGACGGCGCCGCCGGCGCTCAATCCCAGCAGCCGCACCAGCGGCGGGAAATGCAGCGCCCGCAATTCGATGTCGGCAAAGTAAAGCAGTGTGGCCATGATCAGCGCCTTGGCGATCGCCGGCAGCACCGCGCCCAGCAGGCGAGGTACGGTCTGTTGCATCAGATGCAACAACACACCGAGCGAAATCGCCGAGTTGACCAACGTCACCACGAAATACGCAGCGGCCAGGCCCAACAAGCCCCAGTGCACGCCCGCGATGAAACCTGTGACGTGCAGAACGCTGCTCAGCACGCCCAGCCTGAACAGCAGGTCGGTGCGGCCAAGCGCCTGGAACACCACGCCGCCGGCGCTCACCAGCGATTGAATGAAGCCGATGGGCGCAAGCCACACGATGAGCGCCGCGACCATGCCCCACGAATCGCCGAGTGCGACGTCTACGAACGGCTCACGCAACACGAACAGCCCGGCCATCATCGGCGCCGTGAAAAACGAAATGACCGACAGCAGTCGCAAATGCATCGCGCCCAGTTCCTGCGGCGAATTCTGCTGACGGCTCATCATCGGGAACAACGCGCGCGTGGCGACGAACGTGAGGTTCTGCAGCGGGAACAGCATCACGCGATACGCCAGCGAATATGGACCCAGCGCGGCCGGGCCGAGCATGCGTCCGATGATCATGGTGTCGGCATTGCGCGAGAAATAATTCACCAGATTGAAACCGAACAAACTCCCGCTGTAGCCCCACAAGCCTTTGGCGTGCTCGCTGCTCCAGCCCCATTTCATCTTCATGTCCGAGGCGATCCAGAACTGGATGCCGGACAGCACCGCGACAGTGAGTGTCTGCAGCACCAGGCTGTAAGCCCCGGCGCCCAGATAGGCCGCGATCACGGCCACGGCGAATCCCGTCAGAAGCGCAGTGATCTCGATGCGCGCCACCGTGTTGAACTTCGAGCCGCGCTCCAGCAGCGCCTGGTGCACCGTCGAGCCGCTCAGGAACGGAAACGACAGCGCGCTCAGCTGCACCAGCGGTGCGAGCCCCGGCGCCTTGAACACGCCTTCGAGCACGAAGGACGAGGCCAGCAGAATCACGCTCAGCCCCAGCCCGATGAAACAATTGCTCCAGTGCGCCGTCAGCACCGTCTGCTCATCGAGCATGTCGCGCTGAATGATCGCCGAGGCGGTGCCCATGTCCCGCAGCAGCAGCGCGAAATTGTTGATCGCGAATACGATGGCGACCAGGCCGAAGTCGGCCGGCGTCAGCAGTCGTGACAGGACCAGCAGGCCCAGCAGCTGCACGCTGATTCGCGTGACCTGGATCATTCCGACCCAGCGCACATTACGGACGGCCGACATCAGCGCTCCTGACGGACGAGATCGGCCGCGGCTGAAGAAGATTGCCTCACCCCGCGTGGCGCCAGGGCGCGCTCGAATTTTGGACGCAGCCACCGGCCGACGAGGCGATAGTGACGCTCGAAAGCCAGGTACAGCAGGTAAGCGCAGCCATGAGCGGCGATCACCCCGATGGCGATGTGCGCCCACGTACTCTCGGTGCGGACATGCTCCAGCACCAGGATTAAGGCAGTGTTGTGGATCAAATACAAACTGTAGCTATACGCCGCCAGGAAATTTACCGACCTGCGCAGCACGGCGGGTGCGCTCTGTACGCACATCAGCAGCGCCAGCACGCCGAACATGACCAGAGCGATCAGGGTGGCCGTCTGGAAGTCGTAGGGGTGAAAGCCGATTTTGACGGCGCGTCCGATGAGCCCGGCGCCGCCGAACACCACCAGCATCGCGCCGACGGAGCGAATATTGCGATACCCGTCGGCCCGCCACACTTGAAACAAATATCCGGCCGTCGCGCCGAGCAGCCAGATCAGAGTCAATGATTTTCCACCGCCCGCGGCCGCGTTCCAGATCAACACTGGCAAGGCGACCGCCGCCAGCGCGGTTCCGATCCAGCGATCGATGCGCTCGCGCTTCAGGACCCAGAACATGAACAGGCCCATGAACACATAGATCCACATTTCGATGGCCACGGTCCAGAACGGCTCGGCCGAGTTGTAGGAACGGATGCGCCACGCGACATCCATGCCTACGGAGTCCAATGCCTGGAACACGGCGTGATCCTGGAGCAGCAGCAGATTGCCGATGAACGTGAGCACGCCGGTGTTGACGCCGCCCTCGCTGTGGTTGCCCGCGATCCACACGTTCGCCAGCGCGATCAGGATCAACGCCGGCACGTACGGAGTCATGATGCGGGCGACGCGATCGGCGAGGAAGCCGGGCAGGCGCGGCTCCGGCTTGTTCAGCCAGTTGAGCAGCGACTGCATGATCAGGAAGCCGGAGAGCAAAAAGAAAATCGCGACGCCCAGGTGGCCCATGCGCGTCATCACGCCGCTATGAATGCCGAAGTACAAACCGAGCACATGCGCGACGATCACGAGATTGGCGCCGCCGGCGCGCAAAGCGTCCAGATAGGTGGACGCCATCTCGCTCATGGCGTGACCGTCAGCGGCTTTGCCGGTGGGCGTGCTCATGGATTACAACACTCCTGCTCGCTGTAGCGCCGGCTGCAGCAGCTCTTTCCATCGCGCCTGGCCTTCGGCGGAGAGATGCAACTGGTCCTTACCGAAGTAGCGCGGCTCCGGAATGCCTTCAGCAGTGACGGTGGCCTCGTACAGGTCTACCAGCGTCACACCCTTCGTGTCCTTCGCGATCTGGCGCACGCCTTGGTTCAGCAGGCGGCGTTGCTGCTCGTCCACCGGCGCTTTTGGATTGGCGCTCGGCGGCACGGTGCACAGGAACACCGGCACATTCGGTTGCTTCGCGTCTTTCCGCGCGAGCATGGAACGAATGTTTTCCAGCGTCGTGCTCGCTGGCTGGCGAGCGGTGAGATCGTTGATGCCGATCAAGATGACGATGGCCTTGGGATTCAAGTCCAGCACGTCTTCCTGGAAACGGAACAGCAGCCCGCGGCTCACGTCGCCGCCAATGCCGCGATTGGCCACCAGCGTTCCGGGGAAGTCCTTGCCCAATGTTTTCCAGTTGCCGGTGAGCGAGTCGCCGGCGAACACGATGGCGCCTTGTTTCTTGTCGCGCTCGGTCCAGAAGAAATTACGGTTCTCCTTCATCCAGCCGAACACGCGGACCACACCCTTGCCGGGCCAGTCTTCGACGCTGGGAGGGTAGGGCGTCGGCCCGGATTGAGTCGCAACATCCGACGCATGGATGGCTGGCGCCAGCGCGAAAGTCGCCACGACCGCCATTACGATGCGTACTGTAAACCTCACGATCGCGCTCCAAGGCGCGAGCGGAGCGCCCCGTAATAACGAAGGCCGAGGCTGTGCTTGAGTAACAAGCTCACGGCGTTCGGCAACGCCAATGCACCCGAGAAAACGGACAGAGCCAGGCGCCACGACCAGCGCAATGCGCCGGCGGCTCCAGGCGCCGGGCCGACGCTGCGGATCTCCAACCCCAGCTTTTGTGACGTCGTCAGTCGGGGATGAGCATTGAGGAACGTGCGCATCACCGCCGGATCGGGATTGGAGCTGACACGCTTGGGGTTGCCGACGTTGCGCCATTCGACCAGCGGCTGCTGGCAGAACACCGCGCCGATGCCCGCCTCGCCGAGCGTGAGCACGAAGTCCAGATCCTGAAAGCGTCGCAGCCTTTCGTTGAAGCGGCAGTTGTCGAGCAGATAGCGCGGCACCGCCAGCGAACTGGTCTGCATGATGTTGCCGGACTTGAGCATGTAGTCCGCCAGACTTTCCCCGGGCAGCGGCTCGCGCTTCGGCAGAATGTGTTTCTCGCCGTACTCGTTGACCTGCTCGACGGCAGTGAAACAAAACGACTCACGCGTCTGCGTACGTAACAACGCCATCTGGTTTGCGAGCTTGTTAGGCGCCCAGAGATCGTCGGCGTCGAGGAAGGCGACTACGTCGCCGGTCGAGTGGTCGATGCCCCGATTGCGAGCCGCGCCGCCGCCGCCATTCTTCGGGCTGCGCACCACCAGCAAGTCGGGGCCCGCCACGGCTTCGGCTTGTTGAATGGTGTCGTCCTTGGAGCAATCGTCGACCACGACGATCTGCGTCGGCCGCAGCGTTTGCGCACGCGCGGTGGCGATCGCCTGTTGAATCGTGTCACGCGAGTTGTACGCGGGGATCACGACCGAGACCGTTTTGAAGGTGTTGTAGTTCATAACCGTTTCAAGCCGCCAGATGCTGTTGCATGGCTGGATAGGTCAGCGATGTCGCCAACGTCCCGCCGCTCAGTCGTGCCACTTCATACGGACGGTCCTTGCGGGGGCCGGCGAGATGAATCACGGACAACGGACGGTGCGGGGCCGTGGGCTCGCACAGTAATTTCTTTTCCGGATTCCACACGGGCGTGCTCAGGTGCGGCAGCCAGTTGAAACGCGCGGGCAGGAAGGCCGTCGGCAATCGGCCGAGATGAATCGCCGCGAACAATGCATGCTGATCCATGTTCACCTTGCCGGTCCGCTCCAGCGCCTTGGTGTAGTAGCGCTGCCATTCCTTCCAGTGCGGCGCCGTGTCCTTCAGGCTCACGAGGCCGATGTTGATGCTCGTGGCGAACGAGCAGCGCAGGCCGTCGACGACGCCGAACGACGCCACCATATTGCCGGCCCACCACTTCCAGTCCGTAAACGTCTTGCGATAGCCCGGACCGTTTTCGGTCACGACGGCTGCGCCGCGTTGTCGCGCACCGTCGACATAGGCAGAGACGAATTCCGGCGTCTGCATCCACGCGTCGGCATCGAACCACAAATAAACTTCGTAGCCCGTGAAGTAATCGCGCAGCGCCGTGCGGGCCACCAGGCCGATATTGCGCAACGAACGCGCTTCTTGCGGCACGGGCAGCGTCCACTCCGGGCGAATGATCTTGCAACCGAGCGCATTCAGCTGCGCGCGCTGCTCCTCCGTCAGTCCTTGGTCGATGATGCCCATGTCGAGCGCGCTGGTTTCCGCATGCGCGCGCAGAGAGCTGATCGCCGCGATCATCCAGGGAAAGAAGTGAGCGTCGCCGCCCGTGATGATGATTTCGCGACTCAAACAGGATCTCCTATTGCCACTGCGGCCCTAGACCGTGAAGATGCAAGCGACGCACGTGAAGTCGAGAGGTGAAAATGAGCATCATGGTTCTGGCGGCAGCCGCGGCTGCGACCTGTACTGCCTTGCTGGGCCAGCCCATCGACGCCGCGCGTCCGTACAAACAAACCGGCGAGTTCGAGCTGGTCAAGAACTACACGTTCGGCCGCAACCGCAAAGACGCGACCGTCGACACGCGCGCCGAGCTCGATCAGGAATTCTTCTATCGATACATTTACGAAAACGGCAAGCTCGACAAGCTCCCGACCTACTGGTCGTATCACCGGGACTACCCCGACGGCGACCCGCGCTCGCTGCATGTGTTCGACGATTGCACGCTCACATTGAAAGGTCGCATTCCGCCGGGCGGCGGCCTGAAACAGCGCGGCATCGAATCGGGCATGCTGCGCGGGAAGGTGCCGGTGACGGACGGCATGTACATCGAGATGCGAGCGAAGCTGCCGACGGGCGTGGGCGCATGGCCGGCGTTCTGGCTGAATCCGGGCGTGCAATATCCCGACGGCAAGTTTTCCGAGCTGCCGTGGCCGCCGGAAATCGACATCTTCGAGTTCTTCAACTGGCAGGGTCGTGACAAGACGCGCGTGATGACGGGTTACGTCCAGACGCACAAGAACCCCGAGCGCTACGGTCCGCCCAAGGACCTCTTCACCAAGTTCAAAAAGAACGAATACGTCCCCGGCTTCGATTTCTCCGAGGACTTTCACGTGTTCGCGCTCGACTGGGTCAAGGACAAACCCATCTGGCTGCTGGACGGCGAGCCGATCAAGCAGACGTACTACGTGTGGAGCAAGCCGGTGCCCGCGCACATCCTGGTCACCAACCAACTCGGCATGGTGCTCAAGGGCGTCGACGTTTCCGCTATGAAAGCCGACGAATCGCAGTGGAACTACGTCATCGATTACATCCGTGTCTGGCGACGGAAGTAGTGGATGCTCGAGGGGTTGCACGGGAGCACTCACGACCCGCGGACGGGAGTCCGGGACGAGCGAATCTGCTGTTTCACCCAGCCCTTGGCGCGGCCCAGCGGCGAGCGCAGCCTCCACAGCGCGCTCTTGGCGGTCGCGGCGATGTGAGAAGCGCCCGGCATCACCATGATCATCTCGTCGATGCATAGCACGGGCTTGCCGGCGCCCGTCGCGATCTGATGCGCCTGGCCGATCTCGCTCTCATAGAACATCGACGCACCGGTCTCGCGATACACACGAATCTTGTGCGAGCAATGCGCGCCCTGACGGATGCGTTCGGCGCGGCTCGGCAGATCGACCAGGTGTAGCTGACCGTAAGAAATGTTGTTCGCCGCCAGCCAGTCCTCGGTGAGGCTGCGATATTTTTCGAGTCGCGCCGTCACGATGTGGCCGATTTTCAGAGTAGGGCGGAACAGCGGCCGTGCGTTGGCGAGGAATTTCTCGTAGCGCGGGCCGTCGTCGTTGTCGTGCGCGGTCGGATCGACGCACAGCACGCCGTCCATATCGAAACACGCGTTCTCGACGCAGGCGTGGTGGAAGGCGTTCCACTCGAACATCCGCGGTTGCGGCATGGTGATGAACGAAACATCCACGCTGCTCTTGTGCGACGGAGCGACGATGGCGGCGCAAGTGGAGATACGGCCGGCGTAACCGGATTCCTGAATTCGCGTCAGCGCCTTCTGCATCGAGCCGCCGGTGGCGATGCTGTCGTCCACCAGCAGGATGTGCTGAGCCTGGCGTAACGAATTCAGCGTGATGCCGAGCTTGCGAGTGTGGCCGTGGCTGATGCTGCCGTCGGTGATGAAGGTGTCGATGTCGCAGACCAAGCGGTTCAGGAACAAACCGATCTGATACGCCGGGACCATGCCGCTGCGAGGAATGCCGACGATCAGATCGACGTCTGCCGGAATTTCATACAGCTGCGCGCGAATGGCGTTGGACAACTGGGCAAATGAAACATAACCAAACATTCGGCGCTCCTTCTCAGGCGCTGGCGGCGGCGGCCGTCGCCGACGAGCGTGCATGCGAACTCGCACGCGCCTTCTGCAGTTCCGCGATGCGCTGCTGCAACTGGAGCCCGCGGTCCTCCCATCGATACAAAGTGCGCGCCTGCTCGAACGCTGCAGTCTGCAGGCGGTTCAAGTGCTCCAGGCGATCGATGTGTTCGATGATGGCGGACGTGAGCCCGGCGAAATCGCTGCTGGTAATCAAATCCTCGCGCAACCGGGTGGGCAGGCCCGCCGCGGCTGCGTCCACGGTCGCGACCGGCACGCGACCGAAGATGTAATCCAGGAACTTCAGCTTGAAACCGCCGCCGATCAGCTCGGGCACGATGGCGATGCGGGCTTGCGCCAGGAACGGCCCAAGGTTGCTGACGAACCCTTCGAACCGCGTGGCGCGGCTGGTGGCGACCAATGTTTCTTTCAGATCGGCCGGCACGTCGCCGGCGACGACCAGCTCGATGCCATGCTCAGCGAACTTGGCGTCGGCATGTTCGACGAAGCGGGCGAGATTCTCTCGCTTCACCACCCATTGGAACGAACCGACGATCACGGCGCGACGCGGCACGGAGGCGTCGATGACTCGTTCTGGAGCGACCGCGCCGTCATAGCCCGGCGTCAAGGTCAGCAGGTTGTTGTCCTTGCGGTGAGCCTTCAGCGCCTGTTCGTCTTCGACGGTGATGGCCGACACCAGATCGACTTCACTCACCAGACGACGTTCCAGCGCACGCACCTTGTAATAGTTCTGCCAGAGAGCGAGGCGCTTCGGCAGACCGGCTTCCGCCTGTTTGACCATGGAGCGCCACAGCACTTCTTCATGGTTGTGAGAAACATGGACCAGGATGACGCGCGAGCCGAGCTTGGTGGCTTGATAAGTCTTGCAGCGATCCAGCGCCCAGCCGCTGCCGTAGCTGTCGAAAACGATCGCGTCCCACGCCTCGCGCAGCTGCTCGTCGAGCAGTGCCCGATAGGCGTCGGTCGAGTCGACGGCCGCGGTCAAGGGAAAGCGATTCAACAGCGCGATCATCTGACCGCGACGATCGCCCGGCACCGACACCCACTCCATGCGAGCGCGATGCTTCGGTGTCGCTTCAGTGCCCCCGAAGCCAAGCACGCGCACGAACGCGCCTGCCTGAGCCAGCGCTTCGGAAAGTTTCGCCGAGTACACCTTCAACCCCTCGTTCATGGGGTAGGGCACATGGCGGCTGATCCACAAACATCTCATTCGGCAACCTTGCGCAACGACGCCACCGGCGTCCAAGTCTGGAACGATTCGCCGCGCACGGACTTCCAGACACCCAGGCCCGCGCCGGCCATGCTGGAGATGATGTCGACGATCTGCGAGAACGGCTTGACGGTATAGCGGGCGCCGAGCACGAAACCAATGAGGGTCGCTACCACTAGCGCGCCCGCGGCCCATGCGTAGCCGGCGACGGCGAGCGCGGCGAGCAGCAGGACTCCGCCGAGCGCGAGGAAATAGATGCACAGCCAGCGCAGCAGCTTGTGCGACACATATTTATAGACGGTGAGGAAGTCCAACTTGCGCAGGTGCGGCCAGATCAGGCGATGCACGTTGAACGCCTGGCAGGCGATGCGCGCCTTGCGGCCGAATTCGTCCGAGGCGTTGCTCGCCGACTCTTCGTACGCCCGCGCATCCTTCGACTGCACGATGCGATAGCCCTGGATCAGCACCCAGAACGACACGAACATGTCGTCGATGATGTGATCCGGCGGCGCCTTGTGCAGCGAGCGGCGGATGGCGAACAACGATCCGTCCGCGCCCATCACCGAGCCCGTCTCCTGTTCAAGCCGCTTGATGCCTTCTTCCAGGCGCCAGTACAGCGAACCGGTCGAGGCGGTCACCGACTCGCCGCCATTGGTGTAGATCAGGTTGCCGCACACGCAGCCGATCTCGGGGTTTTCGAACGAGGCGCGCAGCTTGTCCAGCACCTCCATGTCCAGCATCACGTTCGCATCCGTAAACAGGATCACGTCGCCCGTGGCGCGGCTGGCCAGCAGGTTCATGCCGTAGGTCTTACCGTGACGGGCCGGCGAAACATGGAAGCTGATGTGAGGCGCATAGGCGCGCAGGCGCTTGGCGGTCTGATCGCTGGCCGCGTCGACATAAATCAGAATCTCGAGGCCCGGCTCGCGCTGTTTCAGCGCCAGCAGGTTCTGCAACTTCTCGCGGATCACGCCTTCCTCGTTGTAGGCGCACATGCAGATCGTGAAATCGATGTGCGGCTTGCGCGCCGGCAGCGGCTTGGGCCGATGCGGCCACAGCTTTTTCAGCAGGTTCAGCGACAGGGGATACGTGACGAACGGATGCTGGGCCAGGCCCAAGCAAACCACCGCCAGCACCAGCAGGATGAGTTCGAGTGACATGGTCATTCCTTAGGCTCGCGCGGCCCGAGTCGTCTTGAGCGGCACGTTGGCTGTGATGGTCTGCACCTTCCGGGTCGAGGTGAGCACCAGCAGCCCCAGGGCCAGGCCGTGGGAGAACGGCACATACATGCCGTTGAGTAGAAAAGTCAGTCCGATCGCCACGCTCAGCATGCGCGGCAGCGGCGAAGCAAACAGGGAGGTCGCGATGAACGCGAAATACGTCAGCGCACCGACCAGCCCGAATTCGAACAGCATCTTGGTCATGGGCATGTCGGCCACTTCGATGGTGAACATATGCGCGTAGTCCAGGAACGCACCCGCGCCGTAGCCGAACATCGCGCGCTTGAAGTCCGGCCACAGCATCTGCTCGAACATGTAGAAGCCGCCGACGAAGCGCGCGAAGCCGCTGGAGTTCGGATCGTCGAATTCGTTGGCGCGGCTGGTGATGAAATCCAGATTCAGGATCTCGGCGAACGCGAAGATGGCCGCGATGCCGATGACTCCCAGCGCCAGCAGGTCCCAGCGCCGATGGATGATCACCACGAACGGCATGCAGATCAGCAGGATCAGAATGCCGGTGCCGGCATGCGCTACCAGAATGCCTGCGGCATACAGACCCAGCGGCCACAAGCGCCGGTTGGTGACCGACTCGGCGACGATGGCCACGGCGAGGAACTGCGTGAGAAACGACGGTTCCAGCATGAACATGCCGGTCGCGCGGATTTGCGTCGAGTAATAGCTGATCGTGCCTTGCGCGTTGAACCCCTGCACCACGAACTCTTGCGGGATCAGGTTATCGATGGGGTACAGGAACGCTTTGTCCACGAACCCCTGCAGGAAATACTGCGCGATGGCCAGGCACGCGAGCAGCCGGGCGATGTACAGGAAAAACGTCAGCGCCTTGGGGGCGAGCTCGTCGCCGCGCCTGACGACGAGCACATACGGCAGATGCAGCACCGACAGCATCAGCAGCGAGTTCAACGAAAACGTCCCCGCCTGCAGCAGCTGCGGCAGTATCAGCACCGACAGCGTGATGCCATAGAAGCCCAGGCGCTTCGGCTCGATGCGCATGCAGTCGTTGAGCATGCCGAAGGCGAGCACCAGCATCAGCAGGGGCATGGCGATGCCGATGCCCAGGCTCGCATAACCCGGAATACCGAACTTCGACAGCAGGCTGGCGCACGCGATCGGCGTGCACAGCATCAGCAGTGGCACGAAGTCGCGGCGGGATTGCGTTCGCGGCGCGACGTGAACGCCGCTCAGGCCAGCGATTGCCGTCGTTTCAGCCACTGATCACAGTGCCCAGCACGTGGGTCAGGTTGGGATCGAGCTGCGCCTTCATGCGGGCGATGTCGATCAGGCGCGTGCTGTCCCTGCGCGTGCCGAGCAGGCAGCCGCGAGCGCGCGCGGCGACGATCTGGCCGTCGGCGAACTCGAGCAGCGGCGGCGTGTCGATGATGATCACGTCGTAACGGCCGGACATTTCATCCAGCAATTGGGCGAACGGCAGACGGCTCAAAAGCTCCTGCGGATTCGGCGGCGGCGTGCCGGCCGTCAACACGTTCAAGGCATCGAACTGAGCGATCTTACGCAGCGCCTTCTCGGTGCGAGTGGCCCCCTTGATCAGATCGGTGAGGCCGTCGCACTCGCCGAGACCGAACAGATGATGCTGGACCGGATTGCGCAGATTCGCGTCGATCAGCAGCGTGCGCTCGCCGAGCTGCGCGAACACGATGGCGAGGTTCGCGGCCAGCGTGCTGCAGCCTTCGCCGCTGCGAGCGGAGCAAACCGCGAGCGTGCAGTCGTGTTCTCCCATCCAGCGCATCAACAGCTGGCTACGCAGGGTGCGAAGCCCTTCGGCGTACTGACCGAATGGCTCGTAAGCCGCGGCCAGCATCGGCGACAGCGCCGACTCGCCGATGCGAGCGATGGGATAAGTGAACTGCTGGGCCAGCGCCGTGCGCAGCTCTCCTTCGGTGATGACTTTCATCTGCACGGCCACTTTGCCGAACGGCTCGCCGCGATCCAGGTGCGCGGCAAGGACCTTTTGCAGGTCGGCTTCGGAGATCGCGCCCATGTTCAGCAGGATCTCGCCGATGCGAATACGCGGGCGGGTGACCCGGGGAAGGCGAGCTCTGGGGGCGACGGCGGCGTCCATAACGGGCGTCCTCAATGACTCGATCTCTTAATTGGCCGGGGCAACGTTAGGCTGCAGTTTCAGCGCGCGGCGCACTTCGCGACGGCCATGACGGCGCGCGGTGGCGGGCAACGCGGGCAATTCCGCAAGCACGGGCAAATCGGTGAAGTCCGCCAGATCCTCGGCGGAGCGCAGGCGACGGTTGCAGACCTCGATGGTGAGGATCAGGCCGACGGCCAGCGCGATGCCGGCGAACAGGCCGACCGCGAGGTTGAGCAGGATTTTCGGCGAGTCCGGCAGCAGCGGCGGCGTGGCCTGGTTGAGGATGGCCACGTTGGTGCGATCGACGCGGCTCTCCAGCTTGGTCTGATTCGCCTGCTGCAAGGCTGCGTCATACGCGGTGCGGGCGCTCTCGACGTCGCGGTTCAACACGGCCAACTCGTCCTGCGAGCGCTTGAGCGCGATGATGCGGTCCTTCTGTTCTTCCAAGGCCTTCTGCACTTCGCCGACCTGGCGACGCGCGATGGCGGCGCTCTGCACCAGTGAGCCGCGGGTCACGCCGATTTCGACGTTGAGCTTGGACTTGAGCGCGGCTACTTCGGCGTTCGAAGCGATGTATTGCGGGTGATTCACGCCGTAACGCTCGCTCACTTCGGCGAGCTTGGACTCGGCGCGCGCCAGCTCCGACTTCAGGTTCTGAATGGTCGGGTTCTTCATCAGGTCCGGCAGCGAGTCGAGCTGCTCGCTGGAATTGATCTGCTGATTGCGCGAGTTCGCATCGAACATCTGCGCCTGCACGGCGACCAGCTGATTGGAGATTTCCTGCAAGCGGGCGTTTTCGACGTCCATGCGGGCGGCGTCGACGCCGAGCACGCCATGATCCGCCTGATACTTCGACAGCTTGCTCTGCGCGGCCACCAGCGCATCGCGCAGCTGCGAGACCTGCTCTTCGTACCAGGTCACCTGGCGGCGGGCCGGATCGACGCGCAGCTCCAGGCTGGTCTGGATGTACGCATCGGCGAACGCGTTGGCCATGTTCGCGGCTTCCATTGGATCGGAGCTGCCGTAGGAGATACGAATGATGTTGCTGTTGCGCGAGGTCTTCGCATCCACCCCACGCAGCAGGTTGGCGACCAGCCAGGAGTCGATGTCTGTGTCCGCGCCGCTGTCCTGATAGGCCGCGACCACCGCGGGGTTGTTTCTCAGGTCCATCTTCTCGATGACCTTCATGGCCACGTTGCGGCTGCGGATGATCTCGGTCTGGGTGGCGAGGTGCGAGGGCACCAGCGCCGGCGCCAGCGCGGTATCCTTCATCGGGTCGTTACCCTGCAGGTCGACCACGAGCGCCAGCTCCGCCACATATTTCTTCGGGGAGATGAGGCTGATGAGCGCGACGCCGGTCACCACGACCATCACGATGGTAATGAACAACAGCGCGCGTCCACGCAGAACTCTCAACATTTGAGCGAGGCCCATCATAGTGCTTCGTTCCCGATAACTAGACTGATCAAATCGATCGAACCGGCCGTATTCAGAACAAGCCTTCCTTGACCATCAACACGTCGTCGGCCTGCAACAGGTCGGAACCCTTGGCCGAGTAGTGCTGCTCCTTACCGTTCTTGTCTTTCCGTTTGATGACCACGCGGCGTTCCGAGCCCCGCGGCGTCAGACCGCCGCCGGCCGAAATCGCCCGTGACACCGTCATGCCGCGCTCGAGCTTGTACATGCCCGGCTTCTGCACCTCGCCGTACACGTAGAACTGCGGGGCGCGCGGTACATAAACAGTGTCGCCGCCTGCCACCACGTGGTTCTGGGCGGGGTCGCCACCGAACAACGCAGCCAGATCGATGCTCGCCTTGCTGCCATCTTTGCGCATCAAGGTGGCCACGTCGGCCGCTTCCTCGGCCTTCGGTCCGCCCGCCTCGGCGAGCAGGTCCAGCACGCGGCTGGCCGACTGCAGCGTGTACTGGCCGGGCTTGGTGACATGACCGAGCACCGACACCTTCTGGCTGAGGTACTCCATCACCAGCACGGTGACCTGCGGCTGCTTCAGATAGCCGCCCTGGACGAAGGCGTCCACCAGCAGCGCCTCGACCTGCGCAGGCGACTTGCCCGACACCGGCACCTGCCCGACCAGCGGATAGGTGATATTGCCGGACTCGCTCACTCGCACCTCGCCAGACAACTCCGGCGAGCCGAACACGTTGACCCGCAACAGATCGCCGGGTCCCAACCGATAGTCCGAGTCCGCCGCCGCCGTCGTTACGCTCAAGCTGCTCAGCATCGAGCAGATCATCAGCAGCGCCGCACTCCACATTGAGACATAACGGCGCGCCATCCGACTAATAAGCATGTCTGTCGTTCCAAACCACCATGGCTGTCTTAAGGATAATCATCAGGTCGAGCGTGAGCGACCAGTGCTGCAAATATTCCAGATCATGTTCAATGCGCGAGCGCATCGAACCGATGTCGTCGCCGCCGCGGAAGCCGTTGACCTGCGCCCAGCCCGTGATGCCCGGCTTCACCTTATGTCTAAGCATGTAGCCCGGGATCAGTCGCCGGTATTGCTCGTTGACCGCGACCGCGTGCGGACGCGGGCCGACGATGCTCATCGTTCCTTCCAGGACATTGAACAGCTGCGGCAGTTCATCCAGCGAAGTGGCGCGGATGAACGAGCCCACCGGAGTCACGCGTGCGTCGTTGCGGGTGACCTGGGTGTAACTCTTGTTGCCGTCCTCGGTGACGGTCATTGAACGGAACTTGTAGACGACGATTTCCTTGCCATCCAGCCCGTAACGCTTTTGACGGAAGATCACCGGGCCCGGCGAAGTGAGGCGCACCGCCGCGGCGATCGCCAGCATCACCGGCGAGAGCAGGGCAATGGCCGTCGCGGAGATCGCGATGTCGCTGAGGCGCTTGGCGATGCCACGGCCGCCGTAGAACGGCGATTCACACACCGCCACCACCGGGATGCCGTTCACCAGGTCGAAGCGCGGCTGCACCAGATCGCACATGGTGAGGTCGGGCACGAAGTACACCGAAGCCGTCGAATCTTTTAACGACTGCAGCAACTCGGTGATGCGGGGGTGACGCGTCATCGGCAGGGTTATGTAGACCACGTCGATGGAATTGCGGGCGATGTAATCCCGCATCCAGGTCAGCTTGCCCAATACCCGATTGGCGCATTCCTCGGGCAGCCGGCCCGAGTCGCGGTCGTCGAAAAAGCCGAGCACTTCCATGTTCAGCCAGGGCGACTCCTGCAGGTTGCGCGCGAGCTTGGCGCCAAGACGATTGGCGCCGGCGATCACGACCTTGCGGGGCGCGCCGCTGTTGCTGGCGCGAACGAACAGATGAGGCGCATACAAACGTCCCACCCAGATCACCAGCGGCGTGGCCAGCGCCCAGCTGACCAGCACTTCCCAGCGCAGCTGATTGGCGATGCCGGCGATCTCCAGCAGGGCCCAGATGAATGCGATCACCAGGGACCAGCGGAAGATGATGTCCAGCAGCGACGCGATCGCCATCGAGCGGGCGCGCGGCGGCGACATCGGCAGCGCGTCGAGCACGTCGGCCGCGCCGAAGAAGGCCAGCACCGCCATCAGGAAATACGGCCCGTCCAGGTTCTCGCGCCAGGCCAGCATGCACAGGCCGAGCGTGAGCACCGGCATGACCGGATACAGCAGCGATTTCAGGACGAACAGCGACGTCGGCTCGGACGCGCTCACGCCGGCCGAACGGTCGTACGACCTCAAAGGTTGACGTTGGTTGATCATCTCACCTCCCGCTTCGTGCGGAAGCAGCCTTGCCGGTGGCGATTACAGGTCGCTGAAGCGATGCGGACGCAGAAAGCGATGCTTGCGACGCAGCTGATGGCCGATCAACAGCACCGTGACCAGCGCCATGAGCCAGCCGCGCGACATCGAATCTTCCATGCCGTTGGCCGAAGGTGATCTGGAGCTCGAGCGGGCATCGTTGCCGCCGAGGTGACCGAGGCCGCCGTCGAGGCGCACCTGAGCGTTGCCTGCGACCATCTGGGTCGCGGTGTTGGTTGCAACGGAGCCGGCCATGGTTGCGCCGACGCTGCCGGCGATCGAGCCGCTCACATTGCTATTGACTGCCGGGTTCGCCACCGCGGCAAAACTAAAACTCACGGCCGTTACAGCCAACGCGAGTCTGATCAGACGCATGCATCACTCCTCATCAATGACGCACACCCAAACAGGCACGTTTGCTGGTCGTGTGTGCGTTGCGCCCCCGTCCCCACGGCTCGCAAATTAACCATTGCAAGACTCAAGGCGCCTTGCCCCATCAAACTGGCTTTCCCATTGCTCCCAACGGAGCAAGAACAAAGCAAGTTCTATTCCAATGTAATTTTTGCCGTCGCTGAACGGCGAAAAGTCACAACGCGCACCGAAATGCATCAAACAAAACCTTGAAAGGTTAATTAGACCAATCTCGATTGCTGCGCAAGTACAACATTCAAACGCGACGAGCAGATGACACGCTTCACCGTCGAACAGTTCCGATGCAGCTATGCATCAATTTGGAACGGAGTTTTCAAGTGTTAAATCGCCCATCGTTGCGTGACTGCTGACAATGCAACAGAACGAAAAATCATCTGTTGCTTCGCTGCACGCACCCGCTCTCGCCGCCTGCGGTGTTCGCACTTGGCGACACCGCAGATTCAAACTTTCAACCCTCTCGACTACTGGGGGCTACTTCTTCTTCTCTGTTTGTCGCGCCACGGCTTCGGCTGCCGCCTTGATCGCCTCGGGATCTCCCAAAAAGCGTCTCGACGTGGGTTTCAGCGCCTTGTCCAACTGATAGTGAATCGGAACTCCAGTTGGAATGTTGAATTCGACGATCTCGTCATCCGACATACCGTCGAGCATCTTTACAAGTGCGCGCAGACTGTTCCCGTGTGCGACGACCAATACATCTCGCCCGGCGTTTAACTCCGGAGCGAGCCGGTTGTTCCAGTACGGCAGCACTCGATCGAGCGTGGTCTTCAAAGATTCGGTGGTCGGCAGCTCTTCCGGCTTGAGCGCGGCGTAACGCAGATCGAAACGTGGATGACGTTCGTCATCCAGCGACAGTGCCGGCGGCGGAATGTCATAACTGCGACGCCAGATCTTCACCTGGTCGCCACCATACTTTTCGACTGTTTCAGCTTTGTTGAGGCCCTGCAGGGCGCCGTAGTGACGTTCGTTCAGGCGCCAGCTGCGCTCCACCGGCAGCCACATGCGATCCATTTCATCCAGCACGATCCACATCGTGCGGATGGCGCGCTTGAGCACGGAAGTGAACACCTGCTGGAACTCGAAACCTTCCGCCTTCAACAGGCGACCGGCGGCGCGCGCTTCGTTGCGGCCTTGTTCGGTCAGGTCCACGTCCACCCAGCCGGTGAACAGGTTTTCGAGATTCCAGGTGCTTTGTCCGTGGCGCAGGAGTACGAGTTGGCCGGGCATAACTAAAGTCAGGGTGGATGAGGGGCGACTTTATAGCAGACATTGCCCCTAACCCGCAGGTGTCGCCACGTTCATTCAGTCGTGCGTCCCGGTCACGACCGGGACGCACGATATGTCGCATTTTACCGTCACTTTTCGGCGGTTTTTTTGACAGAGGGGGCCCTCAATTTGTTAACGATTCCGGCAGTCCGTCAATTATTCCGTCATTCTGCGCACGGCCTGCAAAGCCACCGACAAAGTCGCGAAGTCCATCGCGGGCAACGCGCGCATGTCGCTCACCGTCTGCCGCAAGTAATCGACAGCGGCGCGATGGCGGGTGACCCATCCTTCCAGCAATTCAGCCGGGGTGAGGCTGGCTGCTTTCCTGGCGTCCTTGTTCGAACGGCTGGCCTCCGCGATGACTTGCAAGCTCAACACTCGCTGCAGGTTGTAGACGTTGTCTCGCAGAGTGGTGCGAGCGACCGCCTGCCAGTGGCCTTCGACGCCGAGCATTTCCACCTGCTCGCGAATCCAGTCCAGTGACAAAGCGGTGCCGACGCCGAAGTAGAGCGCGGCGGCCCGTTCGAGCGGCAGCCCCGTCTGCTCCCCGATTTCGACCAGGTCCGGGCCGGAGCGGAGCGCCACCAGGCTGGCCATCCGACGGGCCAGCTTGTCCGGCACCGACGCGGCCACATAGCGGCTCTGGCGACTGTTGAAAGCAGCGAGGTCATCGCCCGCCAACACTCGGGGCAGCAGCCCATCCAACTCCTTCATGCCTCCGCGGAAACGCGACACCTGACGCTCGATGTCGAGCTGGCCGCTCTGGCGATGGATCAGCCAGTAAGTGCAGAAGCGGAGCAGGCGAGTGGTCTCGAACATCATCTCGTACTGCACGGCCGCCGCGATCTTCGTATCCAGCGCTTCGATGTCGGCCCAGGTGTCGCGCATGGCGACGAACTCGCGGGCGATGGCGTAAGCGCGGGCGACAGTGCCGGCGTTGGCGCCAGTATCTTCCTGAACACGACGCGCGAACGTCGGGCCCATGCGATTCACGATGCTGTTGGTGGTCGCGGTCGCGATGATTTCCCGGCGCAGCCGATGTTCGGATAGATACTTATCGAAACGTTTCTGCATCAATGCCGGGAAGTAACGTCCGAGCTCGTTGGCCAGATAGGGATCCTCCGGCACATCCGAATCGATGAGCTTCGAGTACAGCGCCATCTTGGCGTAGGCCAGCAGAATGGCGAGCTCCGGCCGGGTCAGGCCGCGGCCGGCCTGATGTCTTTCGGTGATTTCTTCGCTCGCGGGCAGGAACTCGAGCCCGCGATCCAGCAGGCCCGACACTTCCAGCCGGCGAATGGAATGCGCGTGTTCCAGCAGATCCTTGCTGGCGCGCGCTTCGAGCATGGACAGCGCCTGGCTCTGCAGATAGTTGTCGCGCAGGACCAGCGCCGCGACCTCGTCGGTCATGTCGACCAGCAGGTCGTTGCGCTTCTCCAGCGTGAGGCCGGCCCGCTTGGGCAGGTTGTTCAGCAGGATCTTGATGTTGACTTCGTGGTCGGAGCAATCGACGCCACCGGAGTTGTCGACGAAGTCGGTGTTGAGGCGGCCGCCGGCCAGCGCGTACTCGACCCGGCCCCGTTGTGACAAACCGAGGTTGCCGCCTTCGCCGATCACCTTACAGCGCAGGTCGCGACCGTTGACGCGCACGGCGTCGTTGGCGCGATCGCCCACGTCGATGTGAGTTTCGTCGGTGGCCTTTACATACGTTCCGATGCCGCCGTTCCACAGCAGATCGACCGGCATGCACAGAATGGCGCGGATCAGCTCGATCGGCGTGAAGGTGTCGCGCTTGATGCCAAGCATGGCCTGCACTTGCGGCGACACCTTGATCGACTTGGCGCTCCGCGGGAACACGCCGCCGCCCTTGGAGATCGCCTTGCGGTTGTAGTCTTCCCAGGTCGAGCGCGGCAGGTTGAACATGCGCTCACGCTCTTTATAAGAAGCGGCCGCATCCGGATCCGGGTCGAGGAAGATGTGCTGGTGATTGAACGCGGCCAGCAGCCGGATGTGCGGAGACTGCAGCATGCCATTGCCGAACACGTCGCCGGCCATGTCGCCGATGCCGATGGCGGTGAAGTCCTGCGACTGAGTGTCGATGCCCATTTCGCGGAAGTGGCGCTTCACGCATTCCCAACCGCCGCGGGCGGTGATGCCCATCTTCTTGTGGTCGTAACCGGCCGAGCCGCCGGAGGCAAACGCGTCGCCCAGCCAGAAGTTGTAGTCGGCGGCGAGTTGGTTGGCGATGTCGGAGAACGTGGCGGTGCCCTTGTCGGCGGCCACGACCAGGTACGGATCGTCGCCGTCGCGACGGACTACGTTCGCCGGCGGCACGATCTTGCCTTCGACGATGTTGTCCGTGATGTCGAGCAGCGCCGAAATGAAAGTGCGATAGCACTCGACGCCTTCGCGCTGCACGTCTTCACGGCTGGCGCCGGCGGGCATGCGCTTGGGCACGAAGCCGCCCTTGGCGCCGACCGGCACGATCAACGTGTTCTTCACGTTCTGCGCCTTCATCAGGCCCAGCACTTCGGTGCGGAAGTCTTCACGACGATCCGACCAGCGGATACCGCCGCGGGCCACCTGACCCATGCGCAGGTGAACGCCTTCGACGCGCGGCGAATAAACGAAGATCTCGAAGGCCGGGCGGGGCTGCGGGACTTCGGGAATGCTGCGCGAGTCGAGCTTGAACGACAGTCGGTCCTTGAATGCTCCGCTGCTGTCGGCCTGGAAATAGTTGGTGCGGAGAGTGGCCTGAATGGCATGCGCGAAACGACGCAGGATGCGGTCTTCGTCCAGACTGCGCACCGAGTCGAGCAGGTCGGACAGCTCTTGTTTCAGGCGGTCGACTTCGGGGGTGCGCTTTGCCGGCTTGATCGCCGGATCGAACTGCGCTTCGAACAGCTGCGACAGGATGGCCGCGATCCGCGCATTCGAAATCAGCACCTGCTCCATGTACGCCTGGCTGAAGCTCGCGCCGGTTTGAATCGCGTAACGGCAGTAGGCGCGCAGCACGCTGGCCTGACGCCAGGTGACATTCGTGACCACGATGAGCTGATTGAAGCCGTCGTTCTCGGCGCGACCGGTCCACACCGCGGTGAACGTATCGGTGAAACGTTCGCCCAGCGCGGCGGGAGTGATGGTGCCGCCGTCGCGACGTTGCATCTCGAAATCCTGCAGCCAGATCTCGCGGCCACCCGGCACGCCGATGCGGTACGGACGCTCGCTCACGATCAGGAAGCCCATGTTCTCCAGAATCGGCAGGGCTTGTGACAAAGCGATGGGCGAGGCGGCGCGGAACAGGCGCAGATGGACCGTCTTGCCTTCGCCGCTGGCGAGGCGCATCGCGACCCGGTCGCTGTTGGCGATGACTTCGTTGAGTTGCTGGATGTCGGCGAGCGCGACTTCCGCGCTCGTGTCTTCTTCGTAAGCGGCCGGGAACGCGTCCTTGAACTTCTCGGCGATCAAACGGCCGTCCAGCTCGCCGTGCTTTTCGATCAAGGCGTCGCGCAACTTATCGTTCCACGTGCGCACGGTTTCGGCGATCAGACCTTCGAGTTCCTCCGCATCGATGCTCGGTCCGCCGTCGGCCGGCAGACGAATGATCATATGCACGCGGGCCAGAGCCGACTGCGACAGCTGCACCTGCGATTCGATTGCGGTGGCCTGCAGCTTTTCGTTGATCACCGCTTCCATCTTCTGACGGACCTGCGTGTTGTAGCGGTCGCGCGGTACGAAGACGAGGGCGGAGTAGAAGCGGCCGAAGGTGTCCCGGCGCAGGAACACACGGACGCGCTGACGCTCGTACAGATTGACGATGCCGCGGACGGTGCGAATCAGATCCGTGACGCTGGCCTGGAACAGCTCGTCGCGCGGATAGGTTTCCAATACATGCACGACTGCCTTGCCGTCGTGGCTGGCGGGATCGAGGCCGAAGTGTCCGACCACGCGTTCGATCTTGTGCCGAAGCATGGGAATCTCGCGCGGGCTGCGGTTGTAGACCGCCGATGTGAACAAGCCGAGGAAACGTTTCTCGCCGGTGACGCGGCCCTGCGCGTCGACCGTTTTCACGCCGACGTAGTCGAGATAGGTGGCGCGATGGACGGTTGAGACGGAGTTCGCCTTGGTGATCATCAGCAACTCGGGCTGGCGTGCGCGCTCGCGCAGCTCACCCTTGAGCACCGTTGGCTCGGAACGATATCCCTTGCGTGTGCGCAAGATGCCCAGGCCCGTCTCTGGCATCGGCACCAGCAAATCCTCGCTGCGGCCTCGCTGCAACTCGTACTGGCGATAGCCGAGGAAAGTGAAATGATTCGCGGCCATCCAATCGAGCAACGCCTTTGCCTCGCGCGCTTCGTTAGGTTGCACGCCGGGATTGTCGCGCTCGATCTCGTTCGCGAGCTCGGAGGCGCGCTGGCGCATCTCGGTCCAATCGCCGACCGCGAGGCGCACGTCTTCGAGCGTGCGTAACAGTTTCTGTTCCAGCTCTTGGAGACGCTCGGGCGCGCCGATGCGATCGATCTCGATGTGCTGCCAGGATTCCTGCGTGAACTTTTTCACGTCGCCGTCTTGAGCCAGCGCTTCCAGTTTGCCGGTGCGATCGCGACGCACCGGCAGGACCGGATGAACCATCATATGAATAGTGAGTCCGGCCTGGGTCAGCACCATGCCCAGCGAGTCCACCAGGAACGGCATGTCCTCGGTGGTCACTTCCACGATGGTGTGCGTGGTGCTCCAGCCGTCACGCTCTTCATCGGTATTGAAGACACGCACGAAGGGACGATTCGGCTTGCGCACGGCGGCGGCGCGCAGATGGGCGAGCGCCAGCGCGGCCAGCGTCTCGCTGCCGTGCTCGGCCATGTCTTCTTCACCCACGCCACGGTAGTAGTGGCGGATGAATTCCTGAACATCCAGCGGGTCGCCGCGTCGTCTCAATTCGCGGGCGGATTGCGCAATTCGCTCGATCAGTTTCTGACGGGCAGCAGGAATAGTCGGTGTCATGATGCGAACGTTATTCGTTTGAAAGGGGGCAGAGTGAGCCCCTGAGCTCACTGGTCAATCAGTAAGGCGCGCAACGGGACTGCGCTGGGGCGCATAGATTAAGAGATCCCCGTGGCGCCGGATGCACCAAAATGGAATAACGAAGGCTGTCGGAACTCTCCAGCGGTTAGCTCGGAAGTTCCAGATCCTTGATGACGGCCGCCAGGAATCGTAGTGCTTCGCCGCCGGTGACGCAGCGGTGATCGAACGTCAACGACAACGGCAGACGAACGTGTATTTCCGGGCTGTTGACGCCCGCAACCACGTCACGTTGTAACTTGCCCGCGCCGAGGATGGCGACGGTCGGCGGCACAACCAGCGGCGTTGCATACCGTCCGGCGACGGTGCCGAAGTTAGAAAGTGTGATGGTGTAGTCACGCATTTCTTCCGGCGTGATGGTACGGCTGCGCGTCCGTTGCTTGATGTCGTCCAGATTGGCGCGCAATTGTGTCGGCGATTGAGAAGCGACATCGCGCAGGACCGGAACGATCAGACCTTCCGTTGTATCCACTGCCATCGCCAGATGCACCTGTTCCATCAGCTTGCGCGCCGGCACGGAAGGATCGAACAACGCGTTCAAAGCAGGCTCGGCCTTGACGCCGGCGGCGATGGCGCGGATCAATCGGATCGTGATATCGCCGCGACTCTTCCAAACGTCGATGTCGGCGTCGTCGAAGATTGTGCACATCGCGATCTCATCCCGAGACAGCGACATGCTCTGAGCCATGGCTTTGCGCGGACCGCGCAATTTATCTGCGTCGGTCAATCCGGCGACCGCCGGGGCGCGCTGTTGAGATTTGTTCAGGTTGGCGCGACCGAGAACGTCATCGACGCTGACGAGACCGTGCCGGCCGGTCGCCGGACATGCACTCAACTCGACGCCCAGGCGCTTGGCCAGCATACGAACGGCTGGCGCTGCACGCACGCGACCGCGATCCCTGAATGCACGTCGACCGCGCCCGACGACGGCTTGATCGACGAACTCTTCATTACGCGTGGCCATGTGGCCGACGACCATGCCTTGGTTCGAAGGCGCTTGGGCGCCATGGCCGGCTGTCGATGTATTCGCAGCAGCGCCTTGTGGCAGATCGAAATCGACGAGCGGCTTGCCCGTCTCGACGGTATCGCCCTGCTTTGCATACAAGCGCACGATGTTGCCGGAGTAGGGGCTCGGCACGTCCACCACGGCCTTGGCCGTTTCGACGGACAGCAGCGGCTGATCGACTTCGACGCGCTGGCCCTCCTTGACGTGCCAGGACACGATTTCCGCTTCTTGCAGGCCTTCGCCGAGGTCCGGGAGGTTGAAGGTAACGCTCATAAACTTCTTCCTAGCCGGCCAGCGTCGCTTTGGCGGCATCGATGATGCGCGTCACGCTGGGAATGTAATCGTTTTCGAGTCGATACAACGGCACGACGGTGTCGAAGCCGGTGACTCGTTGAATGGGGGCGAGCAGGTCGTACAGTCCATGCTCGGCGACGATAGCCGCGATCTCGGCGCCGACGCCACAGTTACGCGCGGCTTCGTGAACGATGACTAAACGACCCGTCTTCGCCACCGAGTCGAGAATGGTCTCGGCATCGATCGGGCTGATGGTCGCGAGGTCGATGACTTCGGCGCTGACGCCTTGAGCGGCGAGCTGCTCGGCAGCCTGCAACACGTCCGTCGTCATCGCGCCCCACGTAACGATGGTGACGTCTTCGCCTTCACGCAGGATGTAACAAACATCCAGAGGCGCGGCGACGCCGTCGTCGGGCACTTCCTGTTTCACTAATCGATAAATGCGCGTGGGTTCGAGGAACAATACCGGATCCGGATCGCGAATCGAAGCCAGCAGCAAGCCATAAGCGCGCGCTGGCGAAGAAGGGCAGACCACGCGAATGCCGGGCACATGCGCGATCATCGACTCGACCGATTCGGAGTGATGTTCGGGCGCGTGAATGCCGCCGCCGTGCGGCGTGCGGATCACAACCGGACACGACAAACGTCCGCGCGTGCGATGGCGCAGCCGGCTCATGTGATTGACGATCTGATCGACCGCCGGATACAGAAAGCCCATGAACTGGATTTCGGCGACCGGCCGCATGCCTTGCGCGGCCATGCCGACGCACATGCCGGCGATCATGTTTTCCGCCAGGGGGGTGTCCTGCACACGATCGGCGCCGAACTTTTCGAACAAGCCCGACGTGGCGCGAAACACGCCGCCGCTCTTGCCGACGTCCTCGCCGAGCACGACTACGCTCGGGTCGTGCGCCAACTCCCACGCCTGCGCCATCGCGATGGCTTCGACCATTGTGACTTTGGGCATGCGCAGACTTCAGTGTGAAGGCCGGCCGGTGCCGGCGTAGCGACGCGCGATTTCCTTTTGCGCCTCGAGATACGGAGGAGGGTTCGCGTACAGATGATCGAACATCGCGTCGGTCGACTGACGCGGCGTGCTCAGATATTCCTGAACGGCGGCGTCGACCTCGCGCGTGAACTGCGCCTTCATGGCCTGTTCGCGTGCTTCATCGAGCACGCCGCGCGATTCGAGCAACTTGCGCAATCGGACCAGCGGCTCGACCTTCCACGCTTCGGCGACTTCAGTTTCGTCGCGATAACGGCTGGCGTCGTCAGCGGTAGTGTGATCGCTCAAGCGATAGCTCATCGCCTCGACCACGGTCGGGCCGCCGCCGTTGCGTGCTTTCTCGAGCGCGCGCGACATGCAGTCGCGAACCGCGATCACGTCGTTGCCGTCGACCTGCACGCCCGGGATGCCGGCGGCAATGGCTTTTTGCGCCAGGGTTTGCGCGGCGGTCTGCTGTTCGATGGGGACCGAGATGGCCCACTTGTTGTTGACGATCATGAACACGATGGGCAGCTGGCGCGCGCCCGCCAGGTTCATCGCTTCGTAGAAGGTGCCTTCCGACGTGCCGCCATCGCCGATGTACGCGACCGCGCAGCGTGGCTCCTTGCGAATCTTGAATGCCATCGCGGCGCCGGCCGCGTGCAACGTCTGAGTCGCGATGGGCACACACCAGGGGAAGTCGTGTCTGGGCACGGCGAAGTTGTTACCGCGTTCATCGCCGCCCCAGTACAGCAGCACTTCGGTCATGCTCACGCCGCGCCAGAACAGTGTGCCGATCTCGCGATAGACGATGGCCAGGCAGTCTTCGGGGCGCATCGCCGCGCCGACGCCGACATGAGCGGCTTCCTGGCCGAGACACGGCGCGTAAGTGCCGAGCTTGCCGGTACGCTGCAGATTGACTGCCTTGGCGTCGAACGTGCGCGCGCGGAGCATGGCCGCGAACATTTTCAGCAACTCGTCGTTGTCCGCCGCGAAAGCCGGCAGCTCGTCGAGCGGTCGGCCCTGCGGGCTCAACTGCCGCAGATACTCGACGCGGAACTCCGCCACTGTTCTCACTCGTTCGCCGCTCCCTTCGCAACTTGCATACAAGCGGGGCGGAGTATAGCGAAGCCTTGCTAACTATCGCGACTTGCTTGCATGGATTGTGCTTGCTCCATCAGACGCGTCAGCAGTTTGTCCAGGGTGCGCTGGTCGGCGGGGCTCAATGCGCTGAGCAGTTGCTCCTCGTAGCGCAGGGCCATTGGCGAGACGCGCGTGTACACAGCCTGTCCAGCGGCAGACAGGCGGAGGATGGAGCGACGGCGGTCGCCCTTGTCATAGGCGCGCAATACTCGCTTCGAGCTGAGCAGGCCCTGCACGGCCCGACTCACCGCCACTTTGTCCATGGCCGTGCGTTCCGCCACCTCGACCGCCGACAGATCGGGATAGCGCGCCAGCACGGCCATGATGCGCCACTGGGGGATGCTCAGCCCGAACTCCCGTTCATAAGCGCTCGCGATCAGCATGCTGATGGTGTTCGAGAGCACCGACAGCCGGTAGGGAATGAAGCGATCCAGGTGCAGCGGGCTGTCGCCCGGTTCCACGGTTGCATCTTTCTGAGCCCGGCTGACGCCCGGTGCCACGGTTGCATCTTTCTGAGCCCGGCTGACGCCCGGTGCCACGGTCGCATCTTTCTGAGCCCGGCCGACGCCCGGCGCCACGGCTCCCTCTTTTTCTTTAGAAGCTGTCATGACTTGCGACGACTCCCCTTGACGGCCCGCGCGCTGATAGTTTCAACTGTAACCATTAGTTTCTTATCCTGGATAACCGCAATGAGCGACAGTCATAATCCCCTCGGCACCGACGGCTTCGAGTTCGTCGAATACACCGCCGAAGACCCGGAGTTGTTGCGCACCCTGTTCGAGCGGCTGGGGTTTCCGGCCACGGCCAAACATCGCAGCAAGAATGTCACTCTGCACCGGCAGGGCGACATCAATTTCATCATCAACGCGGAAGGCGACAGCTTCGGCCAGCGTTTCGCCAAAGAGCACGGCCCGTCGGCCTGCGCCATGGCGTTTCGCGTCAAGGACGCGGCCTACGCTTTCAAGCGTTGCGTGGAGCTCGGCGCCAAGCCGGTCGAAACCCGCGTCGGCCCGATGGAGCTGAACATTCCGGCCATCGAAGGCATCGGCGGCAGCCTGATCTATCTGGTCGACCGTTACGGCGACCGCACGATCTACGACGTCGATTTCGTGCCGGTGTCGGGCCATTCGCTGGGCCGCACCGCCGGGCTGACGTACATCGATCATCTGACTCACAACGTGGCTCGCGGCAACATGAACAAGTGGGCCGGCTTCTACGAGAAGCTGTTCAACTTCCGTGAGATCCGCTACTTCGACATCGAAGGCAAAAAGACCGGCCTGTTCAGCCGCGCAATGACCAGCCCGTGCGGCAAGATCCGCATCCCCATCAACGAGTCCCAGGACGACAAGTCGCAAATCGAAGAGTACCTGCGCGAGTACAAGGGCGAAGGCATTCAGCATATCGCACTTGGCACCTCGGATATCCAGCACACGGTCGATACGCTGCGTGGGCAGGGCGTGCAGTTCCAGGATACGCCGGACACTTATTATGAAGGCGTGGACCAGCGCGTCACCGGGCATCGCGAGAACCTGGAAGAGCTGCGCAAGCGTCGCATCCTCATCGACGGCAATCCGGACAAGGGCGAAGGTCTGCTGCTGCAGATCTTCACCCAGAACGTCATCGGCCCGATCTTTTTCGAGATCATCCAGCGCAAGGGCAACGACGGCTTCGGCGAAGGTAATTTCAAGGCATTGTTCGAATCCATCGAGCTGGATCAGATGCGTCGCGGTGTGATTTAACCGGCGAGGTGCGCCATGAAACGGCCCATCATTCCATCCCGCGTCGAGGGCACGGCCTCGCGGCAGGCGCATGCCGATCTGCCGCCGGGCACGTTCGAGCGCGAGATCAGTAAGGAAGGATTTTTCGGCCCGGCCGCCTTCTTTCATCATCGCCATCCGCCCACGGCGTGGGTGGAGTTCGAAGGGCCGTTGCGACCGCACGCGTTCGATCTGACCAAGGTGGACGCCGGCCAGGCGTCGCCCTGGCAGGCAGCGGAGATCCTGCGCAACGCGCATGTTCGCGTGCGTGTGTGGAATGCGGCTGCGTCGATGGATCACCTGGCGCGCAATGCCGATGGCGACGAGCTGTTGTTCGTGCACCGGGGCGCCGGTGAGTTTCACTGCGACTACGGTCATCTCACGCTCGCAGCCGGCGACTATGTCGTCATTCCACGCGGCACGATGTGGCGCATCGAGTTGCAGGAACCCCAAGATCCGATTTTCGCGCTGCTGATCGAAGCCACCAACTCGAGCTACTCGCTGCCAGACAAAGGTTTGTTGGGCGCGCACGCCATCTTCGATCCGGCCATGCTGGACGCGCCGCAGATGGATGCGGCGTTCGTGGCTCAGCAGAGCGACGAGCGCCACTGGCAGGTGCGCGTGAAACGTAACAACGCGATTTCGATCGTGACTTATCCGTTCAACCCGTTGGATGCGACCGGCTGGCATGGCGATCTGTCGGTGGTGCGCATCAACGTCAAGGACATCCGTCCGGTCGCCAGCCATCGTTATCATTTGCCGCCTTCGGCGCACACTACGTTCCTCGGCAATCGCTTCGTGGTCTGCACCTTCGTGCCGCGGCCGTTCGAGACCGATCCGGGCGCGTTGAAAGTCCCGTTCTTTCACAACAACGACGACTACGACGAGGTGTTGTTCTATCACGCGGGTGACTTCTTCTCCCGCGACAACATCAAGCCGGGAATGATGACGTTGCATCCCTGCGGCTTCACGCATGGCCCGCATCCGAAGGCGCTGAAGAACATGCTGGTGCAATCCAAGCCGGCGACGGATGAGTACGCGGTGATGATCGACACGCGCGATGCACTGGAGATCACCGAGGCCGCCGCCGCCGTCGAGTGGTCGGGATACGTGGATAGCTGGAAGACCAAATGAAGCTGGCAACCGTTAAGAATGCGAATCGCGACGGCCAGCTGGTCGTCGTCAACCGCGATCTCACCAAAGCCGTCGCGGTCGCGCAGATCGCGGCCACTATGCAGGCGGCGCTCGACGATTGGGCGAGCATTGCGCCGAAGCTGGCCGAAGTCGCCGCGGCGTTGGAAAAGGGCGCAGTGAAAGATTCGTTCGCGTTCGATCCATCGAACGCGATGGCGCCGCTGCCTCGTGCGTATCACTGGGTCGACGGTTCCGCGTACGTGAATCACGTCGAGCTCGTGCGCAAGGCGCGCGGCGCGCAAATGCCGGAAAGTTTCTGGACCGATCCGCTCGTGTATCAGGGCGGATCCGATGACTTCCTGGGCGCACGACAGGACGTGCCGGTGCCGAGCGAAGATTTCGGCATCGACCTGGAAGGCGAGGTCGCCGTCATTACCGACGATGTGCCCATCGGCACCAAACGAGCCGCCGCGTTCGAGCACATCAAGCTCGTCATGCTGGTCAACGACTGGTCGTTGCGGAATCTGATTCCCAACGAGCTGGCCAAGGGCTTCGGCTTCTATCAATCCAAGCCCGCGACCGCGTTCTCGCCGGTCGCCGTCACGCCTGACGAATTAGGCACGGCCTGGTCGGAAGCGAAAGTGCATCTGCCGCTGGTCGTGCATGTGAACGGCCAGCCTTTCGGTAAGCCCAACGCCGGCGTCGATATGACTTTCGACTTCGCGAAGCTCATCGAGCACATCACTGTGACTCGCAACGCCCGCGCCGGTACGGTGCTCGGCTCAGGCACCATCTCGAACTATGACCGCTCGCTCGGCTCTGCGTGCATCGCCGAGCGGCGCACGCTCGAGCAGATCGAGCAGGGCAAGCCGGTCACTTCGTTCCTGAAGTTCGGCGATACCGTGCGCATCGAAATGTTCGATGCCCAGGGCCGTAGCCTCTTCGGCGCCATCGAGCAGAAAGTCGTGCGCGCCTGAGCGGCGTCAGCTCTTCTTTTTTCGGTTGTTTTCCTGGGCGGCGGCGGGTTCGATCTGACGCAGCAATCCGACGCCGCCCAATCCCCGCATCTGACCCAGGATCCAATCCTGGCGCGAGCGCACGTAGCGCGACGGCGAGCGCACCTTCATGCGTTTCGGGCTCGGCAGCACGGCCGCCAGCAACGCCGCGTCGGGCGCATTGAGTCGCGCGGCGGACTTATTGAAATAAACCTGCGAGGCCGCACCCACGCCGAACACGCCGCTGCCGAATTCGGCGATGTTCACGTACACCTCGAGGATGCGTCGCTTTGGCCACAGCGTCTCGATCAATACGGTGAAGTAGGCTTCCAGGCCTTTGCGCACCCAGCTCTGTCCTGGCCATAGGAACAGATTCTTGGCGACCTGCTGCGACAGAGTGCTGGCGCCTCGCACCCGGCGGCCGCGCTCGCGATCTTCCAGCGCGTCGTTGATGGACTCCAGGTCGAAGCCGTTATGGCTGGGAAACTTCTGGTCTTCGGCGGCGATGACCGCCACTTTGATGTGCGGCGAGATCTGCTCCCAATCTACCCATCGGTATTGCACGCTGCGCGGCTTGCCGGGTTCGCCGGCGGACAGTCGCTCGCGAACGATGAAGGCGGTAGTGGGCGGATCCACCCACCTCAGGAGAACGACCGAGCCGACGCTCAGCATTAGTACCAGGGCCAGTAGCCAGACAACGAAACGAAACATTCGCGGCACGGGATGTTCTGTGGAATGGGAATCGGACATGGTTCACGAAAGCGCCGGGGCGCCGGGCCAAGTGTGATGCAGTCGCTGTTTGATTGCACATAATCGTCTACCATCGCGCCCCAAAAACCGGGATTGGCGGCTGTTTCGGCTGATCGAAGGCGGCCGAGGCCCTTTCGAATCATTAGCACGGACTTACGGAGACGCTGGCACATGATGAAGCGGGACATGACTAACAAGGCGGCTTGGCTGGCGGGCCTGGCGTTGGCCGGTGCGTTGACGACCCCGGCGGCGCTGGCCGACGACGAGGAATACCGCGGCTTTTATTTCACGGCCTGGGGCGGCAGCGGCGAATACGACGTCGCGGGTAAAGCGGCCAATGACGAGGCCATCCTCGACGGACTGGACGCCGAGCTCGCGGTTCTCCCGATCCAGCCGTTCACCAACGTCACGCTCAGCCCCGAGGATTCGACTCAGGACGACAGCCTGACGCCGTGGGGCGCGCAAATCGGCTACCGCTTCAACAAGTGGATCGCGGTCGAGGCGGGCTATGTGAACCTCGGCGAGTTCCTGTACAGCCTGACCGGCACGCTCACCGGCACTTACGGATTCTTCTGCGGCGAGTGCGACCCGGCGGGCATCTACACCCGCCCGCTGTCTGGCGACTTCCAGCGCGCCAAGCAGATCACCAGCAGCGGCATCACCGCGAGCGCGCTCGGCATGTTCCCGCTCAGTCAGAGCTTCGATCTGCATGTGCGTGGCGGCTTGTACTACGCCGATACGCGGGTGACCGATCGCCTGCGCTATATGAGCGCCGAGATCGAGGACGATGTTTTCAATCTGTATCACCGCCGCGTGGATGCGAGCCAGATGGAGCTGCTCGCCGGCATCGGCGGCGCCTGGAACATCAACGAGAGCTTCGCGCTGCGCGTCGAGTATCAGAAGTACTTCGACGTGGGCGACGACGAGAAGGCTGGCGAGAGCGACGTGGACGTGATCAACCTGTCGGTGCTTTTCAAGTAATCGACGCCGATCGAGAAGACGCCGGGCGCCTGCGGGTGCGCCCGGCGTTTTTTATTTGATTTCGGAGTCGCCGCGGACGCGGCGACGACCGCATTCAGCTACGAGCGGCAGGCTTACTTGGCCGGCGCGTCGATGCGCTTCACCGACTCGATGGTGATGGTTTCCACCGGCACGTTCTGATGGCCGGCGCGGTTGCCCGTCTTCACCGCCACGATGGCGTCCACCACGTCCATGCCCGAGTCGACGCGACCGAACACGGCGTAGCCGTAGTTGCTCTGGCCCTTGTGGTCGAGGAAATCGTTGTCCACCACGTTGATGAAAAACTGCGAGGTGGCGCTGTCGATGTCGTTGGTGCGCGCCATGGACAGGGTGCCGCGCTTGTTCTTCAGGCCGTTGGTGGCCTCGTTCTTGATCGGCGCGTGACCTTTCTTTTGCTCCATGTCCGGGGTCAGTCCGCCGCCCTGAACCATGAAGCCGGGAATGACGCGATGGAAAATCGTGCCGTCGAAAAATCCTTCGTCGGCGTAACGATAGAAGTTCGCCACCGTGATCGGCGCCTGCTTGTCGAACAGCTGAACGGTGAAGGTGCCTTTGGACGTCTTGAATTCGAGCATGTGCGACTTTCCTCTAAAGTGGCCACTGGCCTTCGGTGACGCGTTCGTGACCGGCCAGATCGGCGTGCGAGCGTACGTGAACGAAGCCTTGACGCACAAGCCGCTGCCGGACGGCTTCGGCCTGTTTCCAACCGTGTTCCAGCACCAGCCAGCCGCCCGGTTCCAGGTGAGCCGGTGCGTCGCGGACGATGACGTCGAGGGCTTCGAAGCCGGTGCGTCCTGAAATCAACGCCATGCCGGGCTCGAAGCGCTTCACGTCGGGCGCGAGGTCGGGATCGTCCTGCGCGATGTAGGGCGGATTGGACGCGATGAGGTGACAGCGCGCACCCTCGAGCGGTGCGAGCCAGCTGCCGTGTAATAGCGAAACGTTGGTCAATTGCAGCCGCCCGATATTGCGGCTGGCCAGTTCCAGCGCATCCTTGGACGCATCGACGGCGAGCACCGTGGCGCGCGGGCGGTCGGAAGCGATGGCCAGCGCGATCGCCCCGCTGCCCGTGCCCAGGTCGGCAACTCGGACGGTGTCTTCTTTATTTATATGGTCGAGGGCGCGTTCGACTACGAGCTCGGTCTCCGGTCGCGGAATCAGCACCGCGGGGCTCACTTCGAGCAGCAGCGACCAGAACTCCTGTTGCTGCCGGATGTATGCAACCGGTTCGCCCTGCGAGCGCCGCTTGACGAGCTGTTGAAACGACCAACCCGCGGCGGCCGGCAGCTCGCGTTCGGGGTTTGCTCGGAAATTCGTACGTGACAATCCGGTTACGTATTCCAGCAGCAGCTCGGCGTCGAGGCGCGCGGATGGCGAAGATCGCGACAACAGCATGGTCGCGGTATGCAGTGCGTCGGAAACGGTTTGCGAGGATTTGACGGCAGGCATGAATGACGCTGGACTAGTGCAATTGGCTATGTTGATTCATACGTAAAGATTCGCTCACCGGAGTCTCCCATGCACGTCTATCAAAACGCGATCGAGATGATTGGCCGCACGCCCATGTTGCGGCTGCATCGGCTCGACACGGGGCCTTGCGAGCTGTACCTGAAGCTCGAATCCATGAATCCGGGCGGCTCCATCAAGGATCGCATCGGCCTGTCCATGATCGAGGAGGCCGAGCGCCGCGGCGATCTGAAGCCCGGCAGCGTCATCGTCGAAGCCACCGCCGGCAACACCGGCCTGGGCCTCGCGCTGGTCGCCGCGCAAAAGGGCTACCGGCTCATTCTGGTGTTGCCGGACAAAATGAGCCAGGAAAAAATTTTCAACCTGCGCGCGCTGGGCGCCGAAGTGGTGTTGACGCGTTCCGACGTGGGCAAGGGCCATCCGGAGTACTACCAGGATCTGGGCGCGGCCATCGCCAAACGCAATAACGCCTACTTCATCAATCAGTTCGCGAACCCCGACAATCCCAAGGCGCACGAGCGCACCACCGCGCCGGAGATCTGGGAACAGATGGAGCAGCGCCTGGACGCCGTGGTCATCGGCGTCGGATCGAGCGGCACCATCGCGGGCCTCGCCGCGTTCTTCAAGAAGCACGCTCCGCACGTCGAGCTGGTGCTCGCCGATCCGCAGGGCTCCATTCTCGCGGAGTTCATCGCGACCGGCAAAATGACTCAGAAGTCGTCGTGGCTGGTGGAAGGCATCGGTGAGGACTTCATTCCCTCGATCGCCGATTTTTCAATGACCAAGCGGGCGTACAGCATCTCCGACGGAGAATCGTTTTCCGTCGCGCGCGAGTTGCTGCAGAAAGAAGGCGTGCTCGCGGGGTCGTCGACAGGCACGTTGCTCGCGGCCGCGTTGCGTTTCTGTCGCGAGCAGAAATCACCGAAGCGCGTCGTGACTTTGGCGTGCGACACGGGCGCGCGTTATCTGTCCAAGCTGTACAATGATTTCTGGATGGAGGATCAAGGCTTCATTCAGCGCGAGCAGTACGGCGACTTGCGCGACTTGATCGGCCGGCCGCACGGTCAGCGCGCCACAATCACGGTCGGGCCGAACGACGTGCTCACCACCGCGCACAACCGTCTGCGCAACGCCGGCTTCTCGCAATTGCCGGTGATGGACAACGATAAGCTCATCGGCGTGGTCACCGAAGACGATATTCTGCGGTTCGCCTTCGGTCATCCGGAACGCTTCAACGAACCGGTGCACAAGGCCATGACCAGCACGTTCCTGCGTGTCGACAAGAGTCAGACGCTCAACAACCTGGTGGCCATGCTCGAAGTGCGCTCGTCGGCGGCGGTGATGGACGGGGACAAGTTCCTCGGCCTGGTGACGCGCTCGGACGTGCTCAACTATCTGCGGCGTCAAGTGAAATAATGCATCATTCACAGACTCGATCAGCACGGTACTCATCATGACTTCATCTTCGTCGCTGCGTTTCGGCACTCGTTGCATTCACGCCGGTCAGTCGCCCGATCCCAGCACGGGCGCGGTGATGCCGCCGATCTACACCACGTCCACCTACGCGCAGAGCAGCCCTGGCGTTCACAAAGGTTACGATTATTCGCGCACCGCCAATCCGACCCGCGGCGCGTGGGAGCGATGCATCGCTGATCTCGAAGCCGGTGTGCGCGGCTTCGCGTTTGCCTCGGGCATGGCGGCCACGAGCACGCTCCTGGAGCTGCTCGACAGTGGTAGTCACATCGTGGCGATGGACGATCTGTACGGCGGCACGTTCCGATTGTTCGAGCGTGTGCGCAAACGTTCGGCGGGCCTGGACATCACTTTCGCGAATCTCGCCGATCAACGCGCGCTCGAAGCGGCGGTGCGGCCGACCACGAAAATGATCTGGATCGAAACGCCGACCAATCCGACGCTGCGCCTCGTCGATATTGCCCAGGTGGCAGAGTTCGCGCGCAAGCGCGGCATTCTCACCGTCGTCGATAACACGTTCGCGACGCCGTGGGTGCAGCGGCCCATCGAGTTGGGCGCGGATATCGTCATGCATTCCGCGACCAAGTATCTCAACGGCCACTCCGACATGATCGGCGGCATCGCGGTGGCGGCGAATGAGGAGCTGGCCGACAAGATCGGTTTCCTGCAGAACGCCGTCGGCGCGATCAGCGGTCCGTTCGATAGTTTCCTGGCCTTGCGCGGCTTGAAAACATTGACGCTCCGCATGCGCCAGTCCAGTGAAAGCGCGCTACAGATCGCAGGTTGGCTGGAGAAACATTCACGTGTCGCCAAGGTGTTGTACCCGGGGCTCGCGAGCCATCCTCAGCACCAGCTGGCGCGGCGTCAGATGCAGAATGGCTTCAGCGGCATCGTCACGTTCTTCGTCAAAGGCGGGCTGGGCGAGGCCAAACATTTCCTGGAGCGCTGCCGTTTGTTCACCATCGCCGAAAGTCTCGGCGGCGTGGAAAGCCTGGTCGATCATCCGGGCCTGATGACGCATGCCTCGATTCCGCCAGACAAGCGTCGCGAGCTCGGCATCGACGATTCTTTGATCCGCCTGTCGGTCGGTGTCGAGGAAGTCGAAGATCTGCTGGCGGACCTGGAGCAGGCGCTGGCGGTGTAATTACTCCGACGGCGGCGGTTGCTGATCGTTATCCGAGGAAGGCGGGGCGTTCATTCGCCCCGCCTTTCTCAATGCCTCACGCAGCACATATTCGATCTGCGCGTTCACGCTGCGCAGCTCGTCCTGCGCCCAGCGTTGTACGGCGTCGAGGACGTCGCTGCTGATCCGCAGCGGATAAGCTTTTTTCTCCGCCAACGGCGTGTTCGCTCAGCCGCTATACAAAGTGCCGGTGTTGACGATGGGCTGCGTGCCTCGCTCGCCACACAACACCACCAGCAGGTTGGAGACCATCGCGGCCTTGCGCTCTTCGTCCAGGTGCACCACGTCTTTTTTCGCCAGCTGTTCCAGCGCCATGTGCACCATGGTCACGGCGCCTTCGACGATGCGCGTGCGAGCGGCGATGATGGCGGCGGCTTGCTGACGTTGCAGCATGGCCTGCGCGATTTCGGGTGCGTAAGCCAGATGGCTGACGCGGGCTTCGATCACCTGCAGTCCGGCTTGTGACAAACGCTCCTGGACTTCGTTACGCAGGTGCTCGTTGATTTCGTTCGCATGCGAGCGCAGGGCGATCTTGTGATCCTCGTGCAGATCGTAGGGATACGACGTGGCCATCTGGCGTAGCGCCGCCTCGCTCTGTACCTGCACGAAGTTTTCGTAATCGTCGACGTTGAACACGGCCTCGGCCGCATCCTGCACCTGCCAGACCACCACCGCCGCGATCTCGATGGGCGAGCCTTCCGAGTCATTCACTTTCAAACGGCCCGACTCGAAGTTGCGCACGCGCAGAGTGACGTTTTTCTTGGTGTAGAACGGATTGGCCCAGCGCAGCCCGCTGTGCCGTTCCGAGCCGACGTACTTGCCAAAGAACTGCATCACCGCGGCCTGGTTCGGCTGCACGATGAAAAACCCCATCCCGCAAAAGCCCACGATGCCGCCCGCCAGAAGCGGCCACACGGGTGAGCTCATCGACTCGACGGAGACGTACAACCACCAGCAGCACAGCGCCAGTAATGCGAGCAGGATCAAGACCATGGGCACGCCGGGCAGGGTCATCACGGGTCGTTCTTTCATGGTTGGCTCCTGGGCTCGTCCTGAGGGATTTACGGACACCATACCATGAATCGATATCAAAGTGATATCACTATGAACCTGAGACGGAGGTATTTGCCATTGGCGCGCAGCGCCGCGATCATCTGCGCCGCTCGATGCGCTTCAGCGGGCGCCTTTGCTCGATCCATCGACAAACCATAAGGGAGACGCGTGATGGCTATTCAGCCGAGTCAGCCGCAGGGTATCGGCGGCGTGTTGGACACTGGCTTCCAGCTGTACAAATCCTCGCTGGGCGCGGTCTGGCCCATTTCCTTGCTGCTGGCGGTGGTCGGCATGCCGCCGACTCTGTACTGGCTGTTCAGCGGCAAGCCGCTTCCCGATGCCACTGCCGGCGTGGGCGCGGCCTTGGGCCTCAACGATCCGGCTTCGATCGCGATCGGCCTCCTATCGGGCCTGCTCACCATGTGGGTGATGAGCGCGCTGTATTTGAAACAGCATGCGTTGGGCGCCGATGTGGAGATGAGTGTCGGCGACGCATTGAAAGCGGCGCTGGGACGACTCGCGACGCTGATAGGCGCCACCATCCTGTTCACGCTGGCGGTGATCGTCGGTCTGATCCTGCTGATCGTGCCGGGCCTGATCCTGATGATCACCCTCATGATGTACATGGCGCTGCTGCTGTTCGAGAACAAAGGCGCGGTGGAATCGCTCACCGGCAGTCACAAGCTGGTGTGGGGCAACTGGTGGCGCACCAGCGCCATCTTCACCGTGGCGCTGATTCTGGTGATGGTGATCTTCATGGCCCTCGCGCTGGTGGCGGGCGTCGCCGCGCCATTCATCGGCCTGGGCGTGGACGACATCGCGCTGGTCGGCTTGCTCGGCGAGCTGGCGTTCAACGCCGTGTTCAACATCTTCCTGATGCCGTTCTTCAGCGCCGTGGTCATCGCCCTGTACTGGGATCTGAAGCTGCGTAAAGAAGGCGGCGATCTCGCCGCGCGCGTGAATGCGTTGAATCCCGCCTGATTCGTGCGTTTAGCTGCTTTTGTTCTGATGCTACTGGCCGTGCCCGCGGCCCTCGCGCAAGGCGAGGGCTCGGCACGGCCAGTGCTCGATGCGTGCATCGACTCTCTCGCGTCCGACGTCGTCGGGCTCGATGACATGGAAGCGGCCTGTCCCGGCCTCGATGCGGCGCTCAACGAGCTCGGCATAAAAGCTCTGCTGCCCGTGGATCAGCACCACTTGCTGACACTCAACGGCCTGGCCAATCTGCGGACGTTGCTGGATCGCTATGCCCAGCCGCCCGAAGGACAGGTCGGCATCGACAGCGTGCATTCCGTGCTGGAGTCGTTGCGCGAGCCGGTGGTGGCCGAGCAAGAGCTGTCCTGGTTCGAGCGGCTCAAGCGATGGCTGCGCGAAGCGTTCGATCGCCAGGAAGAGGAGGCCGATCCCTGGCTGCAACGCTGGCTCAACGACCATCCCATCTCCGCAGCAGTGCGGCTCGCGTTGTTCTATGGCGTGATGTTGCTGGTGGTCGTGCTGGCGATCGTCATCATCGTGAACGAAGTGAGGGCCGCCCGAACGGGGCGACGCAAGTCGGGAGCTGCGACTACGAGCGCTGTGGATGCTGGTGTCGTACCCTCCGGCGAATTCGATCTCGAAGCAGCCCTGCGCGAGGGGCGACCTTCCGCGGTGTTGAGATTGCTGATCGCCACGCTGGTCAAAACCGGTCGGCTGCATGGCGCACAGAGTCTGACGCACCGTGAACTGATGGCGCGTGCACGCTTCGACGATTCGACTCAGCGAGATTCTTTCCGCCGCGTGACGCAGCTTGCGGAGCTGGAAGTTTTCAGCGGCAAGGCATTGGCGAGCGACGCTCAGGATGAAGCAGTGCGCGTCGGCCGCGGTCTCAACGCGCAGCTCAGTGGAGCCGCGACATGAAAGACCGGCTGCTTACATTAGCGTTGGCGCTCGGGGCATTCGTCGCGTTCTACGTCGTGATGGCGCCGAAACCCGACGCGCCACAAGCTCGCCCGACGCGACCGGTCAGCATCGAGGCCGGTCCGAACGGTTATCTCGGCCTGGTGCGCTGGCTCGAGGCGGAGCACGTGCCGGTGCTGTCGCTGCGCGAGCGTTTCGGAAAATTGGCCGAGACGCCTGGCTTGGAAACATCGGCAGGCAACCTGCTGGTCAGCACCGCGCCCCATTTGTATCCGATCCGCGATTCGGAGGTATTGCCGTTGCGACGCTGGGTCCGGGAAGGCAATACGTTACTGGTGGTCGCGGGCTTGTCGGATACTCCGGACTGGTCCATGGAAGAGGCCGTCGACCCCGAGTTTCTCGAGCATCTGCGGTCCATGACGCAGATGAATTTTTCGCAACTGGACGAAGAAGAGGATAGCGAGGACGAGGGCGGCGAGGGCGAAGCCGCGGAATCCGACCAGAGCGCCGACAAAGACGCCGAGGACGCTGCAGACGAGTCGCCCTCGATCGCCGAGACGATCGAGGCGCAGACCAAATATGCCGAGCCGCTGCCCTTCGAGATGCAGCCGGCGGGCTCGCATCCGCTGCTCGAAGGCGTGACCAAGGTAAGCGCACTGTCGGAATATCCCACCGCGAAATGGGACGGTTGGTTCAACGAAACGGGCGCGATGGAATTGGCGCACGATCCGGGGTCGGGAGCGCCCGTGCTGTGGCTGTTGCCGCTCGGTAAGGGCCAGATCATCGTCAGTGGTTACGGCAGCATTCTCACTAACAAATTGCTGGGCGAGACCGACAATGCCCGTCTGCTCGCCAACATCGTGCGTTGGTCGGTGCGCGATGGCGGCAAGGTGATCGTGGACGACGCTCATCAGGGCCTGGTCGCGTTCTACGATCCGGAAGCTTTCTTCGGCGACTCGCGCCTGCATACGACCTTGTGGTGGCTGATCGGGTTGTGGCTGCTGTTCGTCGTTGGCTCGCAGCGGCTGCGTCCCGCGCAGTCGAACTGGAATCCGGTGGACATCACGGGCTTCGTGCGCGCCACCGGTGGTTTCATGGCGCGCGTCATGCGTCCTGCGACCGCAGGTCAGCGGATGATCGCCAACTTCTTCAATGACACCCGCAAGCGTATCGGTCTGCCCACCGATGGCGCGCCCGTTTGGGATTGGCTGCGTGCGCAGCCGGTCGTGGCGGAGGAAGATCTCGAGCGGCTGCAGAGCTTGCATGCCAAAGTGCAGCAGGGTCGCCGCGTGGATTTGTCACAACTGCATAATTTGCTGGCGCGACTGCGCGCCGCCTTGAAATAGGATCCGCATGGGTACATGGATGTTCCCCGCCGCCACAGGCGGCGAGCGAGCGGCAAAAGTCGCGCCTTTTGGCGCTTCGCACGAGGGTCGTGGCAGGATGCCCGATCCCGAGTCAGAGGAAAAGATGAACGCTCTCGAAGCTTTCGAACAACGGTTGCAACAGGAACTCGGCGCGGTGGTGCTTGGCCTGCAGCCAGTCATTCGCGCGCTGGCGATTGCCGTGGTCGCGCGCGGTCACGTGTTGCTGCAAGGGGCGCCGGGCCTGGGCAAGACTCTGCTCAGCAAGACGCTGGCGACCTGCCTGCGTGGCTCATTCAAGCGCGTGCAAGGAACATCGGACCTGATGCCCGCCGATATCACCGGCGTGCACGCGTACGACACCGAGAAGCGCCAGTTCGTATTTCGTCACGGCCCGGTGTTCGCTGACGTGCTGCTGGTCGACGAGATCAATCGCGCCGGGCCCAAGACTCAATCGGCGCTGCTGGAAGCGATGGAAGAGCGGCAGGTCACGGTGGATCGGCAGAACTACGCGTTGCCCGATAACTTCCTGGTGGTCGCAACCCAGAACCCGCGCGAGTTCGAAGGCACCTTCCCGTTGCCGGAATCGCAGCTCGATCGTTTCATGATGCGTGTCGATCTGAGCTATCCCTCGCGCGAGGACGAGCTCGCCATCGTCGCTCGTTATGGCAATGCCGACGCGCACGCTCGCGCCGATGGTCAGGAACAAGCGCCGCCGCTGGATCTGAACGCAGTCCGACAGGCCGTCGAGCAAGTTCATCTCGCGCCGGAACTGTCCGGCTATGCGATCGACATCGCCGCGGCGTCCCGTTCACATCAGCACGTGAGCCTGGGCCTGTCGACTCGTGGCGTGCTGGCGTTGGTGCGGGCCGCGCGAATTGCCGCTGGCATGCGCGGCGGCGATTTCGTAACGCCGGACGATGTGAAGCAAGTCGCGCCGCTGGTCGTTCCGCATCGTTTGATGCTGGCGCCGGAGGCACTGCTGGAAGGTGTGACCGAGCACGCAGTCACTCAGCAGCTGCTCGATCGCACGCCAGTGCCTCGCTAAGCCCGTCGCACAAGTCATGCATCTGCGTCTCAATGGCCTCGTGTTTGCGGTGCTCACCGCGCTCGTGGCTATCCTCGGTACATGGAGCGGCGATCCCGATCTGCAACGCTTGTGGCTACTGCCGCTGGCGCTGCTGCTTGCCGGCCTCGCCTATGAGGGTTGGACGATCACGCGAGCACGGCCCAACGTCACTGTCGATGCTCCTGCGCAGGGAGTGCTGGGTCGGCCGATGCATTTGCAACTTTTGTTTCGTCACGAACTGTCGCGTGTTGTGGATATCCAGGCCGCGCCGGCAGCGCCAGAAGCTGTCGAGATCGCCACTGACATACGCTTGGTGTCCGTGCCCGCCAATGGGACAGTGACGGTTGAATTGCGCGCGACGCCACGAAGGTTGGGTCAGCACAGCTGGCCTGGAATGCAGGCTCGTATCGCCGGACCGATGGGACTGGCATGGTGGTCGCGTCGTCTCGACGCGAGCTACACGTTCAAAGTCGTGCCCGAATTGTTACGTGACGCGGCCGGACGAGTTGGCGCAGTGAGCGGCGGTATTCGCGCTCGCGCGGCGCTCGGCGCTGGCGCCGAGGTCCTGCAGTTGCGGGAGTATCGCGTCGGCGATCCACAGAACTCCATCGATTGGAAAGCGGCCGCCCGGCGCGGTCAGTTGATCAGCCGCGATTTCTCCGAAGATCAGCATCTCGATATCGTCGTGGCCGTCGACGCTGGACGGACCAGCGCGTTGCGCGCCGGCGAGTTGGATCGCCTGGGCCACTACATCAACCTCGCTGCGCGGTTCGCCGAGCATGCGGTAGCGCAGGATGATCGGGTCGGCGTGATGTTATTTGCCGATCAGCCGCTCGCGACGCTTGCTCCGGGGCGCGGCATCGGCACGGTGCTCCGCATTCGCCAGATGTTGTCGGCGGCAACGCCGAGACCTGCGGAATCCAATCCGCTCAACGCCGCGCTGCGCATTCGAACCCTGGTGCGCCATCGCAGTCTCATCGTGATGTTGACGGATGTGGACGACGCGACGGTCGCCGGCCAGCTCGCATCGGCGGCTCGTCTGTTGCTACCGAAACATTTGCCACTGATCGCCGGCATGTCGAGCCCGGAAGCGGAGGCGATGACGGCAGCCACGGCGCATACCTGGCTCGATCCGTACGAGTCGCTGGCGGCTCAGGAATATTGCTCGCGACTGGAGCGTAACGTTCGTGCCTTACGTGCGTTGGGTGCGCCGGCGCTGGTGACACGTCCCGAACAGTTGGAGCGCGCGGTGTTCGATGCGTACGCCGAGTTCAGGAACCGGCGGCGGGTTTGACGAATCTGCGGCCGAACAGGTGCCCGGTCAGCGCGCCGACCATCACGATTCCATAACCGAATCCGACGATCACGCGGCTGGTCATCGGAAAATCGGGATCCGGCGACAGATAGCCTTCGATGAAGCCGCAGCCGATCAGCAGCAGCGCGCACAGTAATAACAAACGCGAGACTTTGGTCGCGGCGTGTTGAAACGATTCGCGGCGCGTCGGATGCGTCGGGCGGATCAATGCCTCGCCGAGCATGGTGCCGGCCGCGCCGGCGATGCAAATGACGGACAGCTCGACGACGCCGTGCGCCGTCACGAACTTGAGCAACTCGCCCGCCATCCCATGCTGATGGGTGAAGGCGAAGATGGCGCCGAGCATCAGGCCATTGGTGGCGATGATATAAAACGTGCCGAGGCCGAAGAACACGCCCACGCAGAACGCCGTCAGAGTCACGGCGATGTTGTTGGACAGGATCCCGAGCGAAAGCATCGAAGAGGGCGCCACGTTGAGCAGGCCCTCGGTCCACAACCGGCCGCGTTCCACGCCGTTGATCATCTGCTCGCTGGCCAGCAGCGAAATCAGCTCGGGATAGCTGGACACCAGCCACCACCCCGCGCCAGCGCTCAGCGCGAACAGCAGTGTCACCCAAATGATGGCGGGGCGTAGCTCGCTGACGACTTCGGGTATTTCCTCCCGAAACAGCGTCAGCGTACGTGCGCGCCAGTCATGCGGCTTGCGATAGATGATCGAGTGCAGTTTCGCGTAGCTGCGTTCCAGCGCCTTGGTCACACGGCTGCCGGGGAGAATGCGGCGCGCGATCGACAGATCGCGGCCGAGCGACCGATATAGCTCGATGGCCTGCAGTGCCTCGGCAGCGGAGTGATCGCGGCTGCGCTCCAGCGCATCGAGCTGCGGCGTCAGCTGGCGCCAGGTTTCCACCCGGGACGTGAGCCACGCTTGCATGCCGGCTTCGGTAGTCATGCGGTCGGGTTCAGCAGCGCCTGCAGGCGAACTCTGAGTTCACGCGTGGGGATTTCCGCGAGTTGCTCCGGCGACAGGGATCGATCGATTCTGCCGAGCAGCGAGCGCGCGAGGTCACCGCGAGTCCTTTCGTCCAGCGCCATCCATCGTTCCAACAACTCATGAATCAGGTCCGCGGCGCGAGGATCGAGCGAGCGATTGGCCGGAGTGAGTCGGGCAAACGAGCTGTCGTGTTCCTTGCTGTCGAGGATGAGCAGGGTGCCGGCCGCGATGTCGCCGATACGAACGTGTTGTGCCGTGACGATCGCGCTGGCGAGTCCGACCAGATAAGCGAACGGCAGCGAATCGACGATGCGAAACACGTTGCGGATCAGCAGCGCGCCGACGCCTGGAATATCGCCGGTGCGCGTGACGATGCGAACGCCGGCCATGCGCTTGCCGGGAGTACTGCCGCGCATGAGGATTTCGAGGATGGGGTGATACAGGAGATAGATGACGATGGTCGGCAGCCACACCCAGAAAAAATAGTTCTGACCGGGCGACTGGCCGCTGCCTGTCAAAGTGAGCCGGCCCAACGTCAGCATGGTGCCGACCGACCACCATGAGAACGCCAGGATCACGCGAATGTGCCAGTCGATCACGAACGCATAGCTGCGGCTGCCGACGCCGGCGATGCGCAGCTCGACATCGACGCCGGTAATGCTCTGCAGGGTGACCTGAGGCGCAGCCATGAGAGTTCCTGTCTTAGTCGACCGATTATTCCACGATCCGTGCGAGTTGCTCGGCCTGGTATTCCTGCTGCAACGGCTGAATCACGCCTTCCAGCTCGCCGTTCATCACGTCGGCCAGCTTGTACAACGTCAGGTTGATGCGATGGTCCGTCACGCGACCCTGCGGAAAGTTATAAGTGCGGATGCGCTCGGAACGATCGCCCGAACCCACCTGCAGCTTGCGTGAGCTGGCCTCGGCCTGATCGCGCTTTTCCTGCTCGGCCGCCTTGAGTTTGGCCTTGAGCAGCGACAACGCGCGCGAACGGTTCTTGTGCTGCGAACGTTCATCCTGACATTCCACCACGATTCCGGTGGGCAGATGCGTGACGCGAATCGCGGAGTCGGTCTTGTTCACGTGCTGACCGCCAGCGCCCGAGGCGCGGAAGGTATCGATGCGCAGGTCCGCCGGGTTGAGCTCGATGGGCTCGATCTCGTCCAGCTCCGGCAGGATGGCGACCGTGACCGCCGATGTATGAATACGGCCCTGGGCTTCGGTGGCCGGCACACGCTGCACGCGATGAGTGCCGGATTCGAACTTCAGGTGCGAGAACGCGCCACGCCCGACCACGCGGCTGATGACTTCTTTGTAGCCGCCGTGCTCGCCCGGACTCTCCGACAGCACTTCGACGTTCCAGCCGTGCTGGGTCGCGTAGCGCGAATACATACGAAACAAATCGCCCGCGAAGATCGCGGCCTCGTCGCCGCCCGTGCCGGCGCGCACTTCGAGATAAATGTTACTTTCGTCGCGCTCGTCCTTAGGGATGAGCAGCTTGGCCAGCTCTTCCTCTTCGGCCTCGATGCGGGCGCTGAGGCTGGCCAGTTCTTCCTGGCCCAGCTCGCGCATTTCCGGATCGTCGCCTTCGGCCATTTCACGCGCCTGCACGCGCTCGTCCAGCGTTCCGAGATACGCGCGATAACGCGACACCACGGGATCGAGCTTGGAATATTCCACCGACAGATCGCGAAACTTGTTGGTGTCGCCGATCACGGAAGGATCGGCGAGCAGGCCGCTGACTTCCTCGTGGCGCTCGGCCAGCTTCTCCAGTTTGATGCGTATGGAATCTTTCATTGCGTCTGATCGGGGGAGTCCGGAGCAAATAACGTCCGCGCCGCCTCCAGTAATTCTACGTCGCCGCGTTCGGCCGCCTCGCGCAGCCGCTGACTCGGACCATGCAGCAGCCGGTTGGTCAGCGTCGAGGCGAGGAAGTCCACCACCTCGCGCGGATCGCGCCCGGACGCCAGCATACGCCGCGCCTGTTCGGCAGTCTGCGAGCGGACCGCCTCGGCGTCGTCGCGCAATTGACGGATCGTCGGCACCGCGTCCAGCGTTTTCAGCTGCTGCTCGAACAGCGACACTTCGGTCGCGAGCATGTCGGTGGCATCGCGCGCGGCTTCGCGGCGCGACGCCAGATTCTCGTTCACCACATTTTGCAGATCGTCGATGGTGAACAGATACACGTCTTCGATCTTCGACACCTCCGCCTCGATGTCGCGGGGCACGGCGATGTCCACCATGAAGATCGGCTTGCGCTTGCGGGCGCGCACTGCGGCCGCGACCGCGTCGTATGTGATTACGGGCGTCGGACTGGCCGTCGAGGTGATGACGATGTCGGCCTCGGGCAAGTGGGCCGCGATGTCATCGATGCCGATCGCGAATCCTTTGAACTCCGCGGCGAGTTCCTGTGCGCGACCGAGGCTGCGATTGGCGACGATCATGCGCCCGAGCCCGTTCGCGTGCAGATGGCGTGCGGCCAGCGCAATCGTCTCGCCCGCGCCGACCAACAACGCCGTGTGGCCGGAGAACTTCTCGAACACGGTTCGCGCCAGCGACACGGCGGCATAAGCCACCGACACCGCGTTCGCCCCGATGCGAGTTTGCGTGCGCACTCGCTTGGCGACCGAGAAGGCGGTCTGCATCACCCGGTTGAGATACGGACCGGTGACCTTCTGATCCAGCGCCGCGCGATAGGCGTCCTTCAACTGGCCCAGGATCTGGGGCTCGCCGATGACCAGGGAATCCAGCCCGCACGCCACCGCGAACAAGTGCTGGACCGCCGCGGTACCGTGCATGCGGTACAAGGACTGGTTGATATCAAGGCGATGCGCGGCCAGGTCGTGCCAGTTGGCGAGCCAGTCGGACAATGGCAACGAGGGATCGGACGCGGGCAGGGACGCCGGCACAGGGACCGGGGGCACTGAATCCGCCGACGCGCCACCTTCGGACGCGCCACCTTCGGACGCATCAGCGCCCGCCAGGGCGGATTCACCGCCGGCGCCGTCGTCCGCGAAACAGTAGAGCTCGGTGCGGTTACAGGTGGAAACGATCAACGCTTCACGCACCCCAGGCTGCCCCGCCAGCTCCCGCAAGGCTTCGGGCAGCTCTTCGCCCCCAAAGACCATTTTTTCGCGGATTTCGACGGGCGCGGTGCGGTGGTTGATTCCTATGACGACGAGTGGCATGCCGGCTGCAGTCGCAACGGGTGCGGATTGTCGGGGAAGGGCCCACTAATGACAAGCGACCGCCCCATATATCGGGTACAGGGATGTACCCCGCCGCCGTAGGCGGCGAGCGATCGGCAAAAGTCGCGCCTTTTGCCGACTCGCACGAGGGTCGTGGCAGGATGCCCGATCCCGAGTTTCGATATGACGGGCCGGGCGGCAGCTGAGATATAGTCCGACGACAATGAGCTCCCATCATCGCATTACAGTTCGTACTTCCGCGCGAGTCGCGGCTCTGCTGGTGGCTTCCGTGCTCGCGGCCTGCGCCAGTCCGGGCGCCAAGCAGGACGCGGACGTCGCGAATTTGCCGGCGGATCCCAATGCACTGGTTTTGGGCGCGGAAATGGCCTTGCAGCGGGGCCAGTACCTCGAGGCTTCGCAGGCCTACCTGCGGGCGGCTCAGGCGACCAACGACGAGGAGCTGGCCGAGCAAGCCACGCGCGTCGCTCACGAGCATCGGCAATGGACCGTGGTGCAGGCCGCCGCCGAGCGCTGGCTGGAGCTGAACCACACCAACGAGGAGGCCCGCCGCTTCGCCGCGTTCGCCGCCTTACATCTTTATAGGATCAACACCGCCGCCGAGCACCTGGGCATCCTGCTCGACACCGCGTTCATCAATCCGCAGGCCGGTTTCCTCGCGCTGCTGCCGCAGTTGGCGGACGAGGGCAGTTCCAGCGGTGTGACCGCCGTGCTCCGGCAGCTCATCGTCAAATATCCCGAAGTCACCGAGGCGCACTACGCCCTGGCGCAGGCCGCGTCTCAGTCCGACAACCTGAAGCTGGCCATGGAGCACGCGCGTAAGGCTCGCGAGCTCGGGCCGTTTTGGGCGCCCGCCGGCTTGCTGCTCGCTCGCATGCAGATGCTGACTGGCGATTCGGACGGCGCGCTCGCCACCGCCAAGCAGGTGCTGGAGCAAGACAATCAAGATTCGCATCGGCTCGAATATGCGCTGATGCTCATGCAGGCGGGCAAGGAAGAGGAAGGCCGCAAGGAACTGAGCGCACTGGCGAATAGCGAGTCCACCGGCACGGTGGTCGAGCGGGCGCTGGCCGACATCGACTTCCAGCTCGGCAATCGCGACTCCGCCGCGCAACGTTTCAGCAATCTGGTGTCGAGCGGCCGGTTCGTTTACGAATCGTTGTTCTATCTGGGCGCCATCGCCGAAGGCCGCGACTCCCTGGAAGACGCCAGCCAGATTTACGGCCGCGTCACCGGCGGCGAATTCGCGATGGCCGCGCAGACTCGTCTGGCGCGCATCAAGGCGAAGCAGGAAGGCGTCGAAGCGGGGCTCAAGCACCTCGAAGAATTCGGCGCGACCCGCCCGCAGTATCGGATCGAGACCATCACCGCGCGGGCGAACTTGCTCAGCAGTAATGGCGACAAGGCCGGCGCGCTGGCGTTGCTGGATCAGGCGTTGAAGGCTTATCCCGACGCGGTCGAGCTGCGCTTCGCGCGCATCTTCCAGCTCGAATCTTCCGACAAGGTGGACGAGGCGATCGCGGATCTGCGCAAGCTCGTGGCCGATCGTCCGAACGATCCGTCCGCGACCAATGCGCTCGGCTACACGCTGGTCGATCGCACGCGTCATCACAAGGAAGGCTTGGAACTGATCGAGCAGGCGCTCGCGGAAACGCCCGACAGCGGCGCGGTGCTCGACAGCATGGGCTGGGCGCTCCACCGCGTCGGCCGTGACCAGGACGCGCTCAACTATCTCGAGCAGGCCAAGCGTCGCATCAACGATCCCGAGGTGGATCTGCATCTCGGCGAAGTGCTGCTCGCCCTGGACCGTAAAGCCGACGCGCTCGATGTCTGGAAAAAAGCCAGCGAGCGTTATCCCGAGAACGACAAGATCAAGCAGCGGCTCGAGAAGTTGAATTGATGCGGCGTTGGGCTTCCTGGCTGGCGCCGGCGATCGTTTGTTTGATCGCGGCCGGCTGTGCGACCGCGCCGTCGACTGGGCCGGGTACGGCGATCCCGGCTGACCTGAAAGATCTTGACCGCTGGCAAGCGCGCGGCCGGCTCGGTGTGTCGGGGCCGGAGAATGGCGGCTCGGGCAGCTTCGAATGGCGTCAGCGCGGCGATGTTTCCGCCGTGGAAATTCGCGGCCCGGTCGGCATCGGCGGCGTGCATCTGGAAATGCGTGGCACTGGCGGCACTCCCGAGCTGACATTGGAAACCAGCGACGGTTTGAAGCTGCAGTCCGACGCGGCCTGGGCGGAACTGCAAAATCGTCTCGGTACTTCCGTGCCTGCCGGTAACTTGCGTTACTGGATGCTCGGCGTCGCCGCGCCCGGCGAGCATCAGTGGCAGGAAGAAAACGAGCACGGCGTAGCCACTCTGTTACAAGAGGGCTGGCGCATCGACTATCAACGTTATTCCGACGAGCCCGGCGCGCGCGTCCCGATGCGCATCACCGCCACCAGCGGCGACGCGCGCGTGCGCATCGTCGTGGATCGTTGGCAGCTAGGGCAATGAACGACAACAACGAATTCCTCGGCCTGCCGGAAGCTTGGCCGGCGCCGGCCAAGCTCAACTTGTGTCTGCACATCGTGGGTCGGCGCGAGGATGGCTATCACCTGTTACAAAGCGCCATGCAGCTCATCGATCTATGTGACGAGCTGCAGTTCTACAAACGTCCTGCGGGCGTCATCGAGCGCGTCGGCGACAACGCCGACATTCCCGCCGATTCGGATCTGGTAGTGCGCGCGGCGCGCCTGCTCGCCACGCGCTACGAAGTGTTCGACGGCGTCGGCATCGAAATCCAAAAGCGCATTCCCGTCCAGGGCGGCCTCGGCGGCGGCAGCTCCGACGCCGCGACCGTGCTGGTGGCGCTGAATCACTTGTGGCGGCTGGATCTGAAGATCGAAGAGCTGGCGGCGCTGGGTCTGCAGTTGGGCGCGGACGTGCCGATTTTCGTGCGCGGTCATTCGGCCTGGGCCGAGGGAGTCGGCGAACAGCTCACGCCGGCCGACTTCCCCGAGCGGGTTTTTCTGGTGATCAAACCCCAGCAAGGAGTGAGCACTGCGGCCGTCTTTCAGGATCCTGAATTGACACGTAATTCCCCCGTCACGACAATACGCGACTTCTTTGCGGGGGGCGGTCGAAACGACTGTGCCCCGGTGGTCCGCAAGCGTAGTGGCGAGATTGCCGAAGCGCTTGATTGGGCTGGTAATTTCGGAGAGGCAAGGCTGACCGGGACGGGCGCCTGCGTGTTCGTCGCGATGCCTGATGACGCGACAGCTCGAAGCGCAGCCGCGCGCGTGCCCGCGCGCTGGACCGGCTATGTCGTGCGTGGCTTGAACCGTTCGCCGCTGCTGGACCGGCTGGCGTACGAGGCCGCGTAAAGTCCTCCCCGGACTTCCAAGACTCGCTCGCGAGTCTTCGTCTTTGCAGTTTTTGTTGGGGCGTCGCCAAGTGGTAAGGCAGCGGGTTTTGATCCCGCCATTCGGAGGTTCGAATCCTTCCGCCCCAGCCAGTTCCTCGAACTCAGCTCGCTCGAATTTTCCTTTGTGAGCACAACGCGTTGCGTCTCGCGCGGCGCTCTTTGCCGAGTAAGCGCCGCCACAGCGATTGGAAAAATCCATTGCTGCTGGCAGCCCTGCTGCCAGAAGTTGCAGCCGGCATTGCGATGTTTGCTTTCCACGACCGCCGACCCAAACGGCAGCGTTCCCGAGGTCGCGCCGACGACGCTCGACGCATCGTCACGCGATGCATCGATCGCCGGATGGCCGCCACATCCACCTCGGCGGCGCCGTCAATCCACGCCGCGTAGGTGCGCAGCATCGTCACGATACTGTGACCATGCTGCCTGGCCACCCACAGCAGATTCTTACCGAGCATGAGCTGCCAGCTCACGGACGTGTGGCGTGCCACGTAGGGCCGCCGATGACGCAGCTTCAGCGACCGCAGGCTCTTGCGCCACCGAATGGCGGGGCACAGCAAATCGCGAATGGGCTCACCGGAATTCTGGAAGAAGACGTCGTGGTCGATCTTGCCGGCCGCTTGCAGGCGCGCGCGCAGCTGAAGCTGCCTTATCAAAACGGCCAGCGCCCGCGGGCAGAGTTCGACGCGGCGATCTTCGCCGGTCTTTGTCTTGCACCGATCGATGCCATGGACGCGCGCCTTGTTGACGCTGATAACGCCGTGGACGAGGTCGACATCGGAGAGCACGAGGGCAATTTCCTCCGAAGGCCGCAGGCCCGTGAAAAAGCGAAACTCATCGTAATTGCCCTGCGCCTCGCCCCAATCGCGGTGAATGGCGCGATCAACGCCTCGGCATCGTGCATGGAAAACGGATCGATGTTGGGTCGATCGGATTTCCGCAGACGTATGCAGCGCAGCTGTCGGGCCGGGTTTTCGCGCAGCGGCCGATCACGATAGCCGAAGTCGAATGCGCGCTTCAGCGCGCTGATGGCATTGTTGTATGTCTTCTTGCTCCAATCGTGCCCATCCGCGATGGCGATCAGATGCGAATAGCGGATTTGCTGAAACACAAGCTGACCGAGGTGTGGGCGCCAGACGCCATTGAGTATTTTTCGATACGATCTCACCGTGGCCGCGGCCAGATCGTCGCGCCGTAGGCGCGCTTCGCAATGGGCGAGGTAGTCGTCGAAGACTTCACCGCAGAACTGAAATTTTGAGATGCCAGTCAAGCGTTCGGGATAGCGATAGTCTGGGAACTCTTCGGCGAAGGAAAATATGCCCAACTGAATCTGGCGCTTGATGACGCCGAGCCGTTCCCGGGCGCGGCGAAGGTTGGTTTCCGAGGGCGGCCGTTTGATCGAAGGGCGGTAGCGGATGCCGTCTAAAACGAAGTCGAATTGAATTCTGCCGCGAGGCGCCGCAACGACTCCGCCCGTGAACCACTTGCTACCCATTTTAACCCCCGAGAGAGACGCCTCGTTGAGCTTGAGAACGTGCGACAACGAGAGAGCCGCAAGCGTAGGCATTGATCCATAGTGCTGGAGACGAATTGAGGGCACATACGCGTACGTCTTACGCCAGTTGGAGTCGCTGGCTCAAGGTTTCGACTGTCTCACAACGATGCTTACGGTATGGTGCGCGAGCGGTCCAATGATGGATTGGAGCAAGCCACCGGTGCTCGCACCAACTTCGCCCTTGCCAATGTTTCGAACAGGTGGCCGGCACAGGGTCATTAACCGTGTATTTCGCTCGAAGCGCCGTAGAAGTCACTCGCTCTCCGCTAGCGCGCGCAGGCGTTGCAGGGCCAGCACCAGACGCTGCCAATCCGGCTCGCCCGCATCTCGCCGGTCGAGTACGTCCGCGACGATGATCGCGGCGCACAGGATCTCGTGCTTGGCGATAGCTGCATAATGACGCCAACGCAGCTGATCGTCAGACGGAGTAGCCATGCCCCGGCGCTCGATTGCTTGCTATCACGCTTAGCTTGAGGAATAAGGTCTTACGAGCCCTGCGATAGGCCGAAACACGGCCGAGTCCGGATTTCGCTATTGTGGCTGGTGGCCCCAGGACGGGGGCGATTCATCGGAGTATTGGCGGGCATCGCATATCCTCATTAGTACGCAAACGGCAGATGCTGTCTGCGGCCCTCCGATGAGGTGCGATAGCGATACTACGAATCAAGCGAGCGAATGGAATCAGCGATGAATTGCCAGCACCTATTTGTCAATGTTCTCGCGCGCTGATTTTTTCGCAAGATACTCACGAAGGACCTGGATCCTTTCTTCGCCGACAGTGCGGATCTTCTTGCCGGGCGCGAATTCGTAAGTAATACCTTCGCGGAGTTCCAGCATCTGAAGTGCTGTTCTTCGGTGGTTCCCAGCAATGCGCTTAATGGTCGAATCTGACAGCTTCTGCAAGCTAGGAAGGATTCGGCGGACTGCAGCGATCGCGGCCTTCCTATTCCGCGGAGAATCTGGATTTTTCGCAAAGGTTGCCCAGTAAGCGATTGCGCCTATCTGGTGGTCGACTGTCATGCTCGGCTTCTTGCGTTCATTCTGTCGAAAGAGCCTGTACGCATCTTCGCCATTCGTGATCCGCATCAGAATAGTCCCGAGTTCTCGGACGTGTTTTGGATCAACCCGCCACAGGCCAAGAGTGTTCTCTCCGCGATTCATCACATACGTGTGACTTTCACCTTGCGCCGTTCCTCGCTTCACGACCCTGCCCTTTGTGTGCTCGACACGTAGGGGGTCGATCATTGCGCCAGCGATGCGTTTTAAGTGCCGCAGCAGATCTTCTGATGCAGGAGGCTTCAACGGGCGCCCAAATTTATCCATCGGCGACCGCTTCATCGCTAGCACGCCTATTCGTCAACTTCATCATTGGCGAATGCGATCTCAACGTTCATAGCGTTCTCGACAAGTAACGTGATGGGGGTGTGTAGATCAACCTCAACGCCCGGTGCGCTCAGCGTCGCGACAAGCCCATATCGCGTCTGCCGGTTGCACTCGTCGCGTGTCCCGCGTGTGCGCCACCACCCCATGACGGGCTTGACGCAAATGATGTCGCGGGAGGTGAGTTGTACAGCTGGCCCTAACCATTCGTCGCAATGGAGCGATCCAGCCGAGAAGCTTTGCGATCCGAAACGCCAACCTTCATCTGGCGTAACGACCACGCGAGCCTTCGGGTCGTCGCGTTCCAAAGGATTTACCCGCTCGACGAACTGAGTAACCGTTTCCAGTCGTCGCCTTAGATCAAATCGGAGGCCATGCGATTGATACCGCTGAGGGTCGATGGCAGACGACGCTCCCGGATTCGGTTCTATGAAGTACGAGAGCGTGATTTTCAGCCGGATATCTGCGTCTAGCCCTTCAAGAACTTCCCGCGGCCAAGGAAGGCGGTAGAAGTGACAGTCCCTGAATTTTCGGCCATCCGTAGACCGGAATGGGGTAATCGTATTCTGGGCTATCAGTGCAAGGTGATTGTCGGCTGATGCTGAGGCACGCTCGAAACTTGGAACACCGTAGCCAAATCTACGAAGCAGCGAATACGCATCGCGTTTGTTGGCTCCGTCCAGAGACGCTGTCATCGCTTCAGTCCACTCAGCGCTGTGAATGATGAGTGCCCTAATCGTTTCTGGCCACATATCTGGATAGGCAGCGCTCAGCATGGCGGCAAGCCGAGCGGCCTGGGCTGTCGCTGCGCTTGTGGCCGAGAATGGCACGAGCGGGTGCTGCGCAACTTCGTGCCCTGTTGTCAAAAGTGCCAGCGAATCCACGCTGAGAACTTCATCGCCCGCTGGGCTCACAGCTCGATTACCAGACTCCATCACGATCTCAGGCTTGAAGGGTGACTTGTTCTGCGGCCATCTTACCGACGTTCTTGTAAATGGGCTTATTTCGCCAGCCTCCGCGAGAGGTGACCAGTTCTCGTAGCCTTCGTCATCAATTTCAACTTTGTCTGTATACCCGCCGACAGTGATGGCGTTCCACGCCTGAGCAGGATCTTCGACGGGATAGTCGTCAGCAGAGAGAATTTGGTCCCGCTGAACAGGCGCTGGCGCATTACCCGCTGATATTAGAAACAAGCGACGAGGCGCCTCGTCATCATCGCCAGTCATGTTACCTACAGCCGCTTGGTCTATGGCGGCACTCCACGTTGTCGGGCGGGCGCCGGAAACATTCTCGTTGGTCACAGCCATGCAGAAGACGCGTGTCCGATGAGATGCTGCGATTTCAGCGAGGGCGACGGCCGATTGGGTGATGGCCCCGTAGCTTCTAGGATCGTTGACATCGAAACCATCCGGGGGAAGAATCTTTACGGACTCCAAGCGGTGAGTGAGCACTAGCTCACGGTTGTCGGACAGTGGTGCGACGAGATCGCCGTGCAGCGCCAGTCCCGCCATTCCGGTTCCGTGCCCGTCCGGTCCGTCATCTGCGCCCCACTCAGCAACAATAGAGGTAACGTCCGTAGCGGCGAGGGCGGGTTCAATCAGTACATGGGCCCGGTTGACACCCGTGTCCAATATGCAAACCGCTGGTGCATTGCTCCCGGGCCATGTCGTTCGTTCAGCAAGGTTTTCCGCCCAGCCAATCTGGTTCTCTCGGTCGACATCGGTGAAGAACGTTGGGCTCGCACTAGCCCGCCGAAGCTCAGAAATTCCAGCGGCTGCAAACAATAGGAGTTCGATTGTTACGCGGTTGGCTAAGATTGGAACGACGACAGTTTCAGGGAAGTAGAGGCGATTGTCGGGAGTGGCCACTCGCGCGCCCAGGCGCTCAGCTGCTTCAAGGGTTTTAGCCTCCATTCCCTTAAAGCACCAAACTTCCCACCAAATAGCTTGCTGAGGATCGGCCGGCAGCGCGTCGAGATCGTCCGTCCAGAAAGTTTCAAGGCGTGCCTGACGAATTGCCTCGATCGCCTCCACCTTCGGCTTGTGCCGTGGCAATTGAGCCTTCGGTGTGAGTGGGCCGGATGTATAGTCGCGAAGAATTCCTTCAAGGATTGGGCGGGCTTCGTCAGGTACATACAGTGCGACAGTCGTAGTCTCGTCTTCTTGGAGACGCGTAGCGCCTGGTACTATGTGCGCTGTTTTCTGTTCGAGCACTTTCGGGTTGTCGCCCCGTCGTAGATCTATCTCAAGATAGGTGGCGGGGGCTGGTTCCAATCTGTCGTCGGTCGGGCGCGTTGCATCCGCACCTTGAAAGGCTGCCGCGAGTTCCGCTTGTAATCGAGCGCCGTGTGCGTCGCGGACGCGCGGGGCGCTCCCACCGCCCATATTTTCTTGTGGTGCTTGATAAAGCCGGGTAATTGCTCGATCGGTAATGTCGATATGGGGGAGGGTGAATCGGGTCACCATCGTTCCTTAGTTTATTTTGTTTTTAAAAACGCCTCTCGCATCTGTATACGCTCATCGAGGCGTTCTAATAAATCACCCGTAGTTAGTATATTCCTTTCGTCGAGAATTGCGGTCTTTATCGCATCCTCAGCGGCGCGCACGATCTCCGACTGGCTAAGGCCGCGAGCCCGACCAACTATTGACTCCCAATTCAGGCGCGATAGCTTGAAGGGCTTGAGGCTTGTTCTAATCAGGGTTTGAATCTGCTCGTCTGTCGGCGCATCAAATTCAAGAATTGCGTCGAACCGCCGTAGCAATGCACGGTCCAGAAGTTCAGGATGATTCGTCGCGCTGATGAGTAAGCTATCGGTCGCGTTTGGTTGTTCCATTAGCTGAAGGAATGAATTCAAAACGCGGCGCATTTCAGCGACGTCATTAGTTGCGTTTCGGCGTCCACCAAGGGCATCGAATTCGTCAAAGAGATACACGCCCCTGCGTTTTAGCGTTTCGTCGAAAACGAGTCGCAATTTCGAAGCGGTTTCCCCCATGAAGCGAGTGATGAGTGATTCGAGGCGAATCACGTAAAGAGGCAGCTTCAATTCACCGGCGAGGGCTTCGGCGGTCATTGTCTTCCCTGAGCCCGGCGGTCCGACAAATAGTAACTTTCGATTAGGCGTCTTGGAGTGCTCTCGCAGCCATTCCCGCTTCTGCTGCTGACGTACTACGTCATGCAGCCGCTTTTGAAGCAGTTCATGAAGGACAACGTCAGACAGGCGCAGTCGCGCCGGCTTCAGCTCGATCAGAGTTTCAAGATCACCTCTCGGTCGTCCAAATGGAATGGGAACCGACGCTCCACGCGATGACTTGCTTCTGGCCTCATCAACCGCTGTCCGCAGTTCCTCGGCAGTCGTCTTGCGGCCTTGCCTCGCTTCGGAAGCGGCTATTTGCAAAGCAATGGAATAGAACTGCTCGTCGTCGCCCTCGGCGCGACTGCGTAGCATTGCCAGTATTTGCTTTGCGTTCGACATCGACGATACGTGTGTTGTCTGTTGTTTCTAAAGAAATTTCTCCCGTCGCTATAATACGCGATACAGTCTTCCGTGGGTACGGAAATCTTCAGCCTAATTTTTTGCCAGTTTATGCAAAGGGTTGGGGGGACGACGGGTGGTCTGTCGGCCGACAGTCGCGTCAAGATCTCTAAGTCGTCGTCGGGGCGTGGACTTGTTCGTTTGGAAGCCAATTGGCCAGCTGACCGAATCAGAGCCTCTGCCTCCGGGCCGTCATCAGCTGCGTTCCAAATCTTGCAGCAGGCAACATTCGATGACACCCGACGGCCGGACGCTGTTCATCGGCGGCAATCGCGGGGTGCTCGTGATCCCGACGCAGGATTGAGGGTCGCGCCATACTGCGTGATCCAGACAGACTTGCCTTGATGGTCACTGAAATGCAGCGCCCCACTTGATTCAACTTTTCAAGGAGCACACTGCTCGTAGCAGTGAGGCACCGCAGGAATTGAAGGAGCTGGAGGCACGCCTTGAACGACTGCGAAAGCGTCTCAAGGAGGGAGGGCCCGGACATGGTGGCGGATGAGCTTCAGGCTGCCATCGATCGCGTCGTGGCGAAGCGGCGCCAGCTCAAGAGCGGACTACAGGACAACTCGGAAGTGATCAAGGTGGTTTCGGCAATCCCTCTGGCCGCGGCACTGTGCGGCCAGCGCATCACGCTCGCTGTCGCCGAAAGAGGATGGAAGCTTGTCGGCCTACTCTGCCCTGCAACCGGCGGCACTATTAACAGCCACCGGATATCGTGGTCGGGGTGACCCGCTACACGCTGTTCCTGCTGTTCGCGTGCGAGGGCGAGTGAGGTAATGCGGTTCGGAGGGACCGGGGCTCCGGGCGCGACGAGCGCCTACTTACGAGTCGCAGTACGGTATGCTGGCCTCCCATGGTGGATCTTGTCATGCGCTCTACAAGAAGAGTTTTCGGCGCATTGGTCTGGATCGGCGCGTGCTTGGCGACGAGTGGCTGCTCGGTGCTGGTATCGCAGTACATCTCGAGCCGACAGAGCTTCGATGTTTCTGATGTGGCAAACGAGCAGCAGCTTCGTGAGCAGGGGTTCTCCAAGGAGAGATTCTGCTCGTCGCGCGACCATGTCTGCCTGACCTATCTGTCTGCCGGCCCGTTAGCCCTTTCCCAGAGGCTGACGTACGACGTAGAAATCTCCGCCGGAGCTCGAACGGAGCGAGTTCAACTTGAGTTGAGCCGACAAACTGTTACAGCGCCCCTGCATGGCACCGTGCTGCTCCTGCACGGTTTCAGGGCCTCGAAGGAATTCATGGTGAACACGGCGCTGTACTTTCGCTTCATGGGCTTCGACGTACTGATGCCGGATTTGCTGGGGCACGGTGAGTCGGACGCGCCGTTGGGTTTTGGGATCAAGGACAGCGGGCCGCTGAACGAACTGCTCGACAGTCGCGTTGAAATACAGTACCCGCTTTACGTTCTCGGCAATTCGATGGGCGCAGTGGCCGCGACACATTTGGCTGCAGCACGCAAGGACATTCATGGCTTGATCTTGCAGGCGCCGATGCCCGTGTTCGACCAAGCGGTTATGAGTTACATCGAGAACGACTCGCCACTGCTGGCGAAGTCCCTGACTGAGCGCGCGATCAAGAACGGCGCCCGCACTGCGCTGGCGCAGGCTGGCGTCTCCTTGACGCAAACGGATATCAAGCCGTTGATTGCAGCGCTGCCCATGGGCGTACTCGTCCTAGCTTCGCCCGATGATCCAGTCGCTCCGTTCGGTCATTTTGAATCATTGGAGCACGGCAATGTTGCCGTTCGGAAGATTGATGGCCGCAGTCATCCCGGCATGGCGGTGATCGGCTCTTCCGAAGGGGACATCATCTATCGTTGGCTGGTGTCTGGTCATGCAACGACGGCTGATCCCGATCTACGACCGACGTTGCGAAGGTAACGCTTGCGCGACGTTTCCTCTTTCCGAAGGAAATGCCTGGCGATGCTCCTGGAGAGCGGATGCAAGACCCACATGGACCTTGGCAGCCGTTGGTGGAATGTCGCGAAGATAGGATTTGAACCTGCGATGTATATGTGGGTGCAACAGATTGCAACAAATTGCTCCGGTATGGCATTAGCGGAGCGCGCTCCGGTGCCACATCCATGCATACTCAATCCTCGGATGGCTTGAGTCGCCGAGCTGCAGTAGTCTTCTTAAGCAGGGCTGCGATATTTGGAACGACGGGGTACCCTCTGCGCATGAAGCGGGGGAGGATAGAAACCGTCGCGACTCACGCATATTGAGCCCTCGCTTTCGACCGTGGTTCATCAGTATCGCTGGTGCCAGCTTTGGTGCCAGCCATGGGGAGTCGATGGGATTGGAGGGGATTGAAAAATGGATGGAATCAGCAAGTTACTGATTCCGCTAATTCTCTTCGCGGGTTTTGATCCCGCCATTCGGAGGTTCGAATCCTTCCGCCCCAGCCAATACCAGTCCTAAAAACAGTAAATTAGAAGAAAACGCCGCATTCGCTGAGTCCCCTCTGCTCCCCAAATGCTGGCACCAAGCTGGCACTAGCCCGCGACGATGCGTCTGCTGAGTACAGCGAGTGCGCGTCATTAGCAGCTAATGGGTTGTCGCTAAAGAAAACATCGCCCATGCGGTCAAAGGTGGTTGACCAGTCGGCGCGCTTCTGAAATGCGCACATACAAGCCACAGCCGAGCCGTTCAAGATCGAAAGGCATCCCACAGGCATTCTGATAACAGCTTTCTAGCAGCACGCGCGCTGACGAAGCGCTCTGACAGTCCCCGTCAACTTCATTCTGGAACTCTCGCTGTGAGTGATGCCGCATCCAATCGCGTTACCATCGATCCGTCGGACACCGTCCTGCTCCTGATCGATCATCAAGCCGGGCTTCTGCTTACCGTGCGAGATATCGATGCAGCTGAGCTGCGCACTAATGTCTCGGTGCTCGCCACGTTGGGCGAGTTGCTTTCGATCCCGACCTTCACCACCGCATCGGAGCCAGATGGTCCTAATGGTCGCACGATACCTGAGGTGCGCAGCCAAGCTCCGCGTGCACGCCACATTGCACGTCGGGGCGAGATCAACGCGTGGGACAATGAAGACTTTGTGAGCGCAGTACGTGCTACCGGTCGAAAGACTCTGCTCATCGCCGGGATCTGGACCAGCGTCTGTGTGGCACTTCCGGCGCTTGCCGCTCGGGCCGAGGGGTATCGAGTGTATGCGGTGATGGATGCGTCCGGGGATGTGAGTGAGTTTGTATCGCGCGTCACGCTCGCTCGTATTGTTCAGGCAGGGGTCGTTCCCACTAGCGTCAACGCGGTCATCAGCGAACTGCAGCACCGCTGGCGCGGACCACTCGATGCTGACTTTGCCGCGATGTACATGAAGGCGGTGCCAAGTTATGCGGCGGTAGTCGACTGCCACACCCGCACGAAGTAGACGAGTGAAGATGCAGGCCGGCTTCGAGCCGCCTCCTTTGAATGAAGCGTCGGGAGTTCCAGATGTCAAACAAAACGCGACTGCTTGCCGGTGTGGAAGTACCCGAGACACCCATCGTCTCGGCTGCCATTGACCTGGCGCAACGGCATTGCGATCCATACCTGTTCAATCATTCGATGCGCTCTTGGTTGTTTGCTGTCGTTCTCGCCAGTCAACGCAACGAGGCATATGACCCGGAGGTGTTGGCCGTGTCCGTCGTCTTGCACGACATTGGTCTTTCCGACGCGTTCAACGGCCCGCGACGCTTCGAAGTGGAGGCGGCGGATGCGGTGCGCGCCTTCGCCCAGGAACGGGGAATGACTCAGCGGCAGTTGCAGCTGATCTGGGATGGGGTGGCACTCAACTCGACGCCCTCGATCTGCCTTTACAAGGAAACGGAAGTCTCGCTATGCACGCGCGGCATCGGCGCCGATTGGGGCGGGTTCGGTTATGAAAACATTCCCCCTCGGCTCGCTCAATCGATCCTCGAAGCTTATCCCCGGCTGCGGATGAAACAGCGCTTCGCCGCCGACGTGTGCGGCCTGATCAGATCGCGACCTCAAACAACATACGATAACTTCGCGCGAGATTTTGGCGAACGGTTCGTCCCGGGCTACCAGCCGCCGTCCATGGTCGATGTGCTGATGAATGCGCCGTTTGAAGAGTAAAGTCCGGAAGCGATCGGTGATGGGCATCACAGGTCGATGAATCCGCGCCGAGCCGCAACGGCGACCGCGTGCGCGCGGTCCTGAGCGTCAAGCTTTTGCAAGATGCTTTTCAGGTGCGATTTCACTGTCGTTTCGGAGATGCGCAGCTCGCGACCGATCATCTTGTTCGAGTTGCCGCGCGCTACGCCCTTCAGTACTTCAACTTCCCTCGCCGATAGGCTCTGATCCGCAACGTGGTGCGCCAATTCTACGGCCACGGTCGCAGGCACGACTCGGCTTCCAGCGTGTACAGCCCGAATCGTTTCGCGTAGATCAGTTCGCAAGGTGTCCTTGAGCAGGAAGCCGTATGCGCCGGCGCGTAACGCCGCACTGATCTGCACATCGCGACGAAAGGTTGTGAGAATGACCACCCTAGCGGCCGGAAACTCCCCAATGATGGCGCGCATTGCATCGATGCCGCTCATGTCCGGCAGTTGCAGATCCAGCAACGTAACATCGGGTTTGTGGACTCGGAACGCTTCGATCCCGGTGATTCCATCGCTCGCCTCGGCGACGAGATCGATGTCCGATTGAGAGCGCAGGACGGAGGCGATGCCCTCGAGCAGCAACGCGTGATCGTCGATGGCAAGTACGCGAATCTTTCGGTCGTCTTTCATCTGATCGAGGCAGCTCATGGGCGGGAGCGTCCATTGCGGGCACGACGAAACGCGATCCTGGCCGGCACTGTGATCTGCACGACTGTCCCGGCGCCTTGGCCACTGGAAATATCCAGCTGCGCCTGTATTTTGTCGGCGCGCTCGCACATGCCAACCAGGCCGAAACGGCCGGGGTTCGCTCCGGCCTTGGCGGCTGCATCGAAGCCGATCCCATCGTCGGAAACGCGCACGATCAGCGCAGGCCTCGAGTAAACGATCTCGATGTGAATGCTCGAGGCGTTGGCATGACGAACGGTGTTCGTTACCGCCTCGCGCACGATTCCTTGGATCTCATCGCAAACCACCGGGTGCAGGGGGCGGGCGTTGCCGTCGACCTCTACGCGAACCTTCGGTAGATCATTCCGGATGAGAGTCCCGGCCAGATCGCGAAGCTCCTGCTCGAGATCGGTTCGGCTCCCGGCCGACTGCCGCAAGTCGGACACGCGCTGGCGTCCTTCGCGCAAGACGCGATCCGCGCGATCCAACGCCTCGGCCATGCCGCGATGGGCCGGCTGGTCGCTCGGTATCGTCTCCATGATCGACTGGAACTTCAGGATGAGTCCCTGAATGCTCTGCAGGAAGGTGTCGTGAAGTTCTCGGGCGATTCGCTCTCGCTCATCGATGCGCTCCTCGAGACGGGCGCGCAGCCGCGAAGTGAGATACGACAGGCGCCAGGAAAAGACCAGGCTCAGCAATGCAACGGCGACAGCCGTGCACAGCGCTAGGAACCATCCTGTTTGATAAAACGCCGGCAGCAAGGTAAAGGACAGCCGATCGCCATTCGTATTGCAGACGTGGTCCTCGTTACAGGCAGTCACGTGAAAGCGATACTGCCCGGGGGGTAGATTGCTGAAGAACGCCTCGCGGCGTGTCCCGGCCTCCTGCCAATCGTTTTCGTAGCCCTCCAGGCGGTATCGGAACAGCACCTTCTGCGGAATCGAGAAACTCATGGCGGAATAGTCGATGCGCACGTCGCGCGTCAGCGCGGGTAATCGAATGGGAAGGGCCAATGCGTGATCCCGACGATCGGCGACGAGAGCTTCGATCCGCAGCGGAGGCACGACTTCGTTTCGATGGATGGCCGCAGGGTCGATCGTTTGCAATGCCAACGAGTTTGCGAACCATAACCGGCCGTCTCCGGTCCGGACCGCGCCGGGAGAGAACGCTGCCCAGGTGGGATGGGCGCCGTCGAGAGTATCGAAGAAGTCGAATCGCAGCCGATGCGCCGCATTGCTTCGCCAGGCAGCAACTTCGGAGTGTGGGATCCGCGCCAGGCCACAGCTCATGTACAGCCAAAGATCTTCGGTTTGGTCATAGAGGAAGGATAGAACCCCGGTGCACGGCAAGCCGTTGGCGCCGGACATGCGCACCTGGCGGCCGTTGCGAGATTCTATGTATCCCGATGCGGATGCTGCTCGGACGGCACCATCCTCGGACACTTCGATTTGCTCGATCATGTTGACCAACAGTGAATCAGGAACACTCGGGTCTCGCTCGACAGGGAACACGGCAAGCTCGCCTGCAAAGAAACGCGCGAGGTTGCCGTCAAGCAATCCGAACCAGACGCTACCGTCGGGAGCCGCGGCGAGGCGCCGGGCGGCCGGAAAGGCGGGCGGCAACAGTTCTCGTCGCACCTTGCCATCGACGATCTGCAAGATCTTGCGCTGATCGCCGGTGACCGCGACCCAAAGCGCGCCAGCGCGATCCTCCGTCATGCCCACCACCATGCCGATCGCACGCCCATCCAGGCCATCGATCGATTTGAACCTGCCCGACTCGTAAAGAGTCAAGCCTTGCTCGACGCCCACCCAAAGCCCGCCTGCCCGATCTTCGAATAGAGAAGTCGTCTGGCTTCCGGGTAAGCCGTCGCTCTGATCGATGCGCTGCCAGGTCCCATCCCGGTGCACACGCAATCCGGTTGCCGTCGAAGCCCAGAGCGAGCCGTCGCGACGTGCGAGCACTCCATCGACGTCGTCACCGACGGTGGTTACCTTCAGATTGCGGAACTGATCGAGGCCCTTGGCGGTGGCGACCCAGACGTTGCCCTCGTGATCTTCGAGGATTCGCAGGATGTTATCGCCCGTCAGGCCGCTGCTCTCGCCCATCCAGTCGATTCTCGAGCGGGCAACTCGATACAGGCCCGCTGGCGTGCCGACCCACAGGACATCGTCTCGGTCGACGAACAGCGTACTGACGATCCAATTGCTGGTATCGATGCCGGCCGTCTTCAGTGGCGAGAATCTTCCTTCTCTGAGTCGCTGTAGCCCACCTTCACGACCCTTGGCGGCGATGCCGACCCACTGCTCGCCGCTGCGATCGATGACGAAGCCGCTTACGCCGCTCATGTTCCTGATCTCCGCTGCCGCCGCGGGTCGATAGGTAAGAGTGGCTGCCGGACTCCAGCGAAACAGGCTTTCATCGCTGCCGACCCAAATGCTGCCGTCGGCACGTGCGGCGAGCATCTGAGCGCAACAGTTTGCGTGCCGCAGTGAGACGCCTGGCGTCGCGTTACAGTCGAGATCGTCATTCACCACACGGCAGATGTGCTGTGGAGTGATGTCCGTGAGCGTCAGCCATACGGTCTGATCGGGTGCGACCAGCAGCGAAAAGACGGCCGCGGTCAGTGTTCCTATGCGTTTGAACGTGCCATCGCGCCACCGGAACAATCCGATATCGGTACCGATCCACAGGCTGCCATCGCTCGTTGCTGCAAGTTGAAAGACCTTCAGCGCAAGCTTGTGCTCCGCCGGCGGATTCCAATCGACGAAGCGCACCCCGTCGAAGCGGAGCAGGCCGCGCTCCGAGCCGATCCACAAGTATCCGTCCGAAGTCTGAGCCAACGCGAACGGAGCGGCGCTCAGCGTGCCGTCGAGGACGCGCCAGCTCCTGTGAGCGTACTGGGACAGCAGGCTGTTCGGGTCGAGTGCCGTCGCAAGCTGCGGCTGCGCGAACAACAGGGTCGCAAGGACAGCGTTGAAGAACCGCATCGGGTTGTACGAAGGCTCCTCGCGCGATGTTCGCGATCGACCCAGAAAGGTGCGCTGAAGGCAGCGCCAAACAATAACGACCAAGGCCATGCCGAGAATGTATCGCTGCCTTGGTTGACCACGCAAACGTCCGCTTCGAAATGCTCGCTCGTGATTTGCAACCACCCGAAAGGATGATCGGACATTGCAACGCTTGGCGGATATCCCGCCGCGGCACTCCGTCCTATGGTCCTCGCATGCCGAAGATCATTGCGCTGTGGTCTGCCTTGCGATGTGACTGGAGCGCGATCCTGCTCAGGTTGAGCTGTGCCGCTGCTGCTATTCAGTGCGTGCAGGCGACGAGTGATCCGGGTCGGCTTCTGGCGCTCGGAGCCGGCGTGGTCGCGGCTTGCCTCACCTTGGGGTTTGCGACGCCGCTCGCAGCCGCGATTCTCCTTGCCGCCGAGCTCGGCGTCTTGACTGGCCAGAGCGATATTTCCGCCTTTCTCATCGCCAGTCATGTTTTGTCGAGCTTCGCGCTGGCATGTCTCGGACCGGGGAATCTGTCGCTGGATGCACGGCTGTTCGCGAGGCGCAAGCGGGTGGTAACGAATCGCCGGTGAAGTCGGCAGAAGGAGTTTCGAGGTGCGTGATCGTGACGACTGGAGTGGGCGACTGGTGAGCGACGTTGGCGAAAGCGTCCCTTGTCCGGTGGCCAACGATCAGCTTCGAGTGCTGCTAGAGCAAGTCATCGCCGGACTGCGCGCGACACTTGTCGAGGAGCACGACGCCGCCAGCGATCGGCTGAGACGGGCCGTCTGGGTGCTGAATGACGGTCGAGCAGCCGCCGGCGGCATTCACGGCGGCCTGGCGCCCTGGCAGCTGAAGAAGGTATGCCAGTACATCGACACGCACCTGGATCAAACCATCGATAACCAACGCTTGGCGGAATGCACGCGATTGAGCCGCAGTTACTTCGCACGAGCGTTCCGGCTGAGCACTGGCTTGTCGCCGCGCGCATATCTCAGACTGCGCAGAATCGCACGAGCACAGGCACTCATGCTGTCAACCGACGCCAGGCTGAGCGACATCGCTCTGGAGTGCGGTCTAGCCGATCAGTCGCACCTTAGCAGACTCTTTCTGCAGACCGTGGGAGTGACGCCGCGAATGTGGCGGCGTGCGCGCACCGACCCGGATCGCGCCACGTCCGCCTCCCAGGTTCCATAGGACTTACTCAGGAGTTCCATCCATGCCAAGTGAGCAGCGACCCATTCCTTCAGGCTTTTCCGCCAGATCAACGGCGGAGGAGGTGCTCGAGGGTCTCGATCTTCGCGATCGACTGATGGTCGTGACGGGCGGATATAGCGGCCTTGGGAGGGAGACCGTGCGAGTGCTGGTGAACGCTGGCGCCAAGGTGATCGTTCCAGCCCGAGACATCAACAAAGCGGCACGCGCCCTCGCCGCGGTCCCCGGCGCGCACATCGATGAGCTCGATCTCATGGATCCCGCATCGATTGACGCCTTCGCCGAGCGTTTCCTGCGCAAGCACTCCAGACTCCAGGTATTGATCAACTGCGCCGGGATCATGGCGAGTCCCCTGATCCGCGATGGGCGCGGCTATGAGAGCCAGTTCTCGACGAATCACCTCGGCCATTTTCAGCTGGCAGTGCGGCTGTGGCCCGCGCTGAGGCGCGCCGGCGAAGCGAGGATCGTCGCTCTGTCCTCCAGGGCGCACCGATATTCCGCGGTTGACTTCGACGATCCAAATTTCAACATGCGTCCCTACGATCGCTGGCAGGCCTATGGGCAGTCGAAAACAGCCAACTCATTGTTCGCCGTTGCAGCTGACAAGCGGGGAGAGGGCTGCGGCGTTCGCGCCTTCTCCGTGCACCCCGGGGGCGTAATCACTGAGTTGTCGCGGCATATGAGCGAGGAAGACTTCGCGGGGTTTGGGCTCACACGAGACACGCCGCAGGGGTACGTGCCGCCAGGCCAGTCGGCTGCCGAGGGCGGAATCTTCAAGTCGATCGAACAAGGCGCCGCGACCGCAGTTTGGTGCGCGACAAGTCCGCAACTGCGAGGGCATGGAGGCGTGTACTGCGAGGACGCGGATATCTCGGTAATCTCCGATGTCTCGGGAACGAAAGATCCAGGCGTCAATCCCTGGGCCATCGATCCTGTCGCCGCCGAAAGGCTTTGGCAAATGAGCGAGATGCTGACGGAAGTGCGACTTGACTAGGCAAGCAAATGTCGATCTCAACAGGCAATCACAACGCGGTCGATACCGCTGGTGCTCGACTGGCGTTGCGCGTCGATCTGAACGATTGCTGGACCGTGGCACAATCAGCCCAGGACCTTCGGCGTGAATTCGGCGAGAGGTTTTGAACGATGCGTCGGGCATCGAGGCATCGATGCCCGACCAACATTCCTCAGGACTTGATGAACGCGAGCAGGTCGGGATTCAACTTCTCCGGATGCGTGGACAGCATCCCGTGCGGCAATCCCTCGTAAGTCTTCAGCGTGCCGTGCTTCAACAGCTTCACCGCAAGTAACGCCGAGTCGGCGATCGGGACGATCTGGTCCTCGGTGCCGTGCGCGACCAGCGTCGGCACCGTGATTTGCTTCAGATCGTCAGTGAAGTCCGTTTCCGAGAAGGCCTTGATGCACTCGTAATGAGCGTTCGCCGCGCCCATCATGCCCTGACGCCACCAGTTGTCGATCAAGCCCTGCACGATCTTGGCGCCTGGACGATTGAATCCATAGAACGGACCCGTCGGCACATCGATGTAGAACTGCGCGCGGTTCGCGGCCAGCGCGGTGCGCATGTTATCGAACACTTCGATAGGCAGGCCCCCGGGATTCTTCGCTGACTTCACCATTACCGGCGGCACTGCGCCTACCATGATGAGCTTGGATACCCGCCCGGGCTTCGCGCGCGCCACATAGTGAGCCGCTTCGCCACCGCCAGTGGAGTGGCCGATATGCACCGCGCCTTTCAGGTCGAGCGCGTCAGTCAACGCCGCTACATCGGCCGCGTAGGTGTCCATCTCGTGACCCTCGCTCGTCTGGGTCGAGCGGCCATGGCCACGGCGATCATGCGCAATGACACGATAGCCCTTCGCCAGGAAGAACAGCATCTGATTGTCCCAATCGTCGGCGCTCAACGGCCAGCCGTGATGGAAGACAATGGGTGTGGCGCCGCGAGGCCCCCAGTCCTTGTAGAAGATATTTGTTCCGTCACGTGTGGTAATGGTGCTCATGGAATGTCCTCTTCGAGGTGTAGTTACGGAAGTCTGGGCGGCTCTGGCTGCGGATCCGCCAATGGAACCCAGCGCGGAGGCTGCAACGATTCCCGCCGCACCCGCTATAACGCCGCGCCGAGATAGATCGAGATGCCTGGTTCGCTTGTTGTCCGACATGGTGCGGTCCTTGTTGAGTGATGGCGTTCGTTGGTGCTCGGCAATCTAGATGAGTTGTCGGGGCGGTTCTTGAACACAGCACCTCGTTGTTGAATGAAACGGCGCTCGTGGATTGATCACTCAGCCAGCCTATCCAACTCGTGGACGATGCTTCTGTCGAATCCGCGGCTGTGTGACTTGGCCCGTGCCCGTGGCCTCCATTACTTGATCGAAGCTCACCGGCCTGACTGATGCAACAAAGCTGTAACCGAGTCCCGGCAGGTTCGCGATATACCGTGCGCCGTCCTTGCCGTCGCCAAGACAACGGCGCAGAGATAACACCTGAACTCGCAGGTTTCCCGATTCGACGACCAGCCCCCGCCATGCGCGCGAAATCAGCTCGCGATGATTCACGACCTCGCTGGATTGCTCGACTAGCGCGATCAGGATGTCCATCGCCCGGCTCCCCAGCGCGACAGGTCTGCCGTTCTTGCACAGCAGCCGTGCTCTCGGGCAAAGGAGAAATGGGCCAAACGACACTGACTGCTCACTGGTAACATGCATCGGAAGTGACATTGGTGCGCTCATCGCCTTCGAAAGGGGGCGTTGTAGAAAAACGAGGATGGCAGGCTCTGCTGCTACCGGCGCATGGTCACTTTCCAGCTGAGGCGGCGCCACCGAGTGGGAGCAGCTGCCTTGCCAGATCACAGCGCAGAGCTGTGAATGGCGCCATGAATCGTTGCATGGGGTAACCATAGTGCGGTTGCCCATCGCCGCTGAATCCGCCGCACGTGGTACCGGAGAGTCGTACTTTCGAATGATTGCAGGAGAGCTGCGGATGGGCTTCGGAATGCGACAGTTCGCTACATGGTGCGACATCCTGCGCTTCCAATAGAGCCGACGTCCCGTCTTGAGTAGCGGTTTGTTTTAGACTCCCGCGGCTATTATTAGTATCTTCTGGCGAATTGCTTTGCGTACTACGAAGGTGTGCGGCCAATAAGAGGCCCGATCCGGGGGCTTACGAATGTTTGTAGCTTCTCCAAGAATGCATCGGCTCAGCCTTTAATTGGTTCGGTATCGCTGGTGCCAGCTTTGGTGCCAGCCACGGGGAATCGATGGGACTGGAGGGGCTCGAAAGACGGCCCAATGCGTTGAGCATCTGAATTGGTTAGCTGCGGGAATTTCGCCAGCTGCCCGCGCTATCAACTCGCCGCTACTTCCAAACCGCCCGCGCTACACGAAGATTGTTCTGACCTAAGATCGCACGGACATCGCCGTCGCCGTATCCGAGCCTCAGCAGCCCCTCTACGATCTGCGGAAGACGCTCCGGTTCGATCTGTTGATAGCCGCCGTCGGCGGGACACAGGGGCGGGAAGGCGCCCGGGTGTTTCTGAACGAGATCTTCCAGTTCCGATACGTCGAAAACGTAGTCCATCCCCAGCCCGACGTGCGCCGGCCCGATAAGTTGGGCTGCATAGTCGATGTGGCGCAGGATCGTTTCGGTAGTGCTGTCGCCGCGACCGCCGACACCGTCGCCTAAAAACTTGCCGACGCCGTTGATATTCACGACGCCGCCCGTCTGAGCGCAGGCAATCATGAGCTCGTCAGGGATGTTCCGGACATGGGGATACACGGCCGAGGGGTTGGAGTGCGAGAAGATCACGGGCTGACTGGAGTATTCGATAGCTTCGAGAGCGGTGCGATGACCCACGTGCGAGCAGCACAAGACCATGCCGACGCGTTCCATCTCATCGATGATCTTGCGACCGTAGTCGGTGAGGCCCGGATCCTCATCCATGCAGCCGCCGCCCAGTCCGTTGTTCTTGTTGTACGCGAACAGCATCCAGCGCACGCCCGAGCGATAAAACAACTCCACGAGCCCGGGATGGGCGGCGACGGCATTGCCGCCTTCGATATCGAAGCACACCGCAAGTTGACCGTTGGCTTTGGCGGCTTCGATATCCGCGACCGTGTCGATCAGTCGGTACTGCTCGGGCCGCTGGCGTATCCAATGGCGGATGCTCGCCAGCATCGGAAAGGCCTCGCGGGGATCCATGGCGTCGAAGCTCACATTCAGCGAGATGACGTCGAAACCGGCCCGCCGAACTCTCGCCAACTGCGGCAGGAACCGGTCATCGCCGGGGCGCAGCGGCATGCATGAGTGGTTGTCCCAGCAGATACTGGAACCCATTACGGCGCGAGCCCGCTCTGCCAGGTTTGTGTCCAACATGGTCCTATGCCGCGTCGAGCCGCCGACGCCAATGCTCCAGTTGTTCGAGGCTGACGCCAGTGCCGCCGCAAACCACCACGAGCACGGTTTGAAAGTCGCGCAGCAATGGCGAATGGTCCCAGACCATTGCGAGCGATGCGCCGCAGGCGGGCTCGACCAGGGTTTGCTGATCTTCGTAAAAACGCTGGCAGGCCTGCACCGCTTGCAGGTCCGTGACCACGACGTTATGAATAGGATGACGTCGGGCCAGATCGAAAGCTTGCTGGCAGACTCTGCGTGCACCCAAGCTCGTTGCGATACTCGAGATGCCCGGCAGCTCCACGCGCTCGCCGGCCCGTATCGCTTGCGCGTAGGAGTCCGCGCCCATGGTTTCGACGGCGAACAGAGGAATGTTCGTCCACTCGTTACGACGCAAGCCTTCGGCCACGCCGCACAGCAGCCCGCCGCCGCCGACCGAAAGAACGATCGCGTCGGGTTTGATGTTGGAGCGGGCAACTTCGTCGATCAGTGTCGCGTGGCCCTCCCAGACCAGCGCGTCGTCGAACGGATGCAAGAAGATGTCCTGCTCGCCGAGCAACGACTGAGCTTGCGCATTCGCTTCCTGCCAGGAAGCACCGTGCACGATGACTTCAGCATGTTCGTCCCGTATTCGCTGCTTGGCTCGGTCCGTCGTCGATTCCGGAACCACCACCGTAACGGGAATTCCCAAACGGCGACCGGCGTATGCGGCTGCAATACCGGCATTCCCGCCGGAGGATGAAACAAACCTGCGTGCCCCACGGCGTGCGTACTCGTCGCAGGCGTGCCCGATCCCGCGAATCTTGAAGGACCCGCAAGGCTGCGACGACTCGAGTTTCAGCCAGATCGAGCGTTCCGTCCGCACGGACAGCTCTCCGGATTCAATGAGCGGTGTTTCGACATGAAGCTGAACTGTACTCATGACTATCGAGCGGATCGCTGCATCACGACTTGTCCACGCCGGACGACGAGCAGAGGATGCTCGGTTGCGTCGATACCCTCCAATACGTTGCCGGGCACGGCGACGATGTCCGCCCATTTGCCCGGCTCCAGCGTACCGACCTGAGTGTCGATGCCGAGCAACTTCGCGGCATCGCGCGTGCCGGCCAGTAGCGAAGCCTCGGGCGTCATTCCCAACTCTTGCATGAGTCGGAACTCGGCCGCATTGCGCCCGTGAGGAAATACGCCGGCATCGCTGCCCAACGCAATGGGCACACCGAGTTTCGACGCTGTCTTAAACATTGCCGCGTGAGCGTCGGCCACGGCGCGGATCTTGGCGGCGATCTGCGGCGGGAGTTTGTCGGCCTGTTCGAGCACCGACTCGACAGCAAGGCGGGTCGGAACCAGGTAGGTGCCGTTGCGTTTCATCAGTCGCAATGTTTCTTCGCTGAGCAGGCTGCCGTGCTCGATGGAATCGACACCCGATTCGACCGCAAGCCTGCCGGCCCGGTCCCCGTGCGCATGAGCTGCCACTTTGCGCTTCCACGCGTGCGCCTCCGACACCATTGCCTCGAGCTCTTCGCGCGTGAACTGCGGCACATCCACGGGATCTGCCTCGGACAACACGCCGCCTGAAGTGCAGATCTTGATGACGTCGGCGCCGTATTTGAGCTGATTGCGGACCGCCTCGCGGCATTGATCGGCGCCATTGCAGATACCTTCCATGATTCCCTTGCCTTTGACACGATCGGGCGGAATGGGCGGGCTGTCGCAATGACCGCCTGTCGATCCTACGAGATGAACAGCCGTGAGGATGTAAGGTCCGGTAGCGACGCCCGCATTGATTGCGTTGCGCAGCCCTACATCCAGCATTTCATCGTTACCGAGATTGCGAATGGTAGTGAAGCCGGCGTCCAGCGTCCTTCGCGCATACGCAGCGGCGTAGTGAGCTTTCTCCGCAGGAAATCGCGATAGCTCTTCATGCAGACCCTGGTAGTAGTTCTTTTGCACTTCCCAGGCGATATGGGTATGGGTATCGATGAAGCCGGGCAGTAAGGTCGCATTGCCCAGGTCGATGACTCGAGCGCCGACCGGTATCTGCACATCCGTGCCGATCGCCAGGATTCGGTCGTCTTGCACGATCACGACGCCGCCGGTGCGTAAGGCGCCGCTCACGGCATCGAAGATGTGTTGGGCTTTGAGGACTAATGGATCTGCGGCTTGAGCTGCGAAGCTCAGCAGCGCTGCGCATGCGCCGAAGGTTGCACGAAGGGTCATCCGGAATCCTGGGTTCTAATAGTTTGTCGGAAGATCAGCCCAGCTTACGCACGGCCTCGAGCGGAAAGCTCAGCTCCTGATGCCGTTGCAGGATGTTGAGCAACAGCACGACGCGGTCTTGCCCGTCGTTGGCAACGAAGATCGCCTCGAACTGAGCGAACGCGCCTTCGGTAATGCGCACTCGCTCGCCCGGCTTGAGATAAGGCTCTATATCGTCCTCGGCGAGGCGCAAACGGATACGTTCGATGATTGCGTCGGCGACCGGCAGCGGGAATTCGTTGAACCGGACGATATGAATCACACCGCGTGTGGAGCGGATGGGAGCCCAGTTGTCGTGCACGCGGTCCAGGCGAATGAACAAGTAGTTCGGGAACAACGGGGCTGCGACTGTGCATTTGCGCCCGTTTCGTCGACGCTCGACCTGGCGGGCAGGACGGAAGCATTCAAAGCCTTGTCGCTCCAGGTTCTCCAGCGCACGCTCGTCCTCGCGCGGCTTGCAGTGGATGAGGTACCAACGCAGCTCATTGCAGTTCGATGCGGTCATGGGATGCCAGGCTCGATGCGGGCCACGATTTGGTGCACGTTATTCGGGGTAGACGTCCCGGCCGCCTGCGCACCGCACCTGTCCGATTCAACTTTTTGCAGGGGGCGCTGCAGCGATTGAAGTACGGTTCGCGTCGTGACATCTTCGGGCCATGGATGAGTTGCGAACTCTGCTGTTCAAGCTCCGGCGCCTGTTGCGCAGCCGAGGTCGCACCGTGGATGACACCGATGACCTCATCCAGGAAGCGTTTCTTCGCCTCCAGCTGTACTGCCGCGATCACGCGGTGGAGAAGAAGGAGGCGTTCCTGGTGCGCACCGCCCTGAACTTGTCAACGGACCAGGCGAGGAGGGATCAGCGGGCTCCTCTCCAACAGGGGCTGCTGGAAGAGATCGTCCTCATCGATCCCTATCCCAGCCCGGATGAGGTGTACGCCAGTCAAAAACGTCTACTTCGGTGGAAGCAGGGCGTGGCCGCATTGAGCCCACGCCGCCGCGAAGTTTTTCTGCTCAATCGCGTGGAGGGCTATAGTTTTCCGCAGATTGCCGATCGGCTGGGGATAACGCTCAGTATGGTCGAGAAGCATGCAGCGAAGGCGGTGCTGTTTCTCACCGACTGGATGGATCAGGAGACCGATCAGGAAAAGTAGACATGGAAAGCACACCCGAACAAGCGATGAACATAAGACGGAGGGCCGCCCGCGCCGAGGCTTCCGTTTGGATCGTTCGGCTGCATGGCCCGGACCGGACTGCCGACCTCGAAGCTGGTTTTCGAGCCTGGCTGGCCGCCGATCCGGAGAACGGCCGGCAGTTCGAGCGTGTCACCGAAACCTGGGAGGCCGGCACCGCACCGGTTGCCGGGGTGGCGCGGCTAGCGCCTCGCCCTCGTGCTTTAGCAAGCTCGCCGGCGCGACAGTGGTTGCTGGCCGCCGCGCTCGCGCTCGTGTTCATCGGTGGCGGTCTATGGAGCGCCAACTATTTCTGGCTGAATCCGACCTACGCCACTGGCATCGGCGAGCAACGCATCGTCCGGTTATCCGACGGCACTCGGATCACGTTGAACTCCGATTCGCAGGTCGCCATCAGCTATCGCGCTGAAGAACGGCGCGTGCGCATCGATCGAGGCGAGGCTTATTTCGATGTCGCTAAAGATCCGGCGCGGCCCTTCCTGGTCCGTGCCGGAGACCATCAGGTGCGCGCGTTGGGCACCTCCTTCAATATCAGATATGAACCGACGCGCACGATGGTGACATTGGTGGAGGGCAAGGTGACGGTGTCATCGCTGCCCGACCGTCTCGGCGCCGATATCCAGACGCCACTGCCTGTCGAAGAAACCATTCTGGCTCCGGGTCAACGGCTGGTAGTTGCCAAGAGCAAGCCGCCGCAACTCGACCAGCCGCGCCTCGACGCGGTGACCGCCTGGCGCCGTGGCGAAGTCATGCTCGACAAGACGGTTCTCGCCGAGGCCATCGCCGAGATGAACCGCTATGACGAAAACACGCTGGTCATCGACGACCCGGCCATCGCCGGCCTCAAGATCAGCGGCATCTACCATACCGCTGACAATGAAACGTTCGCCCGGATGATCTCGAAGCTGTACGGCTTGGAAGTCCTTCATCACTCGGGCGAGATTCACCTCGCCACGGCGCATACGCCTGCGTCCAATTGAGCGCGTCGTCCACGAACTGGCCTTCGTGGACAACACAACGATCGCGCGAATCTGCCAAACGTCGCGTCCGAACAATCTTTCGATCCCCAGGTGCGGTGTCGCGCATCGCAGGTCGTCTACCTTCATAGACCACGCACTCCTGGGCACATGCCCTGCGGTAGCCTGGGCGCGACACACGCAGAATAATATGGGGAGAAAGCAATGACGACCCGCCGTAACAAACTGCTGGCGGCAGCAGTCCTGTGTACCCTCGGAGCGATTGGCAGCGTGGCCAATGCTCAATCGAACTACGAATTCAACCTTCCTCCGCAACCGCTCGCCGATGCGCTCCGCGCCATCGGCAGCCAGACCACCACGAATATCCTGTTCGACCCGGAGACGGTCGAGAACCTCACCGCTCCGGCGTTGCGCGGTACGCTGTCGCCTGAGGAAGCCATCAAGCTCGTCCTGGCCGGGACCAAGCTGGTGGTACAACAAACTGCCGCGAATTCCATAGTGATCGCGCCGGCTCGCGACAAAGTAACATCCATCTCGCTGCGCAACCTGGCCGATGACGGTTCGCAGTTGCGGCTCGCTCAGGCCGAGGCTGCCCAGCAGTCGGCGTCGGCGGAGGAGCGCGACGATGACTCGGCCTCCGTGGTGATACAAGAAATCATCGTCACTGCGCAAAAGCGCGACGAACGATTGATCGATGTGCCGATGTCGGTTTCGGTGTTATCGGGCAGTGAGATCGTTGCCACGGGTATGACTCAGTTTCGAGATTTCGCAGCGACGGTTCCGGGATTGAGCTTCATGACTTCGGGCGCCAACTCGACGCAAGTCACGTTGCGTGGCGTGACCGCGGGCACCGACATCGGCGCAACAGTCGGCACGTTGGTCGATGATGTTCCTTACAGCACGCTGAGCGCGACTCGATCCCTGGATCTGGGATTGGCCGATGTAGAGCGGATCGAAGTATTGCGCGGACCCCAGGGCACGCTTTACGGCGCGAGCACCATGGGCGGACTCATCAAGTACGTAAGTGTGAAGCCCGATCCGACGCGATTCAGTGGCAAAGTGTTGACCTCTGTGTCGAGCGTGGAGGACGGCGGTGTTGGTTACAGTGCTTCCGGTGCCGTGAACATACCGCTTGGGGATGCAGCCGCTCTGCGGGTCAGTGGCTTTTACTCGGACGATGGTGGCTACATCGACAACGTGGCTCTGGACAAGGAAGACGTGAACGCCACCAATGTCGACGGCGGTCGAGTCGATTTCTTGTATCAGCCCTCGGAGGCGTTCTCGATCCGCCTCGCCGCTTTCACGCAAACGGTATCCCGCGACGGTGAGGGCACCACCGATTACACTTTTCAGGGCAAGCCGATCTACGGCGAGCTGGATCAAAGCCGCGCGCTCGCCGAGCCGTCGGAAAGCAAGTATCAGCTCTACACCGGTACGATCGCCTATGACTTCGGGCCGGCTACACTGACTTCGATTACCGGCTATCAAGAGAACGATCTGGAGTACGTGCAGGACCTCACGCACGCGCCCACGCCGAACTACCTGGCAATCATCAGGGCGCTGTTGGGTCCGAACTTCAGCGCACTCGGCCAGCAGCAATGGGGCCAGTGGAACAAGCTTACGCAGGAAATCCGGTTGGCTTCGGACGGATCGAGTCGGCTCGAATGGCTGGCAGGTGTGTTCTATACGCGTGAAAACTTCTGGGGCGGCACGTACTGGGATACGTTGGATCTGGCGGGCAATCCCACGACCGCCAATGTCCTGGACTTTCGCGCCACCAATCGCTACGAAGAGTACGCCGGCTTCGGCGACCTGACCTGGCACTTCACGGACAAGTTCGATGTCACGGTCGGCATGCGCTACGCGCATGACAAGCAGAATACCGCCCAGTCGCCCCGGGGATTGTTTGGTTCCGGAATCGATACAGCGGGTGGTTCGGAAGAGAACGTCAAGACCTATCTGGCCAATGCGCGCTATCACTTCAACGATCGCAACACCGTCTACGCGCGTTATGCCACGGGCTTCCGGCCGGGCGGCCCGAACTATCCCCGCATCAATGTGACCACCGGCACCACGACGCCGACGGCGCCCTTCGATCCGGATGATCTGAAGAGTTATGAGCTGGGCTATAAGGCAGAGACCAGCGACCGGCGCTTCGGCATCGACGCGGCGATCTTCTACATCGACTGGAGCGATATCAAGATCAATCGGGTGGTCGGCGGTTTCGGCTTCACGGACAACGCAACCAATGGTGCGACAGTGAAAGGCGCGGAGTTGGCGTTGACGCTGCGTCCCCTGCAGCAGTTGAAGATTGCCACGGCGCTCGCCTATCAGGATGCGACGCTGGATGAGGATGAGCCTGCGTTTGGTGGCCGCGCTGGAGAGTTTCTGCCAGCAGTGCCGCGTTTCAGCGGCGGCTTGAGCGCTGACTATCAGTTCGCGGGGCAGTGGGATCCGCGTGTCGGCGCCAGTGTCAACTATGTGGGCGAACGGAACGCGGTATTCGACAATTCCGTACCGTACGTCCAGTACGTGCTGCCTTCCTATACGAACGTCGATGCCCGTGGCGGTCTGACATTGCGGAATGTCGATCTGCAGCTGTTCGTGCGGAACGTCACCAATGAGCGCGCCGTCTTCTCAGCGCTGAACTGGCGCGGCACCGGAATGCCGGCGATCTCTCAGCCGCGCACCATCGGCGTGAGCGCGCTGGCACGCTTCTAAACGCATCGAGCGAAACGGATGGCGAAGGTCCATCGACCGTGCAAACGGTCGATGCGACCCGACGCGTCCCCAGCTCTCAGGACCGATATGTTTGCTCAGCTATTCCGCGTGACGACCACAGGCGTCGCGGTCGCACTCACGAGCGTGGCGCCGTCAGGTGCCGCCCACTCCAGCGAAAGCACGAAGAGCCCGCTCGCCGAGCCGGTAATCAATGAAGTCATCGTGACGGCGCGCAAGCGTGAAGAGCGGGCGTCGGACATTCCCGCCACCGTCCAGGTGCTCGATCGAACGCAGTTGAATGAGTTGGGCGTGTCGGCACTCTCCGATCTCCAGACGACCATTCCCAACTTCTTTTACAGCGCGATCCGTCCTTTCGAAGTTCCGGTCGTGATGCGCGGGCTCGGCGCTCCGACCGGCGGCGTTCCAGGCGTGGGCTTCTACATCGACGGGGCTTATCAGGTCGACCCGGCCGCCTTCACGTTGCCGTTCTATGACGTGGAGCGTGTCGAAGTGCTGAAAGGACCGCAAGGCACCCTGTACGGACGCAACTCACTCGCTGGCGCCATCAACTACATCACACGCGCACCTTCGGACCACCTCGAAGCGGATATCTACGCCGAAGTGGGCAACGGCAACACGTTCAAAGGTTCAGTCTCGCTCGCTGGACCGCTGTTCGGCACCGAGATACTTCGCGGTCGCATCACCCTCGGCTCGCAACGCCAGGACGGCTTCCGTAACTTCGTCGACGGCAGTGACGCCGACTTCGATGACTATGACGGCGTCAACGCACGACTCGTCCTGGCGCCAAGCGAACGATTCAGCGCCGATCTCAAACTGTCGTACGTGGACAAGTCGGCCGGCGCCTATCTTTATCATCAGGTCAAGGACCTGAATGATGACGACGGCGTGCTGCGACTCACCGCGCCGTTTCAGGTCGGCCCCTTTGCCGGCCAACATCAAGGGTCGGAGCAACAGCAGCGAGCGGCGACGCTCCGGTTGACCTATTCGGCGGGCGCGTTCGACATCGTCACGACCAGCACCTACGACAAGAGCGAAAGCTTTGTGCTGGTCGATATCGACAATCGCGAGCTGGATCTGACTCACAGCGCGAATTTCTACGAGCGCGACGCATTCAGCCAGGAGTTGCGGTTCAACTCGAGCGGTGACGGGCCGATCAACTGGCTCGCCGGCGCGTACTACACCGAAGGCACGAGTCCGGTCGGGGATCCAACAGGCGTCTTCGTCGCGTTTCCGACCTTGATCGCGTTTCAGCCGGTCGGCGAGGGCGAGTTCGATGGCTATGCCTTGTTCAGCGACGCGGAGTACGAGCTGAGCGACCGTTGGGTCCTGGGAGCGGGCATTCGCTACGACTCGATCGACAAGACTCAGGTCGATCCCGCCAGTCGATCGCTGCTGTCCAGCACCTTCAGCTCCACGCAACCGAAAATCTCGCTGAAGTATCGGTTCGCAAAAGACCGGCAGGCCTACGTGACGGCCGCGAAGGGGTTCCGGGAAGGCGGGTTCAACAGCGGACTGGTTGGCACGGTCTTCGAGTCCTATCCGAAGGAAGAGCTGTGGTCCTATGAAGCGGGCGTGAAGAGCACGCTTGCCGACGGCAGAGGCAATGTCGAGCTCGCGGCATTCTATATCGACGCAAGCCAGTTCAACGGCAGTGCCTTCGTCAATAACCCCATCCTCAATCGACCGGGAATCACCACCGTGCCGGTGGGAGCGATCGAGTCGTACGGGACCGAGCTGTCGGCGTCCTATCTCTTCACGGACGCATTTTCGGTGAGCTTCAGTGGCGGTTACAACGTGGCTGAGCCCAGCGAGCTTTCTCCGACTATACAGCCAGGGCAGGCGCGGCTCGGCGAGCAGTTGCAGAACGCTCCGCTGTGGAACTTGCAGCTGACTCCCAAGCTGAACATTCCGCTCAACGACACGATGACGTTGGATCTGCTGGCGACGATCAGCCGGGTAGGGCCAACGAATTTCCGGGGCGAGGTGAATCGCGCCGATGCGCCACTGTATGAGCGCGAACCATTTACTCTGGTCGATCTTCGCGCGTCGCTCGACTGGCGCAACTACACCGTGTCTGCCTTCGTGAAGAACGCCACCGATGAAACATATACGACAGCGCTTCTGCCGCTGAGCCTGATTGCTCCTTTCGGTAGCGTCACGACCGGTGCCATCTACAACCAGCCGCGCTACTACGGTGTCAGCGTCCGTGCGAGTTTCTAAAGTACCAGGAAGTGGCTCGATGAACAGGCGCGATTTCCTGAATGCCGCCGCCGCAGCCGGCGCAGCCGTCGGCATCACATCCGCGCCGATGACGGCGGCCGCATCGGAAGCGCAGCCGTCCGCGCCGCGCCGGCAAGCGCGACTCGATCCGAACGATCGCAGCACTGGGCGCGACGCCTTACAAGTTCAACGCGGCACCCTGGTCGTCGAGGGTGTGGGCAACGGCATTGGTGAGAACTATCACAAACTGCTGCAACAAGGCGGTGTGAACTGTCGAGTGAATGGTTCGCCGGGCACGCTAGAGGGTTACTCGGGATTGCTCGAGTGGCTGGACCGTCACAAGAGCGAAATCGCGCTGGCGAAGTCGGTGGAGGACATCCGACGGCTGCACAGCGAAGGCAAGATCTCCCAAGTCATCAGTCATCAACACGCGGACTTCCTCGGCGCCAGTTTCAACCAGCCCATTGGCAGCCCCATCGCGCCCTTGCGCATCCATCACGAGATCGGGTTACGCATGCTGGGGCTCTGTTACAACGTGGTCAACATCTTCGGCGGCGGCTGCTTGGAAAGCCATGTGGGGCTGACGCGCGCGGGACAGCGGCTGGTCGAGCAGATCCACACGCTGCGCATCGTGCTGGATGTCGGCGGCCACACCGGAGAACAAACATCGCTCGACGCGATCGCCATGTCGCCCGGCGTGCCGATCGTGTGCAGTCATACGAACATCGGCGCGCTCAATGACAATCCACGCTGTATCAGCGATCGGTTGATAGACGAGATCGCCGGCACCGGCGGCGTTATCGGTATTACCGCGGTGAGCGACTTCATGGGCCGGAGCCGCAAGGACGCCCGGCTCGCCAAAAGCCCTCAGGTCGGCCTCGATCGCTATCTGGATCAGTTCGACTACCTCAAGAAACGGGTCGGTCCGGATCACATCAGCCTGGGCAGCGACAACGTCGAGGTGGCCATGGTGGGGCCGATGGCGGGCGGCATCAATCGCGAAGTCATGACGCCTGATCTGATCGGCGAAGAGCCATGGCTGTACGTCGACGGCTTCGACAGCATCGCCAAACTGCCCAACGTGACGCGCGGGCTGATTCAGCGAGGCTGGTCCAATGCCGAGATTCACAAACTGCTCGGCGAGAATCTACTGCGCGTGTACGCAAAGGTCTGGGGGGCATGAGGCAGCTTCGCTCATGACCACCGCCATTCGACTGTTGTTGGCCGCGTTCGTTCTGATCGGCATTTGGTACGCGTCGCAGTTGTTCGTTGCCATTCGCGAGCGTCGCGGCGACGAATCCAGCAAGCCGCGAGCTGGCGATACTGCGCTCGGCTTTGTTGCTCAGTTCTTCGACACGCTCGGTATCGGCTCCTTCGCCACGACGACGGCGATGTTCAAGCTGTCAGGACGTGTTTCGGACGAACAGATTCCTGGCACGCTCAATGTCGGCTATGCGCTGTCCACTGTGGCTCAGGCGCTGATCTTCGTGGCCGCGGTCACGGTCGATCCGATCACGCTCTTCAGCATGATCGCGGCGGCCATCGTCGGGGCGTGGGTCGGTGGAGGTGTTGTCTCGCGACTGCCGCGACGTGCTATTCAGGTCGGCATGGGTGTAGCGCTGTTACTGGCGGCGACCTTGTTTCTGGCAACAAACTTGAACTTGATGCCGGGAGGCGGCGATGCCGTGGGCCTGAGGGGCGGCGCGCTGGTTCTGGCGATTGGCGGAAACTTCGTGCTCGGTGCACTGATGATGCTCGGCATCGGGCTCTACGCGCCGTGCCTGGTGCTGGTGAGCATGCTCGGCATGAATCCCCTGGCGGCGTTCCCAATCATGATGGGTTCCTGCGCGCTGCTGATGCCCATCGGCAGCCTGCGCTTCATACGCAGCGGTCGTTTGAACGTGCGTGTCGCGCTGGCGCTGACGGTCGGCAGTATTCCCGCCGTCCTGATAGCAGGCTTGATCGTGAAGTCGCTGCCGATCGTCTGGCTGCGTTGGCTCATCGTGTTCGTAGTGCTGCATGCATCGGTGCAGATGCTGCTGGCGGCAATGCGCGAATCGAATTTGGAGGTTGCATGACCAGTCGTCGCGAGTTTCTCAGGAGCACGGCGGGCACGGGCGTCGCTGCCGTCGCTTCCATGGCATCGGTTCACTCGGCCGCGGCGGCTGTTACGGCAGCAAAGCCAAAAACCCAGGCTGCAAGCAGTTACACGCAGCAACTGGAAGCGGCGCGGGTTGCCGCTGGTGTCACGGGAGCCTCGTTTGCGTACTGGGACGGCGAGCAGCTTCATACAGCGGCTTCCGGTCTGCGCAACAGCGTCACCGGCGATCCGGTGACGGTCGACACCGTGATGTTCATCGGCTCGGTCACGAAAGTGTTGAACACGGCGCTGATGATGCAGGCGGTGGACGATGGAAAGATCGCGCTCGATGATCCGGCGATCAAACATGTGCCAGAGCTGCGCCTGCGGGACAAGCAAGCGCTGCAGCGGATCACCTGCCAGATGTTGGTGAATCACACCAACGGCATCGACGGCGAGTGGCTGCCGGAGTTCGGCCCCGATCGGGAGCGCATCGTCGATTGCATCGACCGCTGCGCCGATCTCGGGCAAGTGCATGCACCGGGAGAAGCCGCGTCCTACAGCAACATCGGACATGTGATCGCCGGATACTTGTCGCAGCGGGTGTTCAAGGACAGCTGGTACACGCTGATGAAGGCGCGAATCTTCGAGCCGCTCGGCATGACCCATTCGCTGGTCGATCCGCTGGACGTACCGCGCTTCCGTGTCAGCACCGGCGATATCACCGACTACAAGACGGGAAAGCTGGTGCAGTCGCCGAAATCGTTCCTGGCGCCGAGTCTTTCGCCCGCCGGCGCAACGATGATGATGACGGCGAGCGATCTGGTGACGTTCGCTCGGGCGATGATGAACGGTGGAATGGGCGTCGGGCCGAACGGGAAGCGCATTCTATCGGAGGCATCAGCTGCGCGAATGGCTCAGAAGACTGCCGCGTTCGTGCCGATGTCTTCGCCTACTGATATCGGACTGGGTTGGTGGCTCCTGCCGGGCGGCGTGCTCTCGCACGCGGGTGGCGGTCGTGGCGTGCACGCGAGGCTGTACGCGCATCCCGCCAGCGGCCGTGCGATGGCTTTGCTGATGAACTCTCCGGGAGCGATGCAGGTCGTGGAATCGTTCATGGATCCGATCGTCGCGACGTGGACGGGGATCAAGCCGCAGAAGCGTCAGCCCATGAGTGGGCCCGCCGATCCGCGTCCGTACATTGGTGTGTACGAAAACAATCTCACCCATGTCGAGGTGATCGCTCACGAAGGCGGTTTGGGCGCACGTTTCGGCGCAAAGATCGATGGCTTACAGAATGTGAACAAATCGGCGCCGCCCTCCAAGCTGATTCCGATGGGCGATGATCTGTTCGAAGCGGCGGTGATTCCGGGCTCGCCCAACCTGGAACTGAAGTTCGTGCAGCCTGGCTCGGATGGACGCATGCGCTATGCCTCGGCCTTCATGCGCTTGTACCCTCGCACGGCGTAAATATGCGTCATTGCTACTTAGCTCTCCTGGGCGCGCTTCTACAAGGCGTCCTCGGTTCTGCCGTTGCGCAGACCGCGGGCGTTGAACCCTCGCTTCGAATGCATGGCAAGCAGCTGCCGTGGGACCACGAGATTCAGATCGCTTTGCCACCTGGTTACGATCAGGGCGACGCGCGTTATCCGGTGCTATGGCTGATGGACGGGCACGCGATCTTTGCGGAGAGCCTCAACACAGTGCGCCGACTCACGACGCAGGTCCCGCGCATGATCATCGTGGGCGTCGGAGTTCCGCCCGAAGCCGTGGAAGAATTTCAAACACGGCGAGCCTACGACTTCAGTCCCTTCGACGATTGGAAGCGCACCACAGCGCCGGGTCGGGATGTCTTCAACGAAGCGAACAAAGCGTTGGACGAGTTCACCAGGCAATCCGGCATGGGTGTCGCCGAGCGGGCTGGAGGCGCGCCGCATTTTCTATCGTTCCTGCTGGATGAAGTCAGACCGGCGCTGGCCAAAAAATATCGCCTGGCCGATCAGCACATTTTGTTCGGCCATTCGAGCGGGGGGACATTCTGCACGTACGCGTTGCTGGCCAGGCCGGAAGGCTTTCAGAAATACATCTGCTCCAGCGCCGGACTGTATGGTGGCAACGGCTATTTCTTCGAACTCGAGAATCGCTATGCGCGCACGCATGACGATCTGAAAGCGGAGGTGTTGTTCGCGGCCGGAGAAGAGGAAGTCACGCAGCCCACCATTGCAGGCATCGGCCTGGTCAGCTCGACGTCGCGGATGGCCGAGGTGTTGACGGAGCGAAAGTATCCTTCGCTCGAACTTCGCATGCGTTTCTTTCCCGCGGAGGACCATGCGACGACGCTGCCCAGAAGTCTCAGCTGGGGTTTACGAACGCTGTTGAAAGCCGAGTGAACCGATGAAGATAGTGATCGTCGGCTGTGGCCTGATCGGTGTGACGACTGCCTATTCTCTGCGCCAACGCGGGCACGACGTGACTGTGCTCGAACGCGCGGAGGGACCGGCTCGGGAGGCGAGCTTCGCCAATGGCGGCATGCTGACGGCCGGAATGTGTCAGCCGTGGAATGGCCCGGGCTCGTGGCGGATCCTGCTGCGTTCCCTGGTGCGATCCGATACAGCCTTGCAGCTGCGGCTCAGCGTGTTGCCGCGGCTCATGCGATGGGGAACGTGTTTCCTGCGGAACTCCACGGCCGCCGCCTTCGAGCGAAACTGTCGTAGCAACTTGCGCCTGGCGCTGCATTCGCTCGAGGCGATGCATGCACTGCGCGAGCAGGCTCAAGTCGAGTTTGGACGTGCCGCGCGTGGCAGTTTGGGGGTGTTTCGGGATCGAGAGGCGTGGCGGAGCGCTTGTCGAGAAACGGTGCAGCTGTTCTCGGACGGCTTGGTCGCGCGGCGTTTGACTGTTGCGGAGCTCGTCGAGCTGGAGCCCGCGTTGCGGCCGATTGCACACAAGTTGAGTGGCGCGATCCATTATCTGAGCGATGAAGTCGGCGACGCGCAGCGCTTCTGTGAGGCGCTCGCCAAAGTTGCGAGGGCACTTGGCGTCGACTTCCGCTTTGGTTCCAACGTACGTGGTCTCGAGATGCATCGGGGCCGTGTCGCGGCTGTGATCACCGAGAACGAGCGCTTCGTGGCAGATCGTTATGTGATTGCCGCGGGCGCCTACAGCACAGCTTTATTGAAGGATGCGGGCATTCGTTTGCCGGTGCAGCCGGCCAAGGGATACTCCGTCACCTTCAAAGAGGCGAACTCGATTGTCGGGTTGCGCCGTCCCATGATCGATCACGACTTGCACGCGGTACTCGTGCCATTCGAGGACGGCTCCGTGCGAACCGCGGGAACCGCAGAGTTCGCGGGTTTCGATTCGTCGCTCAAGCCCGCTCGCGTACGCAACCTGCTGGCACTGACACGTGAGTTGCTGCCGGAAGCGCAGCTGAATGAAGGATCGGCCATACCGTGGTGTGGACTGCGACCGTCGTCGCCGGACGGCGTCGCAATCATCGGTGCGACACCGGTCGAGAATCTTTGGGTGAACAGCGGCCACGGCCACCTCGGCTGGACGCTTGCGGCCGGCTCCGCGCGCTTGTTCACCAGCCTGCTGTCCGGCGATGCGCCGGACATCGACCCAAATCCCTACTCGCTGAAACGTTTCAGCTGACCGACAGAGTGCTCCAGAGACAGACAATGCTGGTATTGAATGCAGAACAGATCCGCGCCATGGCGACGACCGCGCGCATGGTCGAAGCGCTGCGAACTGCGTTTGCAGAGGGTGGCATCACCACGGTTCGCACACCGACGCAGCTTCCCGGCGATTCCGCCGATCGGCTTTTCGTCTCGATGCTGGCCATGGATCGCAGCGGCGGACCGGTCATCAAGCTGCTGACCATTCTTCCCGAGAATCGGCCCAAGGGCTTGGTGACAGTGCAGGGCGCGATCGTCGTCTTCGCAAAGACCGGAGCACCGATCGCGATTCTGGATGGCACTGTGATCACGCAGTTGCGCACCGGGGCGGCGTCCGCATTGGCATCTCAGTATCTATCGCGAGAAGACAGCTCGAATTTGCTCATCGTGGGCACGGGGTCGCTCGCTCCAACCATGGCAGCGTCGCACGCCGCCGTCCGGCCGATCAAACGAATCAGCGTGTGGGGTCGTCGGCAGGTGCAGGCAGAGCTGACGGCGGACGCGATTCGAGCGCGCGTGCCACGCTCCATGAAAGTCAGCGTGATCGATTCGATCGAAGAAGGCGCAGCGAGCGCGGACATCATCGCGTGTTCCACGAGCAGCCCCGTTCCCATCCTTCATGGTCGGTGGTTGAAGCCCGGTACGCACGTCGACCTGGTTGGCAGCTTTCAGCCCACCAAGCGTGAGTCGGACGACGCCGTGGTGCTGCGTTCGCGCATCTTCGTCGACACCTTGCACGGCGCATTGCACGAAGGCGGGGACGTGGTCGATCCGATCTCGCGTGGTGTCATTTCGCGCGAGCGCATCGTCGGCGAGCTTTCGGATCTCGCAGCCGGGCGAATTCAAGGCCGGCAGGGAACGGACCAAATCACCTTGTTCAAATCGGTCGGGACCGCCATCGAAGATCTCGCCGTCGCCCGCATGCTGGTCGAGGCCGCCGGCGTTTCTTTGTCCTGACTCAACTAGAGCGTACTCGCTGTCCGAGCCGTCCATGGAACAACAATACCCGATCACCGATAGAAACAAAGCCAAGCGCATGCGCGAGCGTGCGAAGTACGACGTGGAAACCGTGCACGCCATGCTGGATTCGGCGCTGGTGTGTCACATTGCGTATGTCGTCGATGGCCAGCCGTTTTGCACGCCGACACTGTTCTGGCGTCGTGACAACAACGTGATCTGGCATGGCTCGGCCGGCAGCCGGATGTTGCAGGCACAGAGCAAAGGCATCGACGTTTGCCTGACGGTCACGTTCCTGGACAGCCTGGTGCTGACGCGAGGCGCATTCCATCACGCGGTCAATTATCGATCGGCCATGCTGTTCGGCCGGGCGACGCTCATCGAGGATCCCGAGGAGAAGTTGTTCGAGTCGCAGCAACTGCTCGAGAACTTCCTGCCCGGTCGCAACGAGCTCGTGGTACCGGCGACGCCGTTGGAACTGAAACAAGCGAGCTTCCTGAAGATGCCCATCGATCAAGCGGTGGCGAAGATTCGTTCGTACCCGGCCTCGCATGAGACGAGCATGCATCGCAATCAGCCGGTGTGGGCAGGCGAAATTCCCATCGAGACGCGCGTCGGCAAGCCGGTGCCCTGCGAGTTTCTGGATCCGAGGGTGCCGCGGGGGCCAGATGTCGAGCAGTACCGCGATGGCGCGCGGCTCGATGAGACATTGTTGAAGATCAGGCGCGCGGCGCGGAAGGACTACTGATGCCGATCAGCGTCTGTGTTGCCGGTGTCACTGGCGATGTGGGAAGGCTACTCACTGCCGCGATCCTGGCGCAGGCGGATCTGGATCTCACCTCCGCCGTGGCGCGAAGCACTGCGGGTCGCACTGTCGGTGCGGTGCTCGGATGTGACTCTGCTGTCGAGATTCGATCCACCGTTGGCGAAGCCATCGCCAAGGACTCGTTCGACGTCCTCGTGGATTACACCTCGGCGGTTGCCGCACTGGGAAATGCGCAGACTGCGGTGAGCGTGGGCAAGCACGTCGTCATCGGCAGCTCAGGAATCACGGCGGAGCAGTTCGCACAGCTCGACGCCGAGGCTCGATCGCGTCGTGTGGGACTATTGCATGGAAATTTCGCGCTTACCGCCGTGCTTGCTCAGGTCTTTGCGACTGCCGCGGCACGCTACATCAAGAGCTGGGAGATCGTCGAGTACGCCCACGACGACAAGATGGACGCGGTGAGCGGCACGGCGCGCGAGCTTGCACACAGGCTCGCACAGCAAGGCCCGCCGCAACAGACGATCGCGCCGAATGCATTCGTCGGTGACTGTCGATCTCGGGGCGCGACGGTCGAAGGCACGCAGGTTCACGCGGTGCGACTTCCAGGGTTGGTGTTCGGTTTTGAGGTCCTGTTCGGTCGCTCGCAAGAGCGCCTGACCATCAAGCACGAAGTCGGCAGTCACGCCGAACCCTATATCGACGGCACCCTGCTCGCGATCCGCAAGGCGCCGACATTGGTCGGGCTGCATCAGGGACTCGAGTCCGTGCTGGATCTGCAGCTGTCCTGATCTCGTTTCAAACAATCACCTCGAGGAACCCCATGTCCCGTTACATGGCTCTTGCCGCTGCGCTGTTTGTCATCGCCACTCCCGTGGCCGCCGTCGCCGCCGAGATCGCCGAAGGCGACGCCTATCGCGAATTCGGTTATATCCCGATGCACGACGGGGTGAAGCTTGCGTATGCAGTGTGGCTGCCGAAGAGAGCGGGCCGCTTCCCGGCGGTGTTTCATTACGGACCGTATTCGAGCGGCGGCACTCCGTTTGTCCAGGCAAAACGTTTTCTGGAAGCCGGTTACGCGTACGTCGGTGCAAATATGCGGGGAACCGGGTGCTCCGAAGGAATCGACACCGAAGCTGGCGGAGTCCGTGCGCACACGATAGGACGTGACGGCGCGACCGTCGTCGAGTGGATTGCCAAGCAGAAGTGGAGCAGCGGCAACGTCGGCATGATCGGCAATTCGTACGTCGGCGGATCTCAATTTGCGGTTGCGGCCAACCATCCACCGCATCTCAAGGCGATCGTCGCGAGCGGTATCGCGATGAGCGACTATCACGACTGCTACCACCCCGGCGGAATGACCCATCTCGGCGGCCTTGCGGCGTGGACTCTTTCGATTCAAGGCAATGAAGCAAGGACCGGATTGGAGTCTCGTCTCTCCTCCGGAGATTCGGCGTGCGAAGCGCTGCTCGCGAAGCGCAAGCCCCTGACCGCCTACTCGGATGCCAGGCAACATCCGTTGTTCGACGACTGGTGGGAGGAGCGCAGCCTCGCTGCGCATGCCGATCGCATCCAGGTCCCGACCATGATTCAGATGGGCTGGCACGATGAATGGAACCTCAACGCGGCCACGCCGCTGTTCGCCAAGCTCAAGACACAGCATAAGAAGATCGTCTTGCAGAACGGCGGGCACGGCGTCGGATCGCTCGAGAAGCGCGGCTACCGAATGGATCATGAGTACGGGATGCGCTGGTTGGATCGCTGGGTGAAAGGCATCGAGAACGGCGTCGACAAGGAGCCGCCGGTGACTGTTTTCTGGGAGGTCCGTAACGCGCCCGTCCTCGATGGCACAAAGGCAACCCCGGGGTGGAAGACGACGTACGCCGCCTGGCCCGCGCCGCAGACCCGGTGGACGACGTTCCATTTGACGGCGGATGGCAAGTTGAGCGCGGACAGCCCGCCTGCAAGTAACGACGAGGGCGTGCGCCAGTATCTCTATCCGACCGGCACGGAGCTCGTCGGTAACAACGAGCAGTTTGCCCTGGCGCCTTACCAGCTGGGCTCATTGAGCTACCGCACCGAGCCGATGGACGAGGACATGACCATTCTCGGACAACCCAAGCTGGCCTTTTCTTTCAGCAGCGAACAGAAGGACACGGACTTCATGTTCACGCTGAAGGATATCGATCCCCAGGGCAACACGCTGTACCTGCAGCGAGCGTTCCTGCGCGCTTCGATGCGGGCTGTCGACCGGGAGAAGTCCACGCCGGATGCGATCGTGCAGTCGTTCCGGAAAATCGAGGAGCTGGTACCCGGAGAGACGTACCACGTCGAGGTCTCCATCACGACGATCGGACACGTGGTACGCAAAGGTCATCGACTCGAGCTGTCGATACTGGCGCCGAGCCCGATACCGACGCCGGTCATGGGCGGCTTGCCAGTCGCGCTCCCTTCGGTGAACAAGGTCTTTCACTCGCCGAAGTATCCAGCGACGTTGCTCGTGCCCGTTATTCCAGGAGAGAAGGCTCAGGGCGCGCCGCCGGACTGCGGGTCGCTGCAGTTCCAGCCGTGTCGGCGCGCTATGCCAGCGACCTGAAAGAGCGCGCTCTGATGTTGTACATGACTCCGACGATGGGCGATCTGTACGCGCGCGCGTTACGGAGCAACCCTCCGGACGCGGTCGCGCTGTGGGACGATGATGAAGAGCTGACGTTCGCGGCTTTCTCAGAGCGCGTTGCGATTTTCGCAGCGGCCTTTCGAGCGGCCGGCTTGAAACGCGGCGATGCTGTTGCTCAGCTCAGCCGCAATCGAGTCGACGCGGTATGCACGATTGCAGCGGCGTTCCTGGTCGGCCTTCGTTACACACCGCTGAACGGGATGTCCACCGCGGCGGACCACGCTTTCATTCTGCAGGACGCTGAGATCGATGCCCTTGTGGTCGGCGACGACTACTTCGCGGATGTGGTCCTCGCGTTGCGCGCGACCGTTACGCCGAAGCTGCGGATCTTTTCGCACAACGACCCGAAGCTCGGGATCGCCCTTCGAGCTGGAACGTTGCCGACGACTGACCCGCTCGCATGCGACGCCCGGCCGGATGACATTGGAGTGATCGCCTATACCGGCGGGACGACCGGCCGACCCAAAGGTGTCGTGCATCGCCACCGTTCGCTGGTGACCACGGCGATGGTCGCGATGGCTGAATGGGAATGGCGTGACCCGATTCGGTTTCTGGCGGTGACTCCGATCAGTCACGCGGCCTTTCCTTTGTTACTTCCCGTACTGCTGCGCGGCGGATCGTTCGGTTTGACCGCAGGCTTTACGCCGGATGGATTTGCGGAGTTGGTCGAAAAGCGTGCCGTGACTGCCACCATCCTCGTGCCGACGTTGATCTACGTGTTGCTAGACCACAGCCGCGATCTCACTGCCGCGCTCCGGACTCTCGATACCGTCATCTACGGTTCTGCACCGATTTCTCCGCAGCGCCTGCGAGAGGCTGTCCTGCGTTTCGGCCCCATCTTTGCGCAGCTGTACGGACAGACTGAGGCGCCGATGGCTGTATCGATGCTCTTCAAACGCGACCACGATCCACAGCGGATGGATCGTTTGAGCTCGTGTGGTGTTGCCTTGTGCGGCAGTCAGGTCACGCTGCTGGATGATTGCGGACAAGCGGTGCCAGCTGGACAGGTCGGCGAGATCTGCGTGCGCGGACCGTTGGTCATGGAAGGTTATTGGAAGCGACCGGAAGAGACGGCCGCGGCGCTTCAACATGGTTGGTTGCACACCGGCGATATGGCGCGGCAAGACTCGAACGGATTCCTGACGCTCGTCGATCGCAAGAAGGACGTGATCATCAGCGGCGGCTTCAACGTTTATCCCCGCGAGGTCGAGGAGGTCATCGCCGAGCATCCTGCGGTCGCTCTGTGCTGCGTGGTCGGCGCGCCGCATCCGAAATGGGGAGAGGCGGTCACTGCAGTCGTGGTGTTGCGCAATGGAGCGCTCGTCACCGCGGAAGAAATCATTACGTCGGTAAAAGCCGCGAAGGGCTCGACGCTGGCGCCAAAAGCCGTCGAGTTCATCGCCAGCATACCGCTGACCACCGTCGGAAAGGTGGATCGCAAGGCTGTGCGCGCACGCTTCTGGCCGGTGGATGGCCGACAGATTCAGTAACAGGAGAGTTCGATATGGCTCGCGCACTTCGTGACGTGCTCATCGCCGGCGTCGGCATGATTCCTTTCACCAAGCCAGGCACCGGCGCCTCGTACGACGAGATGGGAAACCAAGCGATCCAGCGGGCGCTGACGGATGCCGGCATCGGCTATCCGCAGATCGAACAAGCCTATGCGAGCTTCGTCTTTGGCGACAGCTGCTCGGGGCAGCGTGTCATCTACAAGGCCGGCATGACCGGCATTCCCATCGTCAACGTCAACAACAACTGTTCTTCCGGCTCGACGGCCTTGTTCCTCGCCCGACAGGCGGTGGAGAGCGGCGCTGTGGAGTGTGCATTGGCCGTTGGCTTCGAGCAGATGAATCCCGGGGCGCTCGGTGCAACGTACACCGATCGCATCAATCCACTCGCCGATTTCGATTCCGTCTGCGCCGAGTTGGTCGAAGCCGATCTGCCGCCGGCATTGCGTTACTACACGGGTGCGGGTCTGAGCCATATGCAGAAGTACGGCACCACGTTCGAGGACTTCGCACGTGTACGAGCCAAGGCAAGCCGTCACGCCGCGAATAATCCGCTCGCGATTTTTCGCAAGGTGATGACGACACAGGACGTGCTCGATGCACAAGTAATGTGGCCGGGTGTGATGACTCGGCCCATGGCTTGCCCACCCAGCTGTGGCGCCGCTGCTGCAGTGGTGGTCTCGCGAGAGTTTGCTAAACGACACAAGCTCGACCCCAAGGTGCGCATCGCGGCGCAGGCGATGACCACTGACACGCCTGTGACGTTCGAGTCCCGAGACATGATCGATGTGGTCGGCAGTGAAATGGCGTCGCGTGCAGCACGCGCTGTTTACGAAGCTGCGGGAATCGGGCCGGACGATATCCGAGTGATCGAGTTGCACGACTGCTTTGCCCAGAACGAGGTGCTGACTTATGAGGCGCTCGGGCTGTGCCCGGAGGGCGGGGCTGCGAAGCTCATTGCGGATGGAGACAACACCTACGGCGGGCGACACGTCGTGAATCCGTCGGGCGGCCTGTTATCCAAGGGGCATCCGTTGGGCGCGACGGGCCTGGCGCAGTGTTACGAGCTCACTCATCAACTGCGAGGCACGGCCGAAGCTCGCCAGGTCGAAGGCGTACGACATGGATTGCAGCACAACTTGGGAACGGGCAGCGCGTGCGTGGTGACGTTGTACGAGCAGGTGTGACCGGCATGAATTTCGATGAGAGCGATACGATCACCGAGCTGCGATCACTGCTGGGGCGGTTCATGGAAAAGGAGATGCCGCGCGAGCTGGCCAAGGACTGGGACCGCCGGAATCACTTCCCTCGCGACGTGTTCGACAAGCTGGCTGACCTGGGTTTGATGGGATTGACCGTCCCGGAGGAATACGGGGGAGCCGGTCGAGACATCATTGCCACAATGGTCGTTCTCGAGGAATTGTCACGGCGAAGTCTGGCGGTCTCCGTCCCATACATGATGTGTGCTTGCTACGGCGGCATGAACATCGAGGAATGCGGCACTGAAGAGCAGAGGCGCGAGTATCTGCCGCAGCTTGCGGCCGGCAAGATTCTGTTTGCCTATGGGTTGACCGAGCCCGACGCCGGTGCCGATCTGGCCAGCGTGCGGACGACGGCGGAGCGGCGCGGCGATCACATCGTCGTCAATGGAGCGAAGCGCTTTTGTTCCGGGGCGAACATTTGCGATTTCATCTACACGCTGGTGCGCACCGGGCCGGAGTCGGAGCGCCACCGAAATCTCACGTTTTTGTTGATCCCGTCCAAGGCGCCCGGCGTCATCATCGAGCCGATCGACGCGATGGGCATGAAGGGCGCCGCGACGACCGATGTGACTTTCACCGACGTGCGCATACCGGCGAGCAATATCGTCGGCGGCGAGCAAGCCTGGAATCGCGGCTGGCCGATGCTGGTGGGACCGGGGCTGGAAGTCGAGAAGATCGAATGCGCGGCAATTGCGATTGGCATTGCCCGCGCTGCGCTCGACGACGCCTGGGCCTACAGCCTGGAGCGAAAACAGTTCGGCAAGCCGATCGCGAGCTACCAATCGATTCAGCACAAGCTGGCCGAGATGAAAACTCAGCTGCACGCCGCGCGGTTGACTGTTTATCACGCTGCCTGGCTCGCCAATGAACGGCGCAACTGCAGTATCGAGAGCTCGATGACGAAGCTCTTTGCCACGGAGACCGCGAAGGCGATCGCTCTGGAATGCCAGACGATCATGGGGGCCTACGGCTATGTCAAGGATTTCGCGGCCGAACGTTACGTTCGAGACGCCTTGGTGATGCCCATCCTCGGCGGATCGTCAGCGATTCAGCGCAACAACATCTACAAGCTTACGGCGGCGCGGCCGTAATTCGGCTCAACGGGGGACCCGCTCAATGGCTGGCTTCAAGAATCTGCGGCTCGAATGTGAGGAGGGCATTGCGACCGTGACACTGGCGCGCGGGCCGGTGAACGCATTCGATCGAGAAATGTATATCGAGGTCGCGGATCTCTTCCGCGATCCGCATCGATTCGAGCCGTCTGCGCGAGCCATCGTACTGCGTGGCGCCGGCAAGCATTTCTGTGCCGGCAACGACCTCGACGAGTTCGCCACGATGACGCCGGAGAACGGCCCCGAACGAATGTGGCGCGTGCGCGAGGCATTCTTCGCGATTCAATTTTGTCCGCTCCCCGTTGTCGGCGCCGTGCACGGCGTCGCGCTTGGCACCGGCATAGGTCTTGCTGCGTCATGCGATTTCGTCGTCGCTGCCGAAGATGCACGCTTTGGCCTGCCGGAGCTCACCGTTGGCGTCATGGGCGGCGCCAGGCACCTGGCCCGAATGGCGCCACAGCCATTGGTACGCCGTATGTTCTTTACCGGTGAGCACGTGGCAGCGCGAGCCTTCGCCGATGCTGGCGCGTCGCTCGTTGTTTGTCCCGCCGACGAAGTGTTCGCACGGGCGCGGGCGTATGCGCAAAAGATCGCCGCCTTCAGCCCGACAGCAGTCAGGCTCGCGAAGCGGGTTCTGAACTGCGTCGAGACCATGGATATGAAAAGCGGATATGAATTCGAGCAGCGCTTTACCGTGAAGATGAGCGGTCATCCCGACTCGAAGGAAGCCCTGCGAGCTTTCGTGGAAAGTCGCCCCGCGGCTTATCGGCCGGCCGAGCCCTCGTGGACCCTCGAGCCGTAACAGTTTTGCCCATCGATCGCTGACGACTGGCTTCAGCGAATCACGTCCGATACTGGAGAAACCCATGTTCTTGCTAAAAAGAACCGCGACCGTCCTGTTGGCGGCCGCAGGCGTCTGCGCGTTCAGCGCCGGAGCGAGCGGCGACTCACCAGCCACCCCGTATGCCGCCAGCTCCGACTGGCCTTATTACAACGGCAATCCGGCGGGAACTCATTACTCGCAACTCAAAGACATCGATCGCTCCAATGTGAGCAAGCTGCAGGTCGCGTGGGTCTACGATACCAAGGACAAACTTGGCGCGAACTCCACGCTCGAGTCCAATCCATTGGTGGTGGGGGGGCGTCTTTTCCTGGTCTCGCCGAACGGGCGCTTGATCAGCCTCGATGGTGCCACGGGACGCGAGCGTTGGGCATTCGACCCGGGTATCGGCTCGGGCACTGGTTATCACAGCTGGCGACGCGGCGTTTCCTATTGGCGCGACGGCAAGGAGGAACGCATCTTCTTTACCTTCGCCAACGATCTCTACGCGGTCGACGCCAACACCGGTCGCGTCATCGCCAGCTTCGGGACCGAAGGCAAGGTGGCTCTCGGCGGCAGAGTGTCATCGCCAGGCGCCGTCTATAAAGACTCGATCGTCGTCGGAGGCGTGGACAAGGTGGTTCGCGCCTTCGACGTACGCAGCGGCCAGGAGCGTTGGAAGTTCAACACTGTCCCGCAGCCGGGCGAATTCGGCTACGACACGTGGCCGAAGGACGCATGGAAAACCACGCGGGGCGTGAACAACTGGGCGGGCATGACTCTGGATGAGGCACGGGGCATCGTGTTCCTGCCGCTCGGATTTCCCAGGGCATTCTACGGCGCGAAAAATCTCGGCGACAATCTGTTCTCGACTTCGCTGATCGCGCTCGATGCCAGCACCGGCCGGCGACTCTGGCACTTCCAGACCATCCGTCATGATGTCTGGGACTACGATCTGCCCGCGCCGCCGACCTTGGTCACAGTGGTTCGCGATGGCAAGACGGTGGATGCGGTCGCGCAGGTCAGCAAGATCGGCTTCGTATATCTGCTCGACCGCGTGACTGGGACATCTTTGTTTCCACTGGTCGAGAAGCCGGCGCTGCCTTCCGATGTGCCAGGCGAAGTGATGGCGAAGACGCAGCTCGAGCCGCAGCGGCCCGCGCCGTTCATTCGTCAGCATTTCACTGCTGACATGATCACCAAGCGCACTCCGGAGGCCACTGCGGCCGTGACGGCCCAGTTCGCGACCTTGCGAAGCCGCGGGCTTTGGGATCCGCCGAGCCTGCAGGGGACAGTGACGATGCCGGGCCTCGAGGGCGGTGCCAACTGGGGCGGGGCCGCCTACGATCCCGAGACAGGATTGCTGTACGTCAACGCCAACGAGCATCCCTGGATTCTGACGCTCAAGAAGCGCACGCCCGGTAGCGACAGCAGCGCCACCGGTTTGTATCGCGACAACTGCGCGGGTTGTCACGGCGAGAACCGTGCCGGCGTAGGCGACAGTCCCTCGCTGATCGGCATCGGCGATCGTCTCAGTTTCCAGCAGATCACTGCGAAAATCGCTTCGGGAGGCGGTCGCATGCCGGCATTCCCGGCGCTCGCGACCGATATTCTGAAACTCTGGCCGCTGGTCGAGTACCTGCGTACCGGCAACGATCCATACGCGCAGCAGAAACAAGCGGCCAAGGTGCCGGTGCCGAGCGGCAACGAGGCCCCCGACTATTTCCTGGACACGTTGCCGAAGTTCGTCGACCCGCAAGGATACCCGGCGATTGCGCCGCCCTGGGGAACTCTCAATGCCATCGACCTGAACACGGGTGAGTACGCGTGGAAGATTCCGTTCGGCGAATATCCGGAGCTGGCCGCCCAGGGATTGAAGGACACGGGCAGCGACAATTACGGAGGCGCGATCGTCACAGCGGGCGGCGTCTTGTTCATCGGCGCGACATCGTTCGACAAGAAGTTCCGCGCGTACGACAAGCGAACGGGCAAGCTGCTGTGGGAAACAGTGCTGCCGGCGCCGGGCAATGCGACTCCGTCGACTTATCGAGCGAACGGTCGACAGTTCGTCGTGATCGCCGCCGGTGGCGGCAGGCCGCCGCGTGCGGAGGCGGGGTCGAAGATCGTCGCGTTCGCTTTGCCCGAGTAGACCGATGCGCTGGAAACATCGTTATTCGGTCCTGGGGATCATCCTGGTCTCGTACGTGATCTGTTACGTCGATCGAATGGTGATGGCCAGCGCCATTCCTTTCATCGCGGCGGATCTGCAGCTCTCGCCCGTGGCCATGGGGCAGGTGCTCGGGGCGTTCTTCGCGGGCTACGCACTGATGCAAATTCCGGGAGGACTGCTGGCCGACCGGTTCGGCCCTCGTGCAGTCCTCACGACCAGCATTGCTCTATGGTCGGTTATGACCGCGCTGACGGGGATGGCATCGGGCCTGCTTGCGTTGCTGGCCATTCGCGTGCTGTTCGGCATAGCGGAAGGGCCGTTCGCTTCCGCCGTCTCCAAGACGGTGGCGCAATGGTTCCCCGCGCGCGAGCTGTCCCGAGCGACTGGACTGATGAATGGCTCGACAGCCTTGGGGGCAACGGTCGCGCCCATCTTCGTCGTGGCGTTGATCGTCAACTGGGGATGGCGATCGGTGTTCTTTTCTCTGTTGGTGCCCGGATTTGTACTGGCGCTGGTCGTGTGGCGTTACGTGGTGAATTCTCCAGTCGAGAGCAGGCGTGTCACGCGGCAGGAGCTTGCGGACTACGACGGCGATGTTTCATCTCAACGAGTGCCTCTCAAGGAAACGCTGCTCCAATCCCTGCGCACGCCGTCGGTGTTGTGGTGCGCGGGGAGCTTTCTCATGTTGGGAATGACGAATTGGGGAATGTTGACCTGGCTGCCCACCTACCTGCTACAGGCGCGGGGCTTCAGCGCCGAAAAGATGAGCTATCTTGCGGCCGCAACCAATCTTTCCGGAGTCGTCGGCTTCGCCCTGGGCGGCTATCTTTGTGACAAATACTTCCGCAACAACATCAGGATATTGATCTCGATCGGCGCCGTGCTCACGGCCGGCTTCACTTACCTTGCAGCCACGGCGTCGACCGGGGAATGGGCGGTGGCCTGCTTCGCGGCCGCGTTTCTCGCCAGCGGCCTGTCGATCACGCCTGTGCTGACATTACCAATGGTTCTGGTGCCGAAACATGCGGTCGGCGGCGCGTTCGGCATCGTCAACACGGCGGGTCAGGCGGCGGGTCTGTTCTCGCCGCTGTTAATCGGATACTTGCTCAAAGTCACCGACGGCAATTTCAAGATCGTCCTCTACTCGATGGTGGCCTGTTCGCTGACTGCCATCATTCCCTCCCTCCAAATACGCTATCGCGTCCAGCACCGCGAGGCGCCTCCCGACTTTGAACCCGTTCCCCCGCAACCGGTGCAGCAGCCGGTTCGATGATGTCACCAATGACTACGGCAACGACGGCTTCCATCGCCGAGCTCAATCTGTTTCCAGTGAAGTCGTGCCGGGGGATCTCGCTCGATAGCGGCGAGGTTCGCACGACCGGTTTCGATGGCGATCGTCATTGGCTGATCGTTAGTGACAAGGGCAGATATCTGTCTCAGCGAGAGCTGCCCCGCATGGCCCTGATATCGCCGACGCTTACAGCAGGAGGGCTCGCTCTGAACGCGCCCGGCATGCCGGCGCTCGAAGTGGCGGGAGACTCGCCCGGCACACTCATCGACGTTGCGGTAATACTGGACTATTGCACGGCCCTCGACTGCGGCGACGTTGCAGCCGATTGGCTGACGCAGTATTTCGGTAGGCCGGTCAGGCTCGCACGCTTCGATCCGGACACCCGGCGTGCAATCCATCCGTCGTTCTGGAAAGGTGGCATTGACTCGGGCATCGAATTCTCCGATGCATTTCCGTTCTTGATCCTCTCGGAAGCCTCGCTCGCCGATCTGAACACGAGGTTGAGCACGCCGCTGCCCATGAATCGCTTTCGGCCCAACATCGTGCTGCGCGGGTTGCGGCCGTACGATGAGGACCGAATTCACTCGCTGATCGTGGGCGATGTGATGCTACAAATGGTGCGGCCTTGCACCCGCTGCATCATCCCCACCACGAACCAAGCAACAGGCGAAGCGCAGGGGCCGGAACCTCTGGCTACTCTGAAGACCTACCGTTGGAGCAAAGAGCTGCGTGGCGCGATGTTTGGCCAGTACGCTGTGGTTGCAGCAGGGGCGGGCGGCCGGCTGGCGCTGGACCAACAAGTCGTACTGGTCTGGAAGTGATGCCCGCTCACATGCGCACCGAATAGCGCTAGGATTGGCACGCGCATCGTCGGCAAAGAAGGTAATGACGCCATGCAGACCCCACTCACGCCGCTGGAATTTGCACGCCGCGCTCGCAAGCTGTATGCGCATCGCGAGGCGGTTGTGGATGGCGAACGTCGCTTCACCTATGCGGAGTTCTTCCGCCGCTGTGACTGCTGGTCCGCCGCGCTGCAAAGGAGTGGAGTTCGGCAGGGTGACAGGGTGGCCGTGATCGCGCCGAATACGCACACGATGCTCGAACAGTTCTACGCCGTCCCGCAGTTGGGTGGCGTGCTCGTGCCGATCAACTACCGTCTCACGGCCGCTGACTTTGCATACATGATCCGGCACAGCGGTTCGCGCGTCGTTTGCGTGCACCCCGACTATCTCGATGCCGTGGACGGTATTCGCGAGCAACTCACAGGAGTGGAGCAGTTTGTTACTTTGGAAGGTGCGCGGGCCGGCTGGCTGAGCTATGAGGCGGTGCTAGCGGAGAGTACTTCGGACTTCATCCGCCCCGACATTCAAGAGAACGACCTGCTGACCATCAACTACACCAGTGGCACGACATCGCGCCCGAAGGGCGTGATGATCACTCATCGCAATGCCTGGATGAACTCGGTCGGCACGCTGGTACACCATCACATGACGCAGGCGGATCGCTATCTGTGGACGCTGCCGATGTTTCACGCGAATGGCTGGACGTTCGTTTGGACTGTCACTGCGGTCGGGGGCACACATATCTGCCTGCGCAAGGTCGATGCGGCATCCGTATATGCGAACGTGGTAGAAGAGGGTGTTACCACCCTGTGCGCCGCGCCCACCGTTCTGATCACGATAGCAAACGGGCCTGATGAACAACGACGTGCTTTGCCAAAGGGCGTGCGAGTGCTGACCGCGGGTGCTCCCCCTGCAGCTGCCACCATCGAGCGCTTCGAAACTGAACTGGGCTGGCAGATCACTCAGGTGTACGGGCTGACGGAAACTGCTCCGTTCATCTCGATCTGCGAGGCAAGGCCGGAGGACGCGGAAGCCCCAATGGCCGCTCGCGCCAATCTGAAAGCTCGTCAAGGCGTCGAACTGATTACGTCCGGCGAGTTGCGCGTGGTCGACCCGTCGGGTCGGGACGTTCCGAGCGATGGCTCGACAGTGGGCGAGATCATTGCTCGGGGCAATGTGATCATGGCGGGCTACTACGACGATCCCGAGGCCACGGCCGCGGCAATTCGCGATGGATGGTTTCAGACAGGGGATGCCGCTGTGATGCATCCCGACGGCTATGTAGAGATCCGCGACCGCTACAAAGACGTGATCATCAGCGGGGGAGAGAACATCTCTTCGATTGAAATCGAAGGTGCGCTGTTGCGGCATCCGGCCGTGCTCGAGGCGGCGGTGGTGGGCATGCCCCATGAAAAGTGGGGCGAAGCTCCACACGCTTTCATCGTCCTGCGTCCCGGCATCGATGTGAACGAGACAGAGCTGCGTCAGTTCTGCCGCGATCAGCTCGCCCACTTCAAGACGCCACAGAAGTTCGAGTTCGTCACCGAACTGCCGAAGACCGCAACAGGGAAGATTCAGAAGTTCATCTTGCGCGGCGGACGCAGCGGCATTGCGAGGCAGTGAAGAGCTTCGGCGAGTGGCCAAGTGCCGCTGGCACTAGCATGGCAATCTAGCGCGACGGCCTCGCCAGAAAGTTGGCGATGTATGCCGCAGAAAGCTCAGGGTACTGAAATTGCGGTGCATGGCCCGACTCAGGGTAGATCAACAGCTGCGCATTCCGAATCTGCCCCACCAGGGGGAACCAGTTTGGCGCCGGCGCGCTGATGTCGTTGTCGCCGCAGATGATGAGGATTGGTGTTGGCGCCACGATCAGCTTCTGTCGCGCGTCCCCCGAGTCTGCTCGAAACGCCAGAGCGGCTCGAAAGTAGATCTGGAGCGTCTCCATCTTTGCGGGAATTCGATCCACGACGCCAGATCGCGCGTAAATGCGCTCGTGGGATGCCGATGCGCTCACGAGGCTTCGCGGCGACTTCGGTTCGAAGAACAACACCTGCTCATCTGCCAGGTCGTTGACTGGTTTGGTTGCGCGTTCCAGGAAGGCTTGCTGCGTCGGCATGGGAACGGGCCCTGGAGGATTGGTCCCAATCAGGATGGCGTGCGTCACGCGATCGGGCTGATCGAGTAGGAGTACCTGTGCAGCCAGGCCACCCCATGACCAGCCGAGAATCGCGTACTTCTCGAGATCGAGCGCCCTGGCGAAATCGTCGATGAATCGTGCCACGACATGCAGGTCGTCAGGGAGCTCGCCGGCGGAGTATCCGATGCCGGGATAATCCACAGTGATAACGGTGTGCTTCCTCGCCAGCTCGTCCAGGAAGAGCGGATCCCACGTGTCCAGTGTTCCACGCAGTCTATTCGCTAGAATGATCGGGGAGCCTCTGCCGATCGATCGATATGCAGTTCGGGTCCCACCAACCTCCACATAGCGCGTCGGAGCAGTCGCGGCGCCATCGCGAGCCCAGGCGCCGCAGACCGGCATCCCACTCAAGAGCGCGCAGACGATGAGAGAAAGAACGGACTTCATGGCAATTCCTTCGTTGTCAGGGCGGGCAGTGGAAAGCGTGAAATCGTCCATCGCGTGATGTCCTCTTCCCACTCGTCTCCTGCGGGCGGCGTTAGTGGTAAGGCGAGATTGGTCACGAACATCCAATTGCCCTGGGCCACAGTGCTGGCGGGGAAGAGGAGTCCCCTCGGAGATCCGTCGGATGCGATGCCGTCGAACTCGCCTGCCCGCACGACGATGCGTCCTTGCTCCGTAAGTGCTACAACTGAGTCCGCCTGATTGGCGGCTACCCATAGCAGACCGCCGTGGAACAGCAGACCGTCGGCACCTGCCAGACTCTCCGCAACGACGGATACCGATCCGCCCGCAATCGGCAGCTTCAGAAGGCGCCCGTCGCCGGCATTGGTGATGAAGAGGACTGTCTCGGCTTCATTGAGTGCGAGCCCATTAGCGCCGAAGGGCGGCGTGCCGGTTGTCGCGAGTAACGGATCTCGCGATATGGGTACAATGACACAGCTCACGCAGTGTGTTGCGTCGGCGATGCGCAGAACTGCGCCCTGAAACGAGTCCGACACGTAAAGATTGCCGCTTCGATCGAACACCATCCCATTGGGCGCGGGTTGCCCCTTCGAGCCGAACGCGACGACGTCCTCGCTACCATCGAAGTTCGTAACGTGACGCGGACTCGGTGCGTGAGGGGTCAGCGTTTGAAACGTCGCGACGTCTTCAATCGGCGTTGATGCGTCGAAGTTGGCTGCGAGGCGCTGCAACTTCGCCGCTCCAAAATTCAGGATGTAGAGTTTCCCTTCTCTGAAGGCCAGTCCCGTCAGTGGCGTCGCATGGAATCGTCGTCGCGCCAGCAGCTTGCCTTGCGGGGAGTAGCGCAGCACCTCATTGCGTCGCGCGCTTTCTTGCGTCCTTGCATCAAAGGTCCCGACGTAGATGTTGCCGGTCTCGGGATCTGCGGTAATTCCTTCGGGGTAGCGAATGCCGTCGGGAAGCTTTGCAAACTCCTGCACCGCGGGCCGCGTGAGCGCGACGGGCGTGCCGGCCTGGCTGTTCGTTGTCCCGACGGCGGCCGGAAAGATGACAAAAACGATGACCAAAAGGGAGCTTCGGGACTGCGACATGTCCGTTCCTCCTGCGCGAGAACTCTGAACTTGCGAAGGAAGAGTAGAAAAGTCCGCCTGCCCGCACCACACCGGATCGAGGCTGAGTGCTTCACTCTTTCGAGTGAATGATCTGGAGTCAGCCGTGACCCTGCGATCGTCGGATGAATCTTCTCCAGAACGCACGCCCTCGCTTGCGCGAATAAGCGATTGAAGCAGGCACGATGAGCTCGACGGTCGTTCCCTCGCCAGAAGGGCTTTTGAGGCGCAGTTCCGCGCCCACTATGCGCGCCCGCTCCTGCATGCCGCGCACGCCCCATTGCCGGGACTGGCCCGTCTGACCCCGCGCCAGATTCCCCGCGCCGGGCCCGTTGTCACGCACAGTCAATCGAAAGTCCTCCGTACCGAAGTCGAACGTGACTTCGATCGTCGTGCCTTGCGAGTGTTTGAACGCATTGATCAGCGCTTCCCGCCCGATCTGGTAAACGTGATGACGCACGCTCCGGCGAATCGGGCGCGGTACACCACCAACCTGATGGCGCGTCGTCATGGGTCTCAATTCATTGAGCCCTTCTGCAACGAGCGCAAGCGCGTGCGGAAGGTCGCGGCGCTCGTGGAGATCGACGGTGCGCAGTTCCTGCACTCGATCTCGTCCCTCGCCGAGTATCTCGTCAGCGCGATCCAGCGACCGTTCCATTCTCTGACGGAGAGCGCTGTCTCGAGGAAGCTCTTTGGCGATCCCCTGAAAGGAAAGAATCAAGCCCTGTGTTCCCTGGAGAAGCGTGTCATGAAGCTCGCGTGCGATACGCTCGCGCTCCTGCAGCCTGCCCTCCAGCCGGCTACGAACGGCAGCCGCGACCTGGTGTACGCGCATGCGATAGAGCATCCAGACAACCACTGCAACACTGAACGCGCACAGAAGCCTGAACCACAGGGTCTGGTAGTAAGTTGGCGGTACAACGACCGTTATCGCGGCCCCTGCGGTGTTCCAAACGCCGTCCTCGTTCGCGGCAATCACCGTGAACTTGTATTCTCCGTGTGTAACGTTTGTATAAAAGGCTGTTCTGCGTGTCCCGCCGTCCTGCCATCCGTCGTCGACGCCCTCGAGCTGATACCTGAAACGGACTTTGTCCGGGATGGAGAGATTGAATGCCGTGTACTCGATGTCGAGCGCCGAAGTGCCGACCGGAAGCATGACTCGCGTCATAGGCTTGTAGTTCTGACCGGCCGCTTGGACGTTCCGGATTTCGAGATACGGCGCGCGCGCGTTTCTCGGAATGCGAAGCGGATCGATCCAATGTGTTCCGGCTCCCGTCGAGAACCACAGCCGTCCCCGTGAATCCTTGAATGCGGAGGGCAGGGGGCGGAGCTGATTGGCTACGCCGCGAAGCCCGTCGTTGTGATCGAATAACTCGAACTCGATTGCGTGGCCGGTTTCCACGCGAATGGCGTTTACTTCCTCGGCGGCGATACGCACGACGCCGGCGGCGGCATTGAGCCATAGCGATCCGTCATCTGCGAACACGATGCCGGACACGCCCTCGAATTGCTCGTCGCCCACGCCGTTAACCATTCGCGCGCGACCGTTGGTGAGGCGCGCGAGCCCGGCACTGCCGCCAATCCATATCTCGTCGCCGAGTGCAACAATCGTCTGCGGGTCCCCGACCTCGAGACCTTCGTTGCGTGTCAGGAACGCGACTCGTCCAGCTTCCAATAGCGCGACCCGGTTTCGGGGATAGCCGACCCAGATGCGGTCGCGATCGTCAGCGACGATTGTCACCGGGGTTTCCCGAGGGAGTTCTTCGTACCCGCACCTCTCGATCCATTGGTGATTCTTCTGGCAGTAAAGGCCAGCGCGAACCAGCGAAACCCAAATCGAACCCTGTCGGTCTGTCGTGACGACCTGCACGAGGTTATCGGGCGCGTGCGCAGGAAGTGGAACGCTGGAAAAACTGCCGTTTCGAAACGTGTACAGGCCATTCCACGAGCCGACCAGTAGCGGGCCATTCGAGGGCGCATGCAAAGAGGAGAGATAAAGGTCGGATCCTAGACGTTCTCTTGCGCTCGAACCGAATGCCATCATTCCGTTGGAGCCCGCAATCCATAACTCGCCCGCTGATGTTTCCGCGAACGTTGCGTCCAAGGCCCATTTCGGCCCGATCGGTTGCAGCTTCGGTGCGCGGAATCGATCGATCCCGCGGTTGGTCGTGACCCACACATTGCCGGCGTCGTCTTCAAGGACCGTACGAACCAGCCCGCTCAGGCCTTGCTCGACTCCAAAACGTTGGACCGCTTTGGGGATGCCTTGCGTCGTGGCGGGTGGGAGGGCAGCGGGGTCCACGACTCGTCCAAGGGTCTCGCCGATGCCGAACCAGAGTCCTCCATCGCGGTCCGCTATCAGCGGCCCGGTCCCATCCTCGAGAGATATGGTCAGCCCCGGCGCCGAAATCCCCGCATGACCGATGCGTGCACTCATCGAGTAGATGCTTTGAAAGTTTGCGAACCACATCTCGCCGTTCGGTAGCTCGGCAAGGTATCCGTAACCTGCCTCATCGTTCAGCTTCTGAAAGTGTCGCGCGCCTTGCGGCAGCAAGAAGGCGCCGGCCGGTCCGGCACACCAGAGATTGCCGTTGTGATCTACACGCACCGACGTGAAGTAGTCACCGGTGAGCGACCAGTCCTTCGAAATGTGGCGCCAGCGATTGCCTTCTTTCCGAAAGAGTCCTCCGACCGTGGCTGCCCACGTCGTGCCCTCGACGTCGGTCGCGATTCCGAGAACAGCCCGGCCCGACAGGCCACTCTCGATTCCAAACTGAGTCAGCTCCCCCCGACCGAGAAAATAGATCGACCCAAAGCGCATGCCGATCCAGAGTCCACCGTCCGCAGTGGCGCGCAGTACGGATACGTCACCGGCAAACGAGGCTCCGTCACTTTTTCGAAAGCGCTCGAATCGAACGCCGTCAAACCGGAAGAGGCCGGTCGGCGTTCCGAGCCAGAGGGCGCCGTCGGAGGTTTGTGCTATGGCCCAGGCGTCCGGCGGAGCGCCGTCTTTCAAGGTCCAGGCGGTGTGATGAAGCTGATCGAGCGATAGCTCAGAAGGCAAAGCCCCGGCCGATGGGATCGCCAGCAGCAATGCGCTCGCCAGTAAAACGGGCAGGAAGACATAGCTACCACCGCAGCATCGGGAGCGGCCGCCACGGCTGGCGCGCGAACTGGCGGATTGCAAGCCCCAGCAGACGTCGATGAAATCCGGCATTCGGAAACACCTCCTTGACCGAGACGACAAATCGCAGCGGCAATCCGAAGCGAATCATTCCGACGGAGAGATCCACGAGGTCCGCACGCCGGAAGGCTTCAACCGGCGGGGCAAATTGCGCCCGATAGGATCGAACCTTGTGATGATGTTCGATCATGGCGCGAATCTCAGGCTCGAGACCTTCCAGCTGTTGCCTGTCGAGATAGGCCTGCGCCTCGCTCACCGAAGGGGCGAGATAGTCGAACGAGCGCGCGGTCCAGATACCGATATCGTGGAAGGCGGCTGCAATCTGCACGCTCTCCGGGACCTCTTCTGCCCCGGAGAGCTTTGCGTAGTAATTGACCGTGCGATAGACGTGATTCCTGTAGCCACGGCCGTCTTTCCCGAGCCGATCGGCGTACAAGTCGAGGATCGCGTTGACGCGCGGGTAGCAGGTGGTGACTCGTTGGCCGGTCATCAGCTTCGAATGAAGGCGAGCAGATCGGCATTGATGCGGTCGGCATTCACCGTGCACATGCCATGCGAGAAGCCCGGATACACCTCGAGTGTCGGTTTCTGGACGAGTCTGGCGGACATGAGCGCCGACGCGCCGATGGGAACGATCTGGTCGTCGTCGCCATGCATGATGAGCGTCGGCACGTCGATCTTCTGGAGATCCGCCGTGAAGTCGGTTTCCGAAAACGCCTTGATGCAGTCGTAATGAGGTTTCATGCCGCCCAGCATTCCCTGGAACCAGAAGTGCTGGCGCACACCTTCGGAAACGACGGCGCCCGGCCGGTTGTATCCATAGAAGGGCAAGGTGATATCGAGATAGAGCTTCGATCGGTCCGCGACCACGCCGGCACGGATCGCATCGAACACCGAGATCGGCAGGCCTCCCGGGTTCTTGTCAGTCTTCAGCATCAGCGGAGGCACGGCGCCGATGAGCACCGCCTTGGCCACGCGCTTCGTTCCATGGCGTCCCAGGTAGCGCGAGATTTCGCCCCCACCCGTTGAGTGCCCCACGACGATGGCGTTCCGGACGTCGAGCCGATCCAGGAGGGTCGCGAGATCGTCGGCATAGGTGTTCATCTCGTTTCCGTCCCAGGTCTGCGTGGAACGCCCATGGCCACGACGATCGTGCGCGATGACCCGGAAACCGTGCTGACCGAAGAACAGCATCTGCGCGTCCCAGTCATCCGAGCTCAGCGGCCATCCATGGGAGAAGACGATGGGCTGGCCCGTACCCCAATCCTTGTAGAAGATCTTCGTGCCGTCTTTGACGGTGACTGTTTTCATGGAATCAACTCCCGGAGTACTGGGTGAAGAGCGCGAAGCGGGCCTGGGGCTGACGGCGGCGAACCCGACGGTGGCTGGAATGGCGAGGCTTGCCGCGACACCAGCCGTGCCAATGATCAGTTCCCGCCGCGCCGGGTCGATAGGCGTGCGGTCGCGTTCTGTGGACATCGGAATCTCCCTTCCAGGTTTGATCGCCCTGTTGGAAGGGACATTAGGCGCGCTCGCCGTGCGCTGGGAGCCTCTATCGCGTAGCCAGCGACTCCCCTATTAGGGTGAGTGGCAGTGGGTGTTCAGCGCTGTGGCAGGCGTTCGATGATTCCGCGATCAAGGGCAATTACTACGGCGTGCGTTCGATCGTTGGCGTTGAGCTTGGTCAGCACGCTCTTCATGTGGCTCTTGATCGTCTCTTCGGAGAGCTTCATTGCCGTGGCGACGACCTTGTTGGAGGCTCCCTCGGCTACGTGCTGCAGAACTGCCACTTCCCGGGGAGACAGTCGGTCGTGCGTGAAGGACTCACAGATCTGCGCAGCCACTTCGGCATCGACGTACTTGCGGCCGGCGTGCACCTGACGAATCGCGTCCATCAGCTCCTTGCGAATCCGGTTCTTGAGAATGTAGCCGCCCGCTCCTGCTTGCAGCGCGCGTAGCGCGCGAGCGTCTCCACGGAATGTTGTCAGCACGAGAATACGTGCGGACGGAAATTCGGCCAGGATGGTGGTGATCGCGGACAGTCCATCCATGTTGGGCATCTCGAGGTCCATGAGCGTGACATCCGGGCGGCACGTCCGAAAGAGCTCGATGGCTTCCACGCCATCACTCGCTTCGGCCGCGAGTTTCATTCCCGGCTCGGACCCCACCATGCTGCCGACGCCCTCACGAATCATGGGGTGATCATCGACCACCATGATGCGGATCGGGTCTGCAGGGATCATCGGGTCCAGCATCGGGCTATGGTGCCGCTTCGCGACGGCTTACGCAAAGCGCGCGCGTCCGCAAGATCGCGGGGCGCCGGAAGAGCAGCACAAATAAGGCAGGACGGAACCAGACCTGCCACTAGGCTTGTTTCAACTGAGGACGCAAGTACGAAGGAATGCCGGGTTTTGATCCCGCCATTCGGGGGTTCGAATCCTTGCGCCCCAGCCGGTTCTTCGAACTCACCTCGCTCGAATTTCCGTTGTTGCTGCTGCGATTTATCTTCGCGCATGCCTCCACACTTTGATCGCCGACAGCACGAGAATGGCAGCAAGCAGAGGCAGCAGCGCTGCTGCTGGAACGAGGCCGAGTAGCAGACCACCGCAGAAGGCCCCGACTAGCGAGCCGACCGCCATGAAAGTCAGGAACGGGACGTTCTGGCGAACAACCACGAAAGTTTTGTCTCGGCTGTAGCGTGCAAATCCCATCAGCATCGTCGGAAGGCTGATCGCCAGCGATAGACTGCCGGCAAGTTTCACGTCCACCCCGAAGAGTAAAATCAGCGTGGGGATGAGGAATTCGCCGCCAGCGACACCCAGCAACGAAGCGATCACACCGATGCCGAGTCCGGCGACGACGCCAAGGGCGATCTGTCGAAGTCCTGTGAGCAGCGGCTGGCCGCCACCCTGATGCTTGATGAGAAGCACAACGGCGATGACCAGAAGCAGCACGGAGATGACCCGATACAGCGTCTCCGAGCGAAGGCGCGTCGCCCAACTTGCTCCCAGCCATGCTCCCAACAGGCTGCCGGCGAGCAGGTTCGCGATGATCGGCCACTGATTCACAACGTCATCCATCGGAACGGCGCTGGTACGAAATAATATTGCCGATGCGACCACGACCAGGCTCACGGCCTTGTTCAGTATCACTGCTTCGAGAGCAGCGAACCGGAAGACGCCGATCAGCACCGGCAACCGGAATTCAGCGCCGCCGAGCCCGATCAGGCCGCCCAGGGTGCCGATCACCGCTCCCCAGATCGCAGCAGCAGCGTGACGCTTCGGACGATCGATAGCCGGTGTAGACATAGGTATTGGGGTGTTCAAGAAGTAACAATATCTCCAGTTCAGGTTTGTTTCCAGTTGCATGCCGTAACATTCATTACCGAAACATAGTCTGGGGAAAGCAGAGGTTATCGACTAGTTACATATACTTGTAACCAAGTATGTCGTGATGGTATTTCGCTATTTCCGCGCCGTATCGTGCCGTGGATAGAGTCCCTGTAAGCAGAACAATACGGGACTCGAATCATGGCAGCGTCACTGGTTCACTCATCGTCGCGCGTCGGACTCGCCATTGTTGCGGCGTTTGCCTGGCCGCACGGCTCGGCGCAGGCAGCCGAAGGCGCCAGCCTTGAAGAGCGGACAGCGGGGCTGGAGCAAATCATCGTCACAGGCACGCGGCGCGCCGAGCGCACCGTGCTCGAGTCGAACGTGCCGATCGACGTGGTGAGCAATGACGATCTGCGGCGAACGGCAACGCCCGATTTGAACAGCAAGCTGCAGGCTGCGGTTCCGTCTTACAACGTCCGGCGCCTGCCAACGTCGGACGGTTCTATCTTCGTTCGACCCGCCTCGCTGCGGAACCTTTCGCCGGATCACACGCTGGTGATGGTGAACGGCAAACGTTTCCATCGATCCGCGTTTGTGGATGTCACAGCGCGCGGCGCGCAAGCCGTGAATCTCGCTCTTCTGCCAGCCAATGCGTTCAAGCGCACCGAGGTGTTGCGAGATGGAGCAGCGGCGCAATATGGCTCCGACGCGATCGCGGGCGTAATCAACTTCATTCTGAACGACGAGCCGGGCACGGACACCTATGTGCAATTCGGCGAGTACAGCGGCGGGGACGGACAGAACCTGCAGGTCGGCTGGTCGAGCGGATTCGAGCTCGGAGACAGTGGGCACCTGAATTTTGCAGCGGAGTACATCGATGCCGATGCGACCAACAACGGTCGTCAGCGCCCTCAAGCTGAGCTGATCGCCGCCCAAGGCGAGCCGTACGCGAGCGCCGTGCGCAGCATCGGCAAGGTCGTGCAGCGCTATGGATTGCCCGAGCAGGAGACGAAGAAGGTGTTCGTGAATGCCGGGTTCAATCTGACCGAGAGTACGCAGCTCTACACCTTCGGCAGCTTCGCGGACGACACCGGCGTCGCCGACTTCAACTACCGCCCGTCACTCACGGTGACGGGACCCAATGCCGATGGAAACATTGTGACATTCGCGCGGAACGGCGGCTATAACATCAAGGCCAACGGCCGACATTCGATCTACCAGACGGCTGGCACCGATGGCGTGAATACATGGGCGGCCATCGATCCAGACTTCAACCTGCTGAGTATCTATCCCGGTGGCTTCACGCCGCGCTTTGGGTCAGACACGCGCGACTATAGCTTCGTCGCAGGCGTCAAAGGTACGTTGGGTTCGAAGCTCGACTGGGATTTATCGGCGTCAACCGGCAGCAATCGCATCGAATACTGGCTGAAGGAATCCATCAATCTCTCGCTCGGCTCACTATCGCCGACAGAGTTCGACAACGGCGCACGCGAGCAGCGTGAGCAGGATGTAAACCTGGATTTCGTATATCAGTGGCAGACGGCGCTCGCCAATCCAATCAACGTGGGCTTCGGCCTCGAGTATCGACGCGAAGAGTTCCGCATCACCGCCGGCGAGTACGCCTCTTGGGCAGTGGGCCCATTAAGGGACCTTTCGCCGGCGTCGAACGGTTTTCCCGGCGCGCACCCAGCGACCGCCGGCGCCTGGGATAGTTATAACACGGCTGCGTATGTCGACTTCGATGTGAAGCTGACCGATCGACTGAACGTGGGCGTCGCCGGGCGGTTTGAGGACTATTCGCTGTTCGGCACGACGACGAACGGCAAGCTCGCGGCTCGCTTCGAGCTGACCGACGCTGTGAGCCTGCGTGGTGCGGTGAGCACTGGATTCCGCGCGCCGACGCCGGGTCAGCAGTACTTGCAGAACGTCGCTCAGAACCCGAACGTGAATCCGCTGGTCGCCCGCTCGGTCGACATCCGCGCGCAGCTGCCCTCGAATTCACAAGCGGCAGCGTTGTTCGGCGGCAAGGCGCTCACACCCGAGGAGTCTGTGAACTTGAGCTTCGGTGTGGTGCTGCAACCATTCTCGGGAGCATCGGTCACCCTCGATGCTTATCGGATCGATGTAGACGATCGTATCGGGCTATCAAGCGATTTCGAGTTGACCGCCGCTCAGCGGCAGCAACTGATTGCCGCGGACGTGCCCTTGGCCAGCGAACTGACGCACGTCAGGTTCTATACCAACAGCTTCGATACCCGCACCACGGGCCTCGACCTGGTCGCCAATTGGCAGGGGGCGGCGGGGCCGGGCGCAATCGGAGTGACCTGGGCGAGCAATTACAACTATACCGAGTACCGACACTACGATCCCGTCCTGCTCGACGAGCAGGCGCGCGTGACGTTCCTGAAAACAATTCCTCGCTTCACCAGCCATCTGTCTGCCGACTATTCATTGGGCAAGTGGCAGTTCACGGCTCGCGGCAGGCACTTCGGCGAGTGGACTTATGTCGCGAATACCACGGTCCCCTACGTCTACGAGCAGATCGGCGCGGAAACCTTCCTAGATCTGATCGGTAATTACCAGTTCAGCGATAGCGTCAGCATCACGCTCGGTGTCGAGAACGCACTCGATAACTACATCCAGGAGGTTGGGCTGGTGACGATACGTAACAACGGTCGTCGCTACCCGGGCGGGGCGCCGTACGAGAACGAGGGCCGCCAGCTCTACGCGCGAGTGGGCGTTCGCTTCTGAGCGCGGTTTGCGATTGGTAACGACGGGCTGCCGAGGAGCTGAAGTTGTTTCGTCATGACGAAACATCATGCTGGAAACAGCGAGGTGCGTGGATCGAGTGCGTCGACGCCGGACTATAGTCGCCAGTCGCCGGACGTGCCAGACGCCGATGAAAGTAGTGTGACCTGTTTAGAACCCCGGGATACTCAAGGAGCAGAATCATGATCAAGCGCGCGTTGAGGATCGGCCAGGCGGCCGTGCTGCTGGTAGCGTGCGTGTCGGCGGCAGCGGCTTTCGCCGGCACCAAAAAGTTTCCCAATGAAGGCGTGTGGCGCGGCGAGTTCACCGTCGACGGCGAAGCCATTCCATTCAACTTCGAGGTGAAGGGCAAGGATGCGGCTGACGCAAAGTTCTCATTGATCAACGGCGCGCGTCGCGACAACTTCATCGTCGAGCGTGTGTCGGACGACGAACTGTCCGTGCCGATGAACACCTACGATGCGGCGCTGGTGTTCAAGATCGTCGATCCCAAACACATCCAGGGCGAGTACCGCGACCTGGTCCCGAAGCGCAAAGGAGCGCGCAATCTGCCGTTCACGGCCGAGCATGGCAAGAGCTGGCGTTTTGTCGAGCCTGCCAAACAGGCTGCCGCTGAAGTGGACTTGAATGGCAAGTGGGCTCTGCGCCAGGCCGACGACACGCAGCTGCGCGACAACAACACCAACGAGCGCGACAACCGCCGCAACCAGGTCGGTTTGTTCAAGCAGAACGGTACGCATCTAAGCGGTGTCATCATGACCTCCGTTGGCGACACGCGTGAGCTGGAAGGTATCGTCCAGGGCAATCGCTTCTATTTGTCGCACTTCAGCGGTCCGAGCCCGCGCTTGATCAAGGGCACGGTGGATGAAGACGGCAATCTGCAAGGCTCTTCCGGCAGCGGCATCTACAATGTCGCCCGCTTCGAGGGCGAGCGCAGCGACAACGTCGAGCTCGCCGACCCGTACAAGCTGACCCGCTTGAAAGAAGGGCAGACCCGCATCGACTTCACGTTCCCGGACCTGAAGGGTCAGCCGGTCTCGCTGAAGGACGATAAGTATCGTGGCAAGGTCGTGATCGTCGAAGTGATCGGCACCTGGTGCCCGAACTGCACGGATCAGACTTACTTCCTGTCGCCCTGGTTCAAGCAGAACAAGCACCGAGGCGTCGAGGCGATTGCCATCGCGTTCGAGCAGGAGGACAGCTTCGAGTACTTCCAGAAGACGCTCGGCAAGTTCAAGAGCTACTTCGATATCCAATACGACATCGTGTTCGGCGGCATTGCCGACAAGAAGGTCGCGACCGAGAAGCTGGCGGGCCTGAACTACATGGCGGCATTCCCAACGACGCTGCTCATCGACCGCAAGGGCGAGGTGCGCGAGATCTATACCGGCTACACCGGTGAAGTGACCGGAGAGTACTTCAAGGACTATGTCACCAAGTTCAACCACGTGCTGGACGAGCTGATTGCCGAGCCCGATCCGTACGCCAACGTGAGCCAGGCCACAGGGCCCTGATGCGACGTTCACTGTACTCGACGATTGTGCTGGGCGCCGTCCTCTGGGCGGCGCCTGCTCTGTCTGAAGGCACCGCAACCCACGAGCGCGACACTGCCCGGGTCGAGCTCGGACGCAAGCTGTTCTCCGATCCATTGCTGTCGAGCGATCGCAGCGTCAGCTGCGCCTCGTGTCACAAGCCGGAGCGGGCGTTTGCCGACGATGTGTCTTTCAGTGTGGGTGTCGGCGGCGCCAAAGGCGAGCGCAATACTCCCACGCTGTTGAATGTCGGCGGCCGCACCTCGATGTTCTGGGACGGGCGCGCCGAGACGTTGGAAGAGCAGGCGATCTTTCCGATCGAAAATCCTATCGAAATGAATCTGCCGATCGGCGTGGCCATCGAGCGCCTCGAGGCGAGCGCAGAGTACCAAGATCTTTTCGCCGTTGCCTACGAAGGAAAAATCACGCCTCGCACGATCGGACGTGCGCTGGCGGCGTTTCAGAAAACGCTCAAGAGCTTCGATACACCCTATGACAGTTTCAATCTCGGCGACGACTCGGCGATTTCCGAATCGGCCAAGCGTGGCCGGCTGTTGTTCATCGGTAAGGCAAAATGCGCCGACTGCCACTCGGGCACCGATTTCACGTCGGAGCGGTTTCGAAACATCGGTCTGTTCGACGGCAGCAAGCTGAGCGATCGCGGACGGGGCAAGGTGACCGGCAATCCCGGCGACGACGGTCAATTCAAAGTGCCGACACTGCGAAACGTCGCAGTGACCGCGCCGTACATGCACAACGGCATGTTCAAGACGCTGCGCGAAGTCATCGAGTATTACAACGAGCCTGACAAGATCGTTCCCGCTCAGAAGGGCCGCGATGCTTCGATCGTGCCGCTCCAACTCACGCCAGCCGAAGTGGACGATCTGGAGAACTTCCTGCTGACCCTGACCGACCGGCGCTTTACCGCTCGGGCTACGACACAGCGCTGAGTAGGCGCCTGGGAGCAGGCAGATCGCGCCAATGCGGTATCGGTCCGCTGTATTCGAGGGCCTCCTCGATGACGTATCGCAGGTCGGCGCTGTGTAGATGCGGTAGCAGGTCGTTGATGAATGCCAGCGCGTAGTCGCGTAGCAGCCGGTCTCTGCGCAACAACAGCCAGGCCGTGCACGTCGGAAACAAACCATCGGCAGCCAGCGTCACCAGATCTTCGTCGAGCTCCCCGACGGCCATCTCCGCCAGGATGCCGATGCCTTGCCCGGCGCGCACATAAGTCTTGATCAGGTCGGCGTCCGGCGCCGTCATCGCGATGATTGGATCGATGCCGGCCTGGCGAAAGGCGCGGCGCAGCGAAGAGTCGCTATCGCGGCTCGACTCATAACTGATCAGCGGCAAGTGCGCCAGATCGTTCAGCTGGAGTGGTCGTGGCAGCTGGGCCAAGCGATGCCGGGCCGGTACCACCACGACGCGTTCCCATCGATACAGTGGCAATGCCATGTCCGCATCCGGCGCCTGGGCGCCAGTGCTGATGATGGCCAGGTCCGACTCGCCGCTGCGCAGGCGCGCCTGAGATTCGCTGTTGTTGCCCGGGGAGAGGTGCACAGTGACTGCAGGGAACGATTGCTTCAGGCGGGCGAGCGCCGCTGGCAGTACGTGACGAGCTTGCGTGTGGGTGGTCGCGATGTGCAACTCGCCATCGGCCGCGTTGCGAAGGTTGGCGCTCAGGGCACGAATGTTTCTTGCGTGATTGAGCAGGGGACGAACGTGTTCGAGCACGCGCTCGCCTTCGGGCGTCAAGGCACTGAGGCCGCGGGCCTGGCGTGTGAACAGGCGGAAGCCGAGCTCGTCTTCCAGCTGCTTGATCTGCTTGGAGACGCCCGACTGTGTGCCGTGCATCCGTTTCGCTGCAACGGTGATGTTGAGTCCGGCATCGACGATGGCGGCGAAATACCGCAGTTGGGTGAGAGTCATGTGCCTGCCCGTCCTGTGCTCACCTTATTCCAACTGAGAGATGGGTCCATAGAACCCGATGGCATTTACAAATGACGTAAGGTTCGGTGGCAATGCTCGACTGTGACTCATATGTTTCCTTGCGCCTACCGACGCCGCTACTGGACGCTGGTTAATCTGCGGGTCCCAACCATCGTCATGAGGCATGTATGGACACGCATTCGCGGCGCTCGCGTTCGGTTCGTGGGTTTGCCGTCTCCTTGGCTCTTGTCGCTTCCTTTGCGTTTGCCGCGGGCGCCGATCAGGCATCGCTCGAAGCCCGCGCGCGCCAGATTCACTCGAAGGTGCTGACGCTCGATAGTCACGTCGATGTCTTGCTGCCGGACACGCCGAAGCGCTACTGGGATAAAGATGGCAAGTCGGCGGCGGATGTTTCCAAGCTCAAGGCCGGCGGCGTGGATGCCGTTGCGCTTGCCATCGCGGTCGGTCCGGGACCGAGAACCCCCGAAGGCGATACGCAAGCCAAAGCCGAAGCCGACGCAAAGATCGCAGCGATTCAGGCTTTCGTTCGCGACAACGCACGCGAGGTGGCGTTTGCCAAAACGGCAACCGACGTGGAGCGCCTGCATCGCGAGGGCAAAATCGTTGTCATTCCAAGTTTCCTGAATGCGCGCTCGCTCGGCGGCAAGGTGGAAGGGATCGATAAGTTGTACGAGCAAGGCGTGCGTATCTTTGCGTTCACGCACGCAGGCAACAATGCTTTCGCAGATTCCTCGCGGCCTTCCGCGGGGGAGCAGGCGGAGCACAAGGGACTGTCGCCGCTCGGCAAACAAGCGGTGGCCAAGCTCAATCAGCTGGGCATCATCATCGACGTGTCGCAGCTCACGCCAGAAGGAGTGTTCCAGGTATTGCAGCTGACCAAGGCGCCCGTGATCGCGAGCCATTCGGCAGCGAGAGCGCTGGTGGACAACACACGTAACTTGAGCGATGCGGAGCTCGACGCCATTAAGAAGAATGGCGGCGTGGTGCACGTCACCCCATTCAATCCTTACATCGCTAAGACGCCACCGGACTTTGGTGCCAAGGTCCAGGCCGTCCGAGATCAGTTTGGTGTGAAGGGGCAGTATGTGGCGGCCAGGAACAACTACACGGAAGGGGCCGAGGGATTGTCGAAGGAACGCAATGAGCAATACTTGAATGCCATCGCGGCGCTGCGACCAGTCGCCACCCTGAAAGACTACGTCGATCACATCGACTACATCGCCAAGCGCATCGGCGTCGATCACGTCGGCATCGGCACTGACTTCAATCACGGCGCAGGCGTGCAGGGGTTCAGCAACGAGGCCGAAGCCCTCAACGTGACGCGCGAGCTCGTGCAGCGAGGCTACACCGAAGAGCAGATCGGTAAGATCTGGAGCGGCAATTTCCTTCGCGTGTTTCGAGCGGTAGAGCAGGCGGCCAAGGCACAGCGCACTTGAAGCGTACGCTCTGCGCAGCGTCTGCACCTGCAACTGCATGACCGCGAGAGCTTCGTTGAGAGCGGCAGGGCGCCGGCGATAACCGCCGGCGCCGAGTCCCTTACCAGCGGGTCGCGGCGTAATCGGTTTCTTCAATAGCCTCCACGGGCGTAAAGCCGTCGGGATAAATGGCGCGCACCACCTCGTCGCGACTAGGATGGCGGAAATTCTGAGGAGCAGAGGACTCGCGCTGAGCATACGAAGCGAATGAATAGAGCTCGATGCTTTCCGTCAGGTCAGTTCCCGCATCGACAGTGAATGCTTCCAGGCGGAAAGGCGCGTGGCCCTGATTGATCCGAGTGCCGGTGACGATCACGACATCGAGCGGCTCCACTTGTTGGGCGTCGGCTGTTACTGCTGCCATTGAGAGCACGGCCGCAACGACGTGTCTCAAACCATTGTTGTGGATCGGCCAGGACATGTAGTTCTCCAAAGTATCGGGATGAGACGTTGCGGCAGGACGTTCAGATGAGGCCCAACCAGCGACCGGCGACGACGACGCCGGTCCACAGAAGCAGGGATGTGAGCGCGAGAGCGCGAGTGGCACCGGATGCGCCATGGCCACGAGCAAGGCGGCGAGTCAGCCAGGTATGCGTTCCGAGTGCTGCGACGAGCAGCACCAGCTTCACTGGGAACAGTGGGTTCGTGTAGTACTTGAACGGCCCCGCCGCCACGAGCAACAGACCCGAGATCGTCACGAGCGCGAGTCCGAGATACGCGAGCGGCTGCAGATTGCGCACGATCGTCACGGGCGCGAGCGCATTGAGCGCCACCCCGAGCGCCGCGAGATGAGTGATCAGCACGGCCCCGCCCACCAGCGATAACCCGATGATGTGTATAGATTCGGTCGTGGCGAATGCGGCTGTAGACTGCGCGAGGTAACTGCCGATGGCGGTTTCGCCCAGCCACACAAAGAAATCGTAAAGAAACATACCGGGCGACAGGCTCAGAAATAGGCAATGAAGCGGCCAGTGACGATGACTGCGGTCCAGGAAGCTAGCGAGATGGCCGCAAAGGCTCGGGCGCTGGCGGGCGCCTCGGCGGCGTTGCTCCAGCGAGTAGCGTTGCGGAACGTCGTTGCATGGAACAAAGCCACATTGAGCAGGGCGACGGCCAACAGGCCCAGCTTCAGCTGCATGAACATGTTGGTATAGACGCGCGCCAACTGAGCGATGAAGAGCAAGCCGCCGCTGATCAGCATTACGGCGAAGCCGAGCCACGTGATGGGCAGGAGCGAGCGACTGATGGATTCGGGCGCCGTGTCACGGAACAGGACACGGAGCAGGGTGAGATCGACGATCGCAATCGCACCCGCGAGCAGGATGGTGCCGACGATATGAAATGTTTGCAGCACCGGGAACAGGGTTTCCGACTCACGGATCGCGGTTGCGAGCGGCGAGTCGTAAATTGTCTGAATCAGTACGGAAAGGGACATGCCAGTCTTGGTTATGGTTCGCGGCGTGTCGCCGCCGCTGCATTGTTATTTCAGGCGCGGCCAGCTGTGCGGCCGCGCCTTGGGAACATCAGGGTTTGAGCTGTCCCCGAATCTCGCCGGCCTTGTTGGCGGCGCTGTGCACGTTGACGTACAGGTTGCCCGCCTTGTAAGCGGCGTACTGTTCGTCGGTGAGCGTCGAGCCTTCCGGCACGCTCCACTCGTTGTCGGATTTCTTGGTGAGGGTGATCACTGGCGGGCCGTTCTTACCGGCGGGCGCCAGATGAATGTGCGCGGCCACGCCGACCACGTCTTTGGTCGTGACGCTGCCCGTCACGGTCTTGTCCGCCTTGATAACGATCGTGCCGGTACCGCTGGCGGTGGTGGTCACGGCCGGTACTTCTTCACTGCCTGACAATGTCACTTTGCCGTCCGCGGATGCGACGCCGCTGGCGAGCGCCAGTGCGACGACGATTCCCGCAACGCCAATTGCTTTCTCGTTCTTCCACGCGAGCATGAGACCTCCGGTCATTGGGGTGATCAATTCAAACGAACCGAGAACGGCTCTTTAAACAGAGCGCAGACGCCGTCTCTTTCCTGGCATGTCTGTCCGTCGATGCGGCCGGTCACGTTCGCGCCGGTCTTCAGCACCCGAACCTTCTGTCGGAACTCGGCGCGGTTCGCGAAGTAGGTGTACTCGGTGCCAAATACCTTGTCCTTGCGACGTTGTGACTGAACGGCGCTGATCGATCCCTGCAACTCGACCGCGTCATTTGCTTCGAATACGAACTTCGCGGGCCGCGGGCCGAGCTCGGCGGCGAAGTCCGACGAATAGAGAATCAAGCCCTCGGGAATCGCGGCGGAGAACACAATCTCGGCTTCATCGCCTGCTTTGATCGTATTCGGCTCGACACGCCACTGCCATTGCAGGCCGGTCTCATCGGCATACGCGTTAGAAAGCGTTGCCACCGCGAGCGATCCGGCAAGCAACAAGGTGCGCAGACTCATACTTCTCTCCGATGTTTGCGGGCGCGCAGGGGCCGATGCTCTGAAGATAGAGGCCGCGCGGTCACTGTGTCAGTCGATTCAGGGAGAAATATGAGTCACAGAACGAAAGGCCGCGCGCTGAGAACGAATGGTTATATATCGACCGACGCGAGGCAGGCTCAGCTGCGCGGCGGACGCGCTCCAGCAGCTTCTCCCGGGCCGCCATCGCCCGGCGTGCCGCCGCTGACGACTTTGCCATCCGGCAGAGTCACGCGACGCGCATCGATGATCTTGCCGCCCGCCTTGGCCAGGTATCCGTCGACGATCAGCGTGTCGCCGATCTTGATGTCGCTCTTGTTGAAGCCGCGGCGTGACAGCGCGCCCGGGCCTGCGCCTTCGCATGCCCAGTTAGAGACATTGCCGTCCTTGCCTGTCACTTCCAGATGAAAGTACGAGTGCGGATTGGTCCATTCCACCTTCACCAGCTTGCCGACCAGGCGCACGGGCTTGTTGGCGTCGTACATGGCGGCGAAGGAATGATGGGCTTGAGCCGAGCCAAGCAACATTGATGCGAGCGTGGCGCTGAGCGCGAGGGAGATACGAATGTTCATAGTGTTTGTTGAGATGTGTCGGCTATGTCAGCTCACAGTATCACGCGCGCGCCGCGAGTCGAGTCGTTCGATACGCGGTCACTGAAATGGATCGGGTGCAGTCGTTTTACGGTAACAAACGAGATATTTGTTTTATCAGGCAAGTAACGGCCGCCGATGCATTGCGACGATTCGCGTAGAACGTGCGCATTTGTGGTGTCATGGTCGCTTCTCGAATCAAGAGGGCGACGACGATATGTTTGCTTTCCGATGCCGGCCACTGCTGGCGGCAGTTGCGGTTTTGATGGCGCACGCGGGGTTGGCGCAGAGCTTGCCGCCATCGGCCGAAGCTATTCTGGGTAAGGAATATCGTGGCCCGAAGGTGGCGACGCCGCGCGACGCTGCTGGCAAGCCCTTGCTGACCGGCTACTGGAAGCTGCTGCACGAGAGCGGCAAGCCAGACGGCAATCTGGCAAAGGACCAACCGGGTTTTCGCCTGCCGTATAGCGCGAAGGGCGCGCAGGTTCTGAACGACAACCTGACGAAAGTCGTGGATCCGGAGGCCCGTTGCATCATCACCGGCATCCCGCGTCTGCTGACCAGCGTGCTGCCATTCGAGATCCTGCATACGTCGAAGCGGCTGGGCACGTTTCATCAGCTCAGCTGGCATCGCTGGGTGTGGCTCGATGGCCGCAAGCACGAGGACGACCCCGATCCGGAGTATCTGGGCAATGCCGTGGGCCATTGGGAGGGCGATACGCTGGTGATCGAGTCCATCGGTTTTCAGGACAGCGCCGATGGCCGCATCTGGCTGGACGACAATGGCAATCCGCAGAGCGCCAAGGCTCGGGTCATCGAGCGCTGGACGCGCCCGGACTTTCATCATCTGAACCTGTCGCTGACTTATATCGATAGCGAGTACTACGACCAGCCGATCGAGTACCGACGCAGCTGGGTCATAGGCGCTCCGGGCGAGGGGCTGAAGGAGTTCTCGTGTGAATGGAACACGCCGTGGGTAGTGACTCATCTCGAACTGGGCCCGGGCGTCATCGGACCCAACGGCAATCGCGGCTATGGGCCGAATTTCCAGATCGTGCCTGACTTGCCGCTCGGCTCCGTGGATTCCTCGCGTGGCACGGCGTATTGGCTGTTCCGTCCAAACAAGCCCAAACCGTCGGACCTGCCTGCGCCGCCTGCGTCCGCCGCCGCACGATAAATGGAGTCACGAAGATGCTGAACATTCATCGCTTCATTGGCGGCGCAATGCTTGCGTCGCTGTCCTTGATCGTCAGAGCCCAGACTCCGCCTGCCAACCCGGCCGACGGCGATCAAACATCTCAACTGATGCGCGGCCAGGCCTATACCGGGCCTTCGCAACCCACGCCGCGGGGCTTGGACGGCAAGCCGGATCTGACCGGGTTCTGGCGGCCGTTGAAAGAACCGGGCAAGCCGGGTGGCAATCTCGGTAAGGACGAACCCAATTTCATTCTGCCATTCAACGAAGTTGGCAAGCGGGCGCTGATCTACACGCAGAACCATACTGTCGATCCCGAAGCTCAGTGCATTCTCGGCGGTATCCCTCGTCACAACGGCAGCGGCCTGCCGTTCGAGATCCTGCACACGCCACGGCGCTTGGCGACGACCTACAACTACAACACCTCGCGGTTGGTCACGATCGATCCCAAGCTGAAGCATGGCAAGGACCTGGAGCCTCTGTACTTCGGTCATCCGATCGCGCATTGGGAGGGCGACACACTGGTCATCGAGACGCGCGGCCTGAAGGACAGCGTCAAGGATCGCATCTGGCTCGACGAGAACGGCAACCCGACGAGCGATCGGACCACGGTGGTCGAGCGCTGGTCGCGGCCGGACTATCACCACATCAATCTCGAGATGACGGTGACCGATCTGAAGTACTACACCCGGCCGTTCACGTTCAAACGCACCTGGGTGCGCGCCGATGAAGGCCTGGGGCAGAAGGAATATGCCTGCAACGAGAGCAACCTGTCCGGCGAGCTGATCGGGCCCGGCGCCGGCGTGATCGGTCCGGACGGCAACCGCGGCTTCGGCTACAGCGAGCCTCTGCCGGAGGTGCCGCCGGGACCGGAAGCCTACGAAAACAAGGAGTGACATAACAAAACATTCTGACCACCAAACGATCCGAGCTCTGTGCGCCGTCCGGTGTGACCGATTACTAACCGTTTCGGTCTCCGGTTTGTTACCAACGCTTCGGTACATTGATTACCGCGCTCAGGCATTGCCCGAGCGAGGTCTATCAACTCGATCGCGTCCTCGACGACGCGGTCCAAAGCGGGTCCCACTCGATGTTGAGTCGTGTAATCGCGGTGCTGGCGACGGCATTGCTTGCGTTCGCCGCACAGGCGGCGGCGCCGAAAGTCATTCGCATTGCTGCGCCGGATTTGAGCGCAGGCGCCAAGCCAAGCTATGGCGGGCAGGTCGACTACCTGACGACCCATCGATTGCTCGAGAAGGAGTTCGCCAAGGAGGGCATCGAGGTCGAGTGGAGTTTCTTCAAGGGCGCGGGCCCAGGTATCAACGAGGCGCTCGCGAACCGCCAGCTCGACTTTGCATTCATCGGCGATCTGCCGCTGATCATCGGCCGCGCCAACGGGCTCGACACTCGCTTGCTGCTCGCTGCAACTCGCGGCGTCACCGTGTACCTGGCAGTGACGCCCGAGTCGGGGATCAAGTCCCTCGCCGATCTCAAGGGAAAGCGTGTCGGCATCTTTCGAGGCACTGCGGATCAATTGTCGTTCGCGCGCGTCCTGGAGCGCGTGGGCCTGACCGAGCGCGATCTCAAGATCGTGAACCTCGACTTCAACGCAGTGAACGCGGCATTGGTCGCGAAGCAGATCGATGCCACTTGGGCGCCGCACCGGCTGCTGGCGCTGCGTGACCGAGGCATCGTTCGCATACCGGTGAGCACGAAGCAGCTCGAGGGCACGGGCTCTTTACAAGGCGGCTTGGTCGGCACGCAGTCCTTCCTGCAGCAGCATCCCGACATCGCCACGCGGGTGGTGAAAACGGTGCTCGCGGCATCGCGCTGGCTGTCGGCAGAGGAGAACCGTCAGGCGCAAGTGCAACTGGTTGCCTCGCAATCGAGCTATCCAGCCAGCGCCATCGATGAAGCATTGCGCGGGAGCAACCTTGCCTTCGTCTACTCGCCGTTACTCGACGCGTATTTCCTCGACAACTTCAAGCGCAACGTGGAGCTGGCGCGGCAGTTCGGCCTGATTCGTCGCACCTTCGATGTGAATGCCTGGGTCGACGATCGTTACTTGCGCGCGGCGCTGGATCAGCTCGGCTGGCAGAACGCATGGCAGCCCTACGACCGCTACGCCGGCGGTTCGACACGAGTTTCCTCTTCTCAAGACCTCCGTAAAGCACAATGAATACTTCCTTATCTCTGCGCCTCGGCATCGTTTACGCGCTGCTGGGTGCCTCGGCTGCGCACGCGGCGGACAACGCCGACGTTGAGGGCACGCTCGAACAGGTGATCGTCAGCGCCACCCGACGCGATGAAGATCTGCAGCGCGTTCCGCTCGCCGTATCGATCGTGAGCGGCGCCGACTTGGAGCGTGCGAATCGAACCGCGGTTGGAGCACTGGCCACGGAGGTGCCCACGGTTAATTTCCGCACGCAGTCGTCCAACAAGGATACGTCGCTGTTCATTCGCGGAGTCGGCACGATCTCAACGTCGCCTGGCGTCGAGTCGTCAGTTTCGACGGTCATCGACGGCGTCGTGTATGGCGCGCGAGGCCAAGCCACGCTCGACCTGTTGGATCTGGAGCGAGTCGAGGTTCTGCGCGGTCCACAGGGCACGTTGTTTGGCAAGAATGCTTCAGCGGGTGTGGTGAGCATCGTGACCCGCACGCCGGATGCAGAGACGGCTGGCTACGTCGATGTGAGCTATTTCGGCGGTGGCGATGAGTTGCGAGTTCGCTCGGGCCTCTCCGGTGCGTTGTCCGACTCGGTAACAGCTTCGCTGACCGGCCTGTACGCCACGTATGATGGCAATGTCACTAACGTCTATAACGGCGAGACAGTGAACGGCTACCGTCATACTGGCGCCCGCGCGAAGTTTGCAATCGAGCCGAGCGATGACATCAAGATCAGCCTGAGCGCCGACTTCGTGCATTCCAACGACAACGTGCCTACGGTAATCGCGGGTACGACACTCACTGCCTATCCGAGCGGCGTGGTAACGCAGAATCCCGGCTTCGCCGCGGCGGTCGGGCCAGTCGTCCCAGGCCCCGAGAACCGGCGCATCAACAGCGATATGAATACTCACGTCGAGGACGACAACTGGGGCGTCTCGGGTCAGGTCGACTGGTCTCTGGGAGACTACACGCTGACTTCGATCACTGCGTACCGCAGCTGGCAGAACACGCAGTTCCAGGATGGCGATCGCCTCAGCCAGATTTATCAGCAGTTCCCTCGCTCGCACGATCGCGGCGATCTGGATTTCGAGCAGTACTCGCAGGAGCTGCGCATCGCCTCGCCACAGGGCGGGCTGATCGACTATGTGGCGGGCTTGTATTGGTTTCGGGGTGTGGATGAAGAAACCTACCGCCGCAATGTAACTCGATGCACTGGCTCCACGACGCCCGCGATCGCGCCGGGCGCCATCCCGTGCGTTGCCGGATCGGCGACCTTTATTGACGACTTCGGTCGGGCAGACTATGGAACGCGCAACACGAACTATGCGGCCTTTGGCGAAGCGACGTTCAACATCACCGGCGACTTTCGCGCCATCCTCGGCGCACGTTGGACGCACGACAATCTGAGCTACAACCACGCGCGAGTCTCGAGCGCCACCCCGACGAACTCGCCGCCGGGCATCCGAATCGGTTATGCGAGCTTCGGCTCTCACTCTGAAGATGGCTACTCCGGCCGCACCGGCGTGCAGTACGACCTGACGGACAGCATCACAAGTTACGCGACGTACTCGCGCGGATACAAAGGTCCGGCCTACAACGTTTACTTCAACATGCAGGCCATCGACACGCCGGTGCTCGCTCCGGAGGAGTCGGACTCCTACGAAGTGGGCTTGAAGAGCCGGCTGTTCGGCAATCGTGTGACGGCGAACCTGGCGCTGTTCGATACGACCTACGACAACTACCAGGCCAACTTCTTCGACCTGGTGGGCACGTCGGTGGTGACGCGCCTCATCAACGCGGGTGAAGTAAACACGCGCGGCGCGGAGGTCGACTTCACCGTGCGTCCGCTGCCTCAGCTCACGTTGAGCGGCGGCCTTGCTTACATCGAAGCGCGCATCGAGGATTTCAATTGCCCGCCGGGAGCGGCATCGAGCTGCGCAGTGAACGGCAAGCCGCTGCCATACTCGCCCGATTGGAAGGGAAATGTCCGTGGCAACTACACCATTCCGCTGAGCGCGCTCGGCAATTGGGATCTGGAGCTGGGCACGGATTACAGCTGGCAGAGCGATACGCAATACGACATCGCGCAGGCGCCCGACGCCATCCAGGATGCTTACGGCATCTGGAACGCAAGTGTCGCGTTCGTCGAGGCGGAGCAGGGCTGGCGCGCGAGTGTGCTGGTCAAGAACATCACGGACCAGTCGTATTCGACCTTCCTGGGTGCTGGCGCGAATAACATCACCCGCGTTGTGCCTCGAGACGACCGGCGCTACTTCGGCATCAGTGTCCGCAAGGACTTTCGTTGATCGAGCTTCGGGAGTATCCATGTCGAAGAAACAACTGAAGCTCAATGCGTTCCTGATCGGCAACGGTCATCACGTGGCCGCGTGGCGGCATCCTGACGCCCAGCATGGGAGTCTGTTCGAGAATTATCGACGCGCGGCGCAGGCGGCGGAGGGCGCATTGTTCGACGCCGTTTTCTTCGCCGACTCGCTCGCGGTCGATGAAGGCCACTTCGCGTCGGGCCTGGCGCGCATCGACGGGCTCGAACCCTTGACGTTGCTCGGTGCACTCGCGGCGAGCACCCGGCACATCGGTTTGATTGCGACCGCAACGGCGACGTACAACGAGCCGTTTCACGTCGCTCGCAAGTTCGCATCGCTGGATCGTATCTCCGGCGGTCGCGCGGGCTGGAATCTCGTCACCTCGGACAACGCCGCTGAGGCGGGCAACTTTCATCGCGAGGAGCATGTCGCCCATGCAGATCGTTATGCGCGGGCGCGCGAGTTCTACCAAGTCGTCACAGGGCTCTGGGATACATGGGATGAGAACGCCGTGCTCGCCGATAAAGCGAGCGGTCAATACTTCGATCCGTCAGCGGTGCGGCGGCTCGATCACAAAGGCGAGCACTTCTCGGTGAAGGGCCCGCTGAACGTGGCGCGTTCCCCGCAAGGCTGGCCAGTGATTGTGCAGGCGGGCAGTTCCGAAGCGGGCAAGCAGCTGGCGGCGCAGACGGCCGATGTTGTATTCACTGCGCAGTCCAATCTTGGCAACGCGCAGAAGTTCTATCGCGACTTGAAGGGACGTTTGTCCGCATTCGGTCGCGACGAGCATGATGTGAAGATCATGCCCGGCGTGCTGCCCATAGTGGGGCGAACCAAGGAGGAGGCGCAGGCGAAGTTCCAGCAGCTGCAGGATCTGGTGGATCCGCGCGCCGGCGTCGCGCTGCTGGGTCGCATGATCGGTAACTTCGACCTCTCGAAATATCCCATCGACGGCCCATTGCCCGAGCTGCCCGAAACCCAGACCGGCCAGCGCAGCCGTCAGCAGTTGTTCACCGAGCTGGCGCGCGGCGAGAACCTGACGATTCGTGAGCTGTACCTGCGGATCGCAGGCGGTCGCGGTCATCTGACCGTCATCGGAACGGCCGAGACCATCGCCGATGAGTTGCAGCGCTGGCTCGAAGAGGGTGCCGCGGACGGCTTCAACGTGATGCCGGCGTTGTTGCCAACGGGACTGGAAGACTTTGCGACCTACGTCGTGCCCGAGTTGCAGCGTCGGGGCATTTTCCGTAAGGAATATGAGGGAAGCACCTTGAGAGATCGGCTGGGCTTGTCTCGTCGGCGTTCGCAGCAGCTGACGGAGCCTGTGGCGCGTATCGGCACAGCTTGATGTCCGTGAGAGCGATCGCCGGCTGGATCGTGCCGGCTGCGATGTTCGTTCTGTGGTGGCTCGCCTCGCACTACGAATGGATGCCGGCACAGATACTGCCCACACCCGCTTTGGTGTGGCAGGCGGCGGTCGATCTGGCCACGCAAGATCTATTTATCAATCTATGGATCAGTGTGCGCCGCCTCTTATTGGGCCTCGCCGGCGGCATCGCCGCGGGCCTCGTGCTCGGCGTGCTGATGGGCACGAGCCGAAGCGCGCGGCAGATCGTCTATCCGACCTTCTTCGCCTTGATCCAGATTCCAACACTCGCCTGGCTGCCCATGTTCATGATCCTGTTCGGGATCGGCGAAGCATTGAAGCTGGCGGTGATCGTCAAGGCGGTGATCGTGCCAGTTGCGATGCACACGTTGGCTGGCATCGATGACGCGCAGCCCAAACTCCGCGAGGTTGCCGCCGCCTTGCGTCTGCCATGGCTCGTTCGATTGCGTACGCTGATCATTCCGGGAAGCTTGCCGGCGTTCAGCGCGGGCTTGCGGCTTGCGCTGGCGCAGGCTTGGGTTTCACTACTGGCGGTGGAGTTGCTGGCTTCGAGCGAAGGCATCGGCTATCTGATGGTGTGGGGTCGACAGTTGTTCATGCTGGATATCGTGTTCGTTTGCATCGTCATCATCGGACTGGCGGGCTTGATCATGGATCGAGGCATTCAGACGCTCGATAGCGCCCTGATTCGCTGGCCACGTGCAGCGACGGCGGAGGTCACGACCAAGCATCCAAAGGACCACGTCCGCCTGTTGCCGTGGTTGCTGCCGGCGATCTTGCTTTGTGTCTGGCAATGGGCGAGCGCCAGCGGCGTTGCGGATCCGAATCTGCTGCCCTCGCCGAGCGCGGTGATCGCTCAGCTGAGAGCCGGCTTTCTCGACGGCACATTGCTCAACGCATTGGGTAATTCCTTTGCCCGCGCGCTCGCGGGCTTGTTATTGGGCGGTCTTGTCGGTGTGGTGATGGGCCTGTTGCTTGGAATGTCGCGCACGATGGATCGTTTGCTGGGGCCGAGCCTTGCGACACTGAGACAAGTGGCGGTGTTCGCCTGGGTCCCCTTGATTACCGCTTGGGTCGGAATCGGCGAACCTGCGAAAGTGACGTTCGTGGCCATCGCTGCGTTCTTTCCGATGTTCGTGGCGGCCCATCACGGCGTGGTGAATCGCTCCTCGCAGCTCGATGAAGCGGCGCGTGCGTTGCGCTTGGATGCGGGCATGCGCTTGCGCGTGTTGATTCTGCCGGGAGCCGCGGCGGCAATTTTCGCGGGACTACAGCTCGGGCTGACTTATGCGTGGCTCGGTGCGATCGGCTCGGAATATTTCATGCGCTCAGGCGCCGGCATCGGTGGGCTGATGATCAATGCGCAGCAGCTCGCACGCATGGATATCGTGATCGGGGCCATGGTCGTTATTGGCTTAAGCGGTGCACTGCTGCGGAAACTCGGCGAGGTCATCGAGACGCGCTCGACGCGCTGGCGCACGGCGGGCTTATCGACATGAGCGAGACTACGCCGATCGTCGAGTTCAGAGAGGTCAGTAAGTCATTCCACGTGGGTGGTGGCGAATTGGAAGTAATCCGGCAGTTCGATCTGAGCATCGAGCGCGGTGAGTTCGTTGCCATCCTGGGCGAGAGCGGTTGTGGCAAGTCCACGTTACTGCGGTTGTTAATGGGCCTCGATACCGACTATCGGGGCGAGATCCTCATCGATGGCCAGCCGGCGCTCGGTATCGGCGCCGATCGTGGCATCGTTTTTCAAGAACCGCGACTGTTCCCATGGTTGACGGTCGAGCACAACGTCGCCCTCGGGCTCGTCAATGAGGCACTCACGAAGGATCAGCGCGCCCAACGTGTCGCCGACTACATCCGGTTGGTGCGGCTGGAAGGTTTCCAGAAGGCGTTACCGCATCAGCTCTCGGGAGGAATGGCACAACGCGTGGCGATCGCGCGCGGTCTGGTTGCGAGTCCGCGTATACTCATGCTGGACGAACCTTTTGGCGCATTGGACGCTCAAACTCGCCAGCAAATGCAGAATGAACTGCTGACCATTCGCGAGCGCGAGCGAATCACCACGCTGCTGGTGACGCACGATGTCGAAGAAGCCGTGTTCCTTGCCGATCGGGTGATCGTCATGGCTGCGCGACCGGGCCGAGTCAAGAACATCGTCAGCATCCAACTGCCGCGGGTTCGAGATCGATCGAGCTTCGAGTTTCATCGGCTGCGTCAGCAATTGATTGTGGAACTGGGCGCAGCGTGAGCGGCGTTACCACGCGGGTGCTGCAACAAAGGGCGGGCGCGTTCGCTGTGCTCCTGGCCAGCTTCGCTGGCTTTGTTTGCCTTGGCCTGCCCGATGGCACCCTGAGTGTGGCTTGGCCGTCGTTGCGGGATGATTTCGCGCGCCGGCAGGCTGACTATGGAATGGTCCTGTTGGTGCACGGTACATCGTACTTTCTCAACGGATTGCTCGGTGCGCGCCTCAATCGCCGCTTCAAACCTCATGCATTGCTGATCGCCGCCTCGCTGATCTCGGCTTCGGGCATGCTGCTGATTGCAGCCGCGCCGCGCTGGTGGATGTTTCTCACGGGGATTGCTTTGATCGCTTGCGGCGCCGGCATTCTCAACACCACTATCAACACCTACGCGTCACAGCACTTTTCGCCCCGTCACGTGAACTGGCTGCATGCGTGTTACAGCCTCGGCGCCGCTGTGGGGCCACTGGCGATGACCGCGGTGATGACTCGACACGCGAGTTGGCAATGGGGCTATGTTTTGATCGCATTGGCGCCGCTCACGATGGTCGCTGTGTATGTGCGCACCGCAAGCCTATGGCAATATTCCTTGCTAGCTCGCGAGCGCGCCGCTGCGGCGCCATCGAAAGGATTCAATCCTCTGCTGGTCCGACAGGCGATCCTGTTCTTCTGCTATTCCGGCCTGGAGCAAACGCTCGGCAGGTGGTGCTATACCGTGCTCACAGAGCTCAAGGGCACTCCGGTGGCAACGGCGGGACTGGTTGCTAGTTGTTACTTCGGCAGCATTTTTGCTGGTCGATTGCTGCTGGGCGCGGCGCTCGACCGTGTCGGCGCGACTCGGATGGTGCGTGTTGGATCGATCGTCGCGGTCGTTGGCACGTCTGGTTTTGCGGTGGGAGACGGCCCCGTCGCGGCGCTCGGGTTAGTGCTGGCTGGCATCGCCCTGGCGCCAATCTTCCCCACCCTGATTGCTCAAAGCGCGGCCCGCTTTCCGAAGCTCGATTTAGCGCGCGTCATCGCCACTTGCGTGGCGAGCGCAATTCTCGGCAGCGCCGCCGCTCCTTATCTTGCCGGAATGGCGACGCGAACTTTCGGGCTGGGTGCGATTGCTCTCGTCGCGCTCGTCCTGGCCATTCTGTTGCTCACGATGCACGAAAGCATCGCCCGGTACCCAACCAGCAAGGTACAAACTCAATGACCGATCGTTCCGTCGTTACACGTCGATTTTTGCTGAGCTCCATCGGTCTAGGTGCGCCGTTCGCGCTGACCTCGTGGACCTCGGTGTTCGGGGCGGCGAAGCCAGCCAGCGGTGCTGCGCTGGATTTGCCGCGTCTGCCCGGCGGCAAGCCGCGCAACATCATCTTCGTCCTCACTGACGACCATCGATACGATGCGATGGGGTTTCTGAGCAAGCGCGGCTTCCCGCATACGCCAACTCTGGATCGGCTCGCGCGCGACGGCGTGCACTTTCCCAATGCATTTGTCACAACGGCGTTATGTTCGCCCTCGCGGGCGTCCATTCTGACCGGGCTGTACGCGCATCAGCATCGCGTCGTCGATAACAATCATCCCATTCGCCCCGATCTGATTTTCTTCCCGCAATACTTGCAGCGCATCGGTTACGAGACCGCGCACATCGGCAAGTGGCACATGGGCGGGGAGGGTGAAGGGGATGGTCCGCAGCGAGGCTTCGATCACTGGGTCAGCTTTGCCGGCCAGGGATTCTATCTACCGACCGAAGCAGGTTTGAACATGAATGGAGTCAAGGTGCCTCAGCGCGGCTACATCACCGACGAGCTGACGGATTACGCCTTGCAATGGCTCGAGCGGCGCGACTCGAAACGGCCCTTTTATTTGTGCCTGTCTCACAAAGCCGTGCACTCGGAGTTCATTCCCGCGGCTCGTCACAAGGGCCGCTACTCGAAGGAGCGTTTCGACCGGCCCGAGACTTGGAATCCGGCGCCAGGCAAGGAAGCTTTGCGACCGATGTGGGTGCAAAACCAGCGCAACAGCTGGCACGGCGTCGACTTTCCGTATCACAGCGCCCTGGACGTGGGCGAGTACTACAAGCGTTACGCCGAGACGCTGCTCGCCGTCGATGAAAGTCTCGAGCGCATCATGGAACATCTGCAGCGCCGCGGCGAGCTGGACTCGACGCTGATCGTTTACATGGGGGATAACGGGTTTGCCTTCGGCGAGCACGGCTTGATCGACAAGCGCACCGCCTATGAAGAATCGATGCGCGTTCCGTTGCTGATGCACTGTCCGCAGTTGTTCCGGGCGGGTACGAAGGTCAACGAAGTCGTCGCAAATATCGACATCGCACCCACCTTACTCGAAGTGGCGGGGCTGCGTGCGCCGGAGACGATGGCGGGTCGAACCGCCTTGCCGCTTGCACGAGGGGAACGCATCGCCTGGCGCGACGCTCTGCTTTACGAATACTACTGGGAGCGAAACTTTCCACACACGCCGACGGTGCATGCTATTCGCGGCGAACGCTACAAGTACATCCGCTATCAAGGTGTGTGGGACATCGATGAGCTCTTCGATCTGCAAGCCGATCCGCTCGAAGCAAACAATCTCATCTTCTCCCCGGGCCATGAAGGAATCGTAGAGAAACTCAATCGCCAGTTGTTCGACGTGCTGGAGGCGACGGATGGCATGTCCATCCCGCTGTCTCGCGATGCGGGCAAGGTTCAGCGACTGCGTCGAGACGACAAGGCGAAGGCCGCGGAATTTCCACCGCAGCTGACTGTGCCGCCGCCGAAGTAGACATGAGTGCGTCGCCTCGCTTCGACTGTTCTCGAAACGCGTGCAGCAGCGGCTCGGTATAACCGTTCGGCTGAGTGAGCCCTTGGAAGATCAACGCGCGTGCTGCCTGAAATGCCAGGTTTCCGCTCAGACCGCGAGTCATGGGGCGATAGCTCCGGTCGGCCGCGTTCTGCTCGTCGACTCTGAGGGCCATGCGTTCCAATGCGGCGTTCACCTCATCGACAGTGCAGACGCCGTGCAGCAGCCAGTTCGCGATGTGCTGAGAAGAGATCCGTAACGTCGCGCGGTCCTCCATCAGGCCGACATCGTGAATGTCGGGCACCTTCGAACAGCCGATGCCTTGGTCGATCCAACGGACCACGTAGCCGAGAATGCCTTGCGCATTGTTTTCCAGCTCCTCGCGGATCTCTGCCGCAGTCCAGCCGGTTTGGGATGCGAGCGGGACGCTCAGCAGCGAGTCGAGCGGGGCAGGCGTTTCGCCAGCGAGTTGCTCATGTCGCGCGAACACATCGACAGCGTGATAGTGCATCGCATGCAGAGTCGCTGCCGTGGGAGAGGGCACCCATGCGGTCGTGGCGCCAGCGTCGGGATGGATGATCTTCTGAGCCAACATGTCCGCCATCTGGTCGGGCGCGGCCCACATGCCTTTGCCAATCTGAGCGCGGCCGCTCATTGCGCAGGCGAGCGCGATCTGGACGTTGCGTTGCTCGTATGCCTGAATCCATGCGCTTTGTTTCATGGCGTGCTTGCGGATCATCGGGCCCGCCCGCATGGACGTGTGAATCTCGTCGCCGGTCCGATCTAGAAAGCCCGTGTTGATAAAAGCGATGCGATGTCTCACGGCATGAATGCACGCAGCAAGGTTCGCCGAAGTCCGTCTTTCCTCGTCCATGACGCCGACTTTCAGCGTATGGCGCGGCAGCTTCAGCAAGTCTTCGATGGCATCGAACAGGCGGTCGGTGAAGGCGACTTCGGCCGGTCCGTGCATCTTGGGCTTCACGATATAGATCGAGCGTTCCCGGCTGTTCGTCTGGCGGACATGCACGTCATGCAAGGCGATCAGACTGCTGATCACGCCATCGACGATGCCTTCCGGGGCCTGCGAACCGTCCGGCAGCAGCACAGCCGACGTGGACATGAGATGGCCGACGTTTCTCACGAACAGCAGGCTGCGACCCGGCAGGGTAAAACTTTTGCCATCAGGGGCGACCCACTCGCGATCCGATTGCAGGATGCGCGTCAGCGTCTTGCCGTTCTTCTCGAATCCCGCGGTGAGCGTGCCTTGCATGAGCCCGAGCCAATTCGAGTACGCCGCGACCTTGTCTTCGGCGTCAACCGCCGCGATTGAATCCTCCAGATCGATGATGGTCGTCAGCGCAGCTTCGAGGATCACGTCGGCGAGGCCCGCGGCATCTTGTCGACCGATGGGATGCTGTCGGTCCAGCACCAGCTCGATGTGCAGTCCATGATGTTTGAACAGGATACCCGTGGGCTGATCGGCGGCGCCTCGATAGCCGACGAACGCTGCGGGATCGGCAGGTGCCGGGCGCAATGAGCCGTTCTGCACCGACCACTCGGTCACATCGTCATGTCGCATCGATCCCAGGGGCACGGCATCGTCGAGGAACCGTTTAGCGCGCGCGATGACTTTCCGGCCGCGCTCCGCGTCGTAACCGCCGGCGCGAGGCTTGCCGGGCACCGCATCTGTTCCGTAAAGCGCGTCGTACAGACTACCCCAGCGCGCGTTGGCTGCGTTCAACGCGAAGCGCGCGTTAAGCGCGGGAACGACGAGTTGCGGTCCGGCCGTGCTTGCGATTTCGGCGTCGACGCCTTTGGTATCGATTTGAAAGTCGTCAGGCTCCGCCACCAGATAGCCTATCGATCGCAGGAAGCTCGCGTACTCAGTCGGATCGATCGGCTGCCCGCGTCGCGCGTCGTGCCAGGCGTCGATCTGCGATTGCATCGTGTCTCGAGCGGCGAGCAGATCGCGGTTCTCCGGTGAAAAGCGCTCCAGCACTTGCGCGAAGCCGAGCCAGAAGGCCTGCGCGTCCAAACCTGTGCCCGGCAGCACACGGTCCTCGATAAAGTGGGTCAGGCACTCGGCGACTTTCAAATTGGCGCGGGCAACACGGTTCGTCATGAGAAACGGGGCTTCTGGGAATTGCTAGGGGCGTTCTGCCGATGATCGAAAACGGCTCAGCGGCCGTCGATGATAGGCAAGAGCAGATAGGAGGAGTGTTCGGCGCCGGTATAGATCGTCGTGGTTCCGCCATATATCTCGGCGGGCCGGTCGAGCGGCTCGTCGTGGAGCATCACTGAGCTGCCGCGCTGGGACACGCCATAGATCTGCGGCATGGGTTCAGGCAGGCCGTGATCGAAGTCGTGGCCGGAGACGGTGAGCTTCAGGCGATAACCTTTCGGAACCACGATACAAGTCGGCCAGATCTCGATGTCGAGCTCATAGATATCCCCTGGCACGAGAGGCTGCACCTCGTCATGGCTATGGAACGGACGCCACGGAAGGCTTCTGCTCGCATCCAGCTTCCGATGGGACGCACGCAGCCATCCTTGCGTCAAAGGCACGTTGGGATCGACGGCGCCGACGAACAGCACCTCCTTGTCCTGCGGATCGAAGAGGCGAAGAGTGAGCAGCAGGTCGGCGTCGGTGGTGCTGGACGAAATAAACAACTTGGCAGCGACCGGTCCGGTGATCTCGGTCTGTTCGGCGAAGGGCGCGGTTGAAAAACTCAACTCCTCCTTCATTGCGCGAAACTCACGTGCCCCGGATACCGCCGTGCGATCTGCCGAAATCGAAAGACGGTCAGCGTCCAGATAATGTCGAACCCATTGGGTCCGCGCCAATGGCCACTGATCTTCGTTGCGCTGTTTGAAACCGTCGACATGCCGAATCTGCAGCAGCAGCGGCGGCTGCTCGTCCCAGCCGTTGTCGACGCCTTTGAGGAAATGATCGAAGAAGCGCTTCTGAAGCGCGAGGCCGTAGTCCGTATAGAACTCGGTCCAATGCTCGAGACCATGCATCTCGAGCCATTTCTGTTTGGAGCCGGAGCGCACAAAGCCTTCGATGTTGCCGCGCAGATGCACGCCCATGCCGCCCCAATTGCCCCACGACAGCAGCGGGACTTCGATCTTGGAAAGATCGGGTGTGCGCTCGGCAAAATAATCGTCGATCAGCGGATGCTCGAGCAAAGTGGCTTTGATATCGATCCGGTTGGCCGCCAGCGTTTCCTCGTCGAGGGTTTCCGGGCCCGCAATCGGCGTACCGGCGTAGCGACTGACTCTGCCATTTGTTCCCAGCCCATATTGCACATTGAGCACCTGGTTGGGATACCACCGGATCATGAAGGTGCTGAGCATTCCGCCATGGCGTACCAGATCCCGATAATAGTCGGTGAAGCCTTCGAACGGCGCGATGGCGGCGAGGTGCGGTGGGCGCAGCGCGGCGACTTGCCACTGGTTCGCAGCGTAGTAAGAGATGCCGAGCAGCCCCACCTTGCCATTGCTCCACGGCTGCACGCCGGCCCACTCGATGCACTCATAGAAGTCCTGAGTTTCGCGCGGAGAGAAAAAGTCGATAACGCCTGGCGAACAACCCGCGCCGCGTGAATCCACTCTGACGCACACATATCCGTGAGGAATCCAGCGTTCGGGATCGGGAGTTTCCCAGTTGGCGAAGCGGTTCGTGCTGCCTCGGGCGATCTCCGGATGATCGCGGAGCAGGTTGGCCCACGGACCCGGAAAGCCGTCCTCGAAGTGCAAGCCCTTCGCGTAAGGACCATGCGTCATGAGCACGGGATACTTGCCATCGTCGATCGGGCGGAACACGTCGGCTCGCAACAAGCTGCCATCGGAGAGCGGAATTTCCATGTCCCAATCGATTCGCATGCCTTCGAGGATTTCGCTCTTGCGTAGAGTCGGGATCATTGGGGTGGTCCTTTAGAGAACGATTAGGAAATCTCTGACGCAATCGCTGATGCGAGCTTCTCCGCCAGCATCAGCGTCGGCAGGTTGGTGTTCCCCCGCGGGATCTGCGGCATGATCGAAGCGTCGATGACACGCAGCCCATCGACACCTTTCACTCGTCCACTGACATCGACAACGGCCATCGGGTCGTCATCCGCGCCCATTCGACACGTGCTGGTGTGATGGCCCGAAGCACCGACATATCTCATCGCAATCTCCGCCAGCCGGTCATCGTCTGCGCGAGAGAGCTCCTCCGCGCGAGGACCGGCGGGCATAATCCTCTCTAGCAGGATTCGGCTTGGCGGAAAGAGATCGAGCAGCCCTGCAGCGATCCGGCTAGCTGCCATGTTGAAAGCCGTCGGCTGATTGAGCCGGCGCAGACGCGCTGAAAAATTCACGGCAAAGAAATGCGCATTCAGCGCCTTGAGCTCGGGTGACAGCGCTAGAGCCGCCATGTCACGAAGCACACGCACAGTGCGCTTCAAGTCGGATGGGTCGGAAAGCAGATTGAAATCGACGAAGGGCGCGGCTGAGCTCCCATGACGGCGAAGTTCGACAGAGCCCACTGATCTCGGCTTCAGCAGATAACTCTGGAGCGCCGCGAGCGTCAGGCCCAATGGATGATTGGCGGTGCGGTTGAGGCACAAGATGTACAGATCGGACGCGGGATTGCCTGGCCCGGATGAGTAGCGGATGCAGGTGTTCACGGAAGATACATCGAGATTCTCATCTCGCGCCGTCTTCGGCAGGAACGAAGTGAGAAATAACATCGGATGATTTTGCAGCGCCTTGCCGACGCCACGGCTCTCCGCAATAACTTCAATCCCCAGACTGCGTAGCTCCGTGGGATGCCCGATACCCGATTTCATGAGCAAGACCGGTGACAGCAACGCGCCCGCTGAAAGAATTAATTCTCGTCGAGCTCGGAAGCGAACGTGCTGGCCGGAACGCAGTGCGAGCACACCGACAATCTTGCGCCCCTCTGCTATGAGTCGCACCACCTCGGCCCCGCAGACGATTCGAAGGTTCGGGCGCGCGCGAACCTGTGCAGTCAGATAACAAATCGAGCTCGACTGCCGGTGCTCCAAAGTTTGCGCGAGCGGGAGCGGAAACAAGCCGTCGTTGAATTCTCCGTTCATGTCGCCCGTGAAGGGGAAGCCGCGACGCACAGCGTAGGCTTGAAAAGCTCGGGCAAGCGGCGGCCAGCGCTCAGGTGGATTTCGAAGAATAGACACCGGTCCATCGCTGCCATGTAACGCACCGGCGTATTGCCTATCCGCCTCGAGCTTGCGAAACCAAGGCAGCACATCCTGCCACGACCAATTGCGTGCGCCAGATCGGGCCCATTCGTCGTAGTCGTCGGGGACGCCTCGCAAGGAAAGCATGCCCATCAATGAGGAGCCACCTCCAAGCACGCGTGCCTGGTGAGCTGCGCTCGTGTGCGCGTCCTGTTTGGTGTGGGCGGCGGGCAGCGCCCATCGATACGCTGGATTGAACGCGGAGTCCGCGTGAATGGAAAGTATGTCTTTCGGTTCGGCTCCCGGGCGCACGTCCTGACCCGCCTCGAGCAGCAGGATGCGCAGCGACGGGTTTTCGGAGAGGCGCGCGGCGAGGACACAACCGGCTGAGCCGCCTCCGACGATGATGTAGTCGTACTGACCCTCGTCGTCCTGAGTGGCGCTGCTTGAAATGTGATCGAATTGATTCACTCAGCGACCATTGTTCAGAGCGCGGCGAGTCTAACAGCCGCGAGCCCGGCGAGAGCGCAACTCTCGTCATTGTCGGAGAGGTCGCCGGTCACGCCGACCGCTCCAGCTGTTCGACCTTCGGCGCCGACCACGACGACACCGCCGGCAGCCGGGATGATGCCGGCAGGCGCGAGCGGGGCCAGCGCGTTGATGAACGTCGGACGCTCGACAGCCATTTCAGCGATCTTGCGGCTCGACACTCCAAGAGCGAGAGCGCCAGCCGCTTTGCCGATTGCGATCTGGGCGCGCGCGATCGAGGAACCATCCTGGCGCTGGAGCGCGATCACATGTCCGCCCGCATCGAGGACCGCGACTGTGAGCGGTTTGAGCTGCAATTTTTCTGCGTGCTCAAAGGCGCCTTCGATGATTCGATTAGCGGTAGCGAGGTTGAGTACTGACATGACTTCGTTTCGCGAACGGGAAGGGGTGTGCGCCTCAGGACTCGTTTGCCAAAACCGTTCGCATCCAGCGCACGGCCGCTGCAAACCACGGCTTGTCCTTTTCGGCGGCCATCAGCAGCACTGTGCCGTGCGTCGCCTCGGGGACCTCGAAGGTCTCGGCCGCAATGCCTTTGGCACGCAAGACCATCGCGAATTTTTCCGACTGCACCATGAGGTGGGGGAAGTCTTTTGCGCCATAGGTGATGAAGAATGGCGGCGAGCGATCTCCCACTCGGAAGATCGGACTGGCCTTCACTTCATTGAAAATGCCTTGGGGACCGAGAAAGCGCGGACGCATCGAAAGGCCGCAGCCCGGCGTGAAATCGAACGTGCCGGAAATAGGCAAGCACCCTTTGATCACATCGAGCGGAAGCCCGCGCGCAGGTTGCCAGTCGGAGGTCACCGAGAGCAGCGTCGACAGATGCCCTCCGGCAGAGTGCCCGCCGATAAAGATCGCATCACGGTCATAGCCATACTGTTGGGCGAGCCTCCATGTTGCAGCCACAGCGTCCGCGGCATCGTCGAAGTTGGCGGGGAAGACGTGCTTGGGCGCCAGGCGATAGCTATTGCTCACCAGGGTGAAGCCCGCCGCGTTCAACACCGGCGCAAGAAAAGCCATTTCCTCCTTGTATCCATTGGTCCAGCCGCCGCCGTGCATAAAGATCAACACCGGGCTTCCGGGATCGCTGGCCGGATATACGATCAGCGATTGGCTGGGATCGTCACCATAGCTGTGCTCATGACCGGCAATTCCCTCTGCCAATCCCATCAGTTTGTCGTGCAGGAACAGCAGAACCTCTGACTTCGGTTCTTGCGGCGGATAGTCGCGAATCAACATGGCTTACGAGCTCAGTCTGTTGGCAACGAAAGCGATCTCGACCAGGAGCTCGGCTTTCACCAAATCGGCACGGATGCAATATCGCGGGGGCAGCGGTGCTCCGCTGTTATGAAACGCTTCACGATAGGCTGCGTTCATCGCTGAGTAGTGAGCCATGTCGGAAACAAACACATGGGCAAACACCACGTTGCGCAGCGAGACGCCTGCCGCATCCAGGATCGCATTTGCCTGCGCGAATATTTCGCGGGTCTGGGCGGCTGCATCGTTTAAGCCAACCACCGCGCCGTGCGCATCGAGGGCGACGAGCCCGGCAGTGTGCACCAGGCCGTCCGGCGTGACCGATGCCAAGGAATAAGGGCCGCTTGGCGTCGGAAGGCCCGCTGGTATCACCCAGGACTGCCCGATAGTCATGCCGCGACCCGCAGGTGATCGGTCGGTTGGACGATCATCCGTGGATCGACAACGGTTCCTTTTTCGATCACGAGCTTCCCGTCATAGGCCACGGAGCAATCGAACATGGGCAGATCGAGATGCGCCGGCGTGGTGTTCGCGCCGCCGCCTTGATCGTTCGGCCCCGTCGAGAACAGAAACACGCCTGGCCACGCACGCGTATGACTGATGATCCGGGTGGGCGAAGAGCCATGGAGCGCAATCTGATCGAGATAGCTGTTGGGGTTCAGGCCCCATCCCAAGTGGGCGATCGCATAGGGACGCATGTCATCCGAGGATTGTTGGTGCGCCTTGAAGAATTGACGCATCAGCCGAGCATCGGACCCGGCGCCTGCGACCTCTCGGATGTAACCCTTCTCGACCGTGAGTCGCACTTCGCTTTCGAAGTAGCGAACATAAGGGAGAATCCACGCATCGCCGGGCTTGAGCACGACGATGCCATCACTGCCGTCCGGATTTGGCCAGGTCGAGAAATGCGCGCCACCCCATGTATCGACGACGCCAGGTTCGTCGGCGTAGCCGTACTGGCACAGCGTATCCAGCTCGCCCAGTTTGACTCTGAAATCAGTACCGGCGTCGCTGGTGACGTGCATCTCTTTGGTGTTGCGCGTGAGATCGCGGGCATAAATCAGTGCTTCTTTCAGGCCTGGCGGCGACATCAGCCGCTTCAACTCGTCCGGGCCATCGAGAATGAGCAAGAAGCGCACACCGCGACGGCGTGCTTCCTGAAGCCAGGGAGATCCAAGCGCGGTATGAAACACGAGCACCAGGTCTGCGGAGTTGATTGCATTGATGGCGCCAGGCAAAGCGGAGAGCGTATCGCCACCACCTTGACTGGCGATCATCACCGGGTGGAATGGCTTGGAGATTTTAATTTCAAAGATGCGCGCGCCCAGTTCATCCGCGGCTGCAAACGCTGCTTGAACGTAGTCGAGGCGGGTATTCAGGTCAGTGACGAGGACGATCTGCGTTCCAGGTTTCACCTGGCACAGTCGTAGTTCGTCTCGGAACAGCGCAGGTAGTTCGGCGGGGTTTAAATCTTGCGACACGATAGGCTCCTCGGAAGCTCCGGAGCTATCGTGTCTGACTCCGATACTCTGGTCAATACCGAATTGCGTTCGGTTGTGAATTCATCAGGGGCTGGCTTCCGGGCCGAGGATCATCTGGCATGCCATATCGATCACGCGCTTGCCGCCCACGATGTTTGGATTGAGATGGCCATTGATCACAAAGCCGTCGAAGGCCATGACCGCGAGGTCGGTGAAAGCATCCAGGTCTAATTCCGCCAGGCGCTGCTCCGATACACAGGTGCTGACCATCTGTGCGATGCGCGTCTTCAATTCCATGAGAATGGTGGGGCGATAATTGTCATCGCGGCTCGACACTACGAGCGCCTGGATCAGGTTGTTGAAATAGTTATTGTTTTGCAGCGGAATGTCGTGCCACAAGCGGCTCAGGATATACGCCAATCGTTTTCTCGGGTCTTTCATACGACTGGCTTTCGCTTGGGTGACCTCGAGCTCGGCGATCATCTTGGGTTCGAAGATGGCCAGCGCGATATCCAGTTTCGAGGGGAAATAGACATAGATCGCCGAGCTGGCCATCTGCGCTTCCTTGGCGATCTGCCCGATGGTCGCGGCGATGAAGCCCTTCTGCTGAAACAGCCGATCGGCGGTTTCCAGGATTCGAGCGCGGACCGAGTCCTTCTTTACTTGCACCATCGCACCCAAAGGAGAGTATTGTTCGTGGTTGCGGCATAGTGCCATGGGTGAACGAGCTATGCCAGAAAACAACGCGCCGCTTGCTCTACAGAATTGTTGATCTCATGTGTAGCCGACCACTGCCGCTCCGCGCCATGCACAACATTGCAGACTTCGAAGCGGCCGCAAGACGCCGGCTGCCTCGTGGGCTTTTCGCGTACGTCGCGCGTGGCGCCGAAGACGATCTGGCGGTGCGCGCCAATCGTGATGCTTTCGCGGAAATTCGCTTTCGGCCGCGCGTGCTCGCGGATGTCAGTCGGCGGCGTCTTCATACGCGCATCCTCGGCCGGGAACAGGGACTTCCGCTTGGCGTTGCTCCCACGGGGCCGCCCGGCTTCTTGTGGTATCAAGGGGAGCTCGCGCTCGCTCGGGCCGCAGCTCATCTCGCCATTCCGATGATCCTGTCGAGCGCGTCGACGATATCCATGGCTGAGTTGATGCGGGCCGGGGGCGAGGGCGCCAAATGGTTTCAACTCTACATGAGCGGCGATCGCGCGTTGTCCGTGGCACTGATCGACAAGGCGAGCCGAGCTGGTTTCGAAGCACTGGTGTTGACCGTCGACTCCATCGTTTCGCCCAATCGCGAGTTCGCGGCGAAAAGTGGCTACACCGTCCCGCCGAAAATCACTCTGCGTATCGCTATGGAAGCTCTAGCCAGTCCGCGATGGCTCATGGGCACCATCGGGCGATATTTGTTGGCCGGAGGGCTGCCAAGGATGGTCGACTATCCGTTGCCCGATCCACGCGACCCGCTAAAACACGGTATTCCGCTCAAGGACGATAGCATCAGCTGGGATACGTTGAGAACGATCCGGAAGCGATGGCCCGGTAAGCTCATCGTGAAGGGCGTGCTCGATCCGCGCGATGCGATGGCGTGTGCGGATGCAGGCGTCGACGCGATCATCGTCTCGAACCATGGCGGTTTGGTGCTGGACGGCGCGATGGCGACGATCGAGGCACTGCCGGCAATCGCAGACGCGGTCGGCCAGCGCATCGAGGTCTATCTGGATGGGGGGATCCGACGCGGCTCAGACGTGATCAAGGCGGTGGCATTGGGGGCGAAAGCAGTCTTCTTGGGTCGATCGCTGCTGTTCGCGCTGGCGGCATTCGGCGAGATCGGCGTGATTCGCGCGCTCGAGCTCCTGCGCGGCGAGATGGATCGCACGCTGGCGAGTCTGGGTTGCTCCGAGTTGAGCGAGCTGACGCGCGATCACGTGGTGCTCCCCGGCGAGCGCTACGCACGTCGGCTGTCGTCCGACACTCGCCAAGTACGGCGTCGATAAACACGATCAATATTCTCCCATGTGTGTCGGCTGAAGGTCCTCACGAGAACATTCTCCTGATTTGTCCCAGAGTGTTCGATACGACCCGGTCGCCAAAAGATCAATAACGAATGGCGAACGCTATTGACAGGAGGGTGCGAATGCGGGACTGTATCCTCCGGCCGCGCTGAGAGTGATCGCTGAACGCTCGCAGCGTGCTTGAGAAAACATATTCAGACGGGGGCTCACATGGCGCGGCACAGATCGACCTTTCTGCGTGGGGTGGCAACAGTACTGATGTGCTCGTCGGCCTCGGTCCCGTTGAGAGCGCAAACTCAAGAGACGTCGGCTGATACGGAGGCCGATGCCACGCTCGGCTATATCGTTGTGACAGCGCAGAGACGTGCGCAACCGCTGCAGCGCGTCCCGGTTGCCGCCACGGCGCTGGATAGCCAAGCGCTCCAGCAAAAGGGCGTCACCAGTCTGCTGGATGTTCCCAAAGTGGCGCCCAGTCTCGATGTGACGACGCCTTACGGAAATAACGGTCCGGAAATCACCATGCGTGGCATCGGTGGAGGGTCGTTCAATAAAAACACCGAGTCCACGGTCGCGACGTATCTCGACGAAACCGTTCTGAACCTCTCGACTGCGAAACTCGGTCAACTCTTCGATCTGGAGCGCGTCGAAGTCTTGCGGGGTCCGCAGGGCACGCTCTACGGAAAGAACTCCACCGGCGGCGCCATCAATTTCATTTCCAAGCGACCCGATGGCGCCACCGAAGCCGAGGGCTCGCTGACGGCGGCGCGTTTCGGAACGTATGAAGCCAATCTGGGCGTGCAGGCGCCGTTGACTGACGAGCTGTCCGTTCGCGTCGCCGCGAGGCGCAACTACAGCGACGGCTACAGCTTCAACACCCTGACCGGTAGGCATTTGAACGATGTCGACGATTGGGGCGGGCGCGTTGGTCTGCGGTATCAGAATGACAAGGTGGACTCCTATCTCAAGGTGTTCTTCGACCGTTCCGACACGAACGGCACCGCGTACTACCCGCAGGGCGTTTATCGTGCGAACAATGCGCCGAGCCCGTCCTTGGTGGGTGCTCCCACTCCAAACGGCATCAACGTGTTGACGGGTTACGTGCCGCCCTCGGACATTGACGTCGTGGCCGCGCAGCATTCGCCTTCGAACATCCGGAACGACGGCGCGTCGCTGAATACCGATTTCTACATCGGCGATCTGACGCTGACCAGCGTGACCGGCTATATCCACTCTCAGGCCGACACCCGGTTCGATGCCGACGGATCCCCGTTCGATATCGTCCACACGCTGCATTTCTCCAAGGGTGAGCAGTTCACTCAGGAAGTGCGGCTCACGTCATCGGAGCAAGGGGCGTTTACCTGGATCGTGGGCGGCGCTTTTTTCTACCAGAAGCAGGACGGCGGCGTTCAGGTGAGCTTTCCTGGCCTCGGTCGGACCGTGCCGGTGCTGCAAACGTTCGAGGAGAAGACGACGAGCTTTGCGGGCTTCGTCGATGGCACTTATAAATTGTCCGATCGGTTCGAGCTGTTCTCGGGCGTTCGCGCGACCACCGATAAGAAGGAAATTCATCAGATCGGCGTCGGCAATTTTGCGCTCGCGGACTACGACGCCTCCGATAGCGAGCAATGGACCAAGCCCAGCTATCGCGCGGGTGTCAATTTCAAGCCGACCGATGCAACACTGCTCTACGCTTCCTATAACCATGGCTATCGTTCGGGGGCCTATGATGTCGGCTTCATCACCAACCCGGCACAGATTGCCGATCCGGTGAATCCGGAATATGTCGACAACTACGAGGTCGGCCTCAAAACCAACGCCTTCGACAACCATCTGCGCGTGTCCACCGCGGCGTTCTATATGGAGTACGAGGATCAGCAACTCGCGGTCACGCCTCCGGGGGTAGGTTCCCTCTGTTGTTCCTTAGTGAATGCGGGCAAGGCGCGCGTCTACGGTTTGGAGGTCGAGGGGGCGGCGCGTTTCTCCGAGAATTTTGACGTGAATTTTTCGGGCACGGTGCTCGATACCAAGTATCTCGAGTTCAAGCCGGATGGCCCGACCGGCGCGCGGGACTTTGCTGGCTACGAGTTGGGGCGCGCTCCCGAATATGAGCTGAGCCTGGAGCCGGAGTTTCGCTATCCGCTCGCCGCTGGCGAGATCTTTTTTGCTCCCGAGTTCCAGTTCACCGGCAAGCAACGTGTTCAGACCACGGTCGACCGGTTTGGTGAGGATATCCAACCGGCCTACAACCTGATCAACGGACAATTGGGTTATCGCGATGCCGACGGTCGCTACAGCGCCTTCCTGTTTGTGCAGAATGCCACCGACAAGCGCGTTCTGACGTATTTCGCGAATACGGGTGCGACGGCAGTGAACCAGACGTTTTACTCGGCGCCCAGGACGTACGGCGTCACGTTGACTGGCCGATTCTGAAGCCCTGATGAGCGCCTTTGGAAACATACCGCGCGCTCGCGCGCGGTTAGTCGATGGGCAGCGATTCGCTGAGTTGGTCCAGGGATGGCGCTTGCTGCTAGCGGCCGTGATAGGCGTCGCGCTCGGCGTGAACTCGCTGCCTTTCTATACGTCCGGTCTCTTCATCAACGCACTCCACGTGGATCGCGGCTGGAGCCTGGCGGCCTTGTCTCTCGGGCCGACTCTGCTGGTGGCATCGATGGCCATCGCCGCGCCATTCCTCGGCAATGCATTCGATCGTTATGGCGAGCGATGTTTCATTTTTCCCGGATTGCTCGCGCAGGTGGTCTCGCTGCTATTACTGAGCAGAGTGGACAGCCTCACCAGCCATTACGCCGTGCTGGCCGGCATGGCTTTGGTCGGATCGGGCTGCGCCGCCCCTGCCTACGTGAGAATCGTCAATCGGAACTTCGACAAGAGCAAGGGAACCGCTCTTGCCATCACGATCACCGGGGCTGCGGCGCTCAGCGCTTTGGCGCCGCCGTTTCTCCAGCAGTTGATGTCGGCTCACGGGTGGCGATCCGGTTATGTAGCTTTGGCCACCGTGATTGCGGCGGGTGTGCCTTTGATGTTTGTTTTGCTGAGAGGCGCCGATAACCTCAGCTCCGCAGTGCGGTCCAATCAGGAGCGACTTTCCAGCGACGCTGATCATGGATATGTCGCTTTGTTTCGTGATCGGACGTTTCTCCTGCTGGCTGCCGCCATTGCGATGGTCGCGATTGCGTGCCCCGGATTGTTGATCCATTTCCTGCCGATGCTGACCGCCTCGGGTATGGATGCCACCTCCGCGGCGTGGATGGTCAGCCTGATCGGCGGAACTCAAATCGTGGCGCGCCTGTTTACCGGTGTGTTGGTCGACCGATTCTTCGCTCCCAAGGTTGCTGCCTGCATCATGGCCTCGAGCGCCGTAGGATTTGCGTTGTTGTGTTGGGGCGGAGTGCATTGGGCGCTCGCCGGCGCGGTGGCGGTAGGACTTGCGTACGGCGCTGAAGCGGATCTGATCGGCTATCTCACCGGACGCTATTACGAACCCGCACGTTTCGGTCGCGTGTTCGGCGTGTTCTACGCCGTTTTCCTGACCGGCACCGCGATATCTCCAGGACTGTACGGCGTCGTGATCGATACACAAGGCAGCTATCGACCTGCGCTTGCAATAGCAACTGCTCTGCTGATCGCGGCCTCGATCGCCTTCTTGCGCCTGCCTCGCTTCAGGTGATCCATGGGGCAATTGATCGACGGTCGTTGGCACACCGATAAAGCCGCCATCGAGCTGGAGAAGGGCCGGTTCGTTCGACGTCCTTCGCAGTTTCGCCATCTGGTCGAGCAAGGTGCCGATGCCCGGTTTCCCGCCGCGGCGGGCCGCTACCACTTGTATGTTTCTCTGCAATGTCCGTGGGCCTGGCGCACGATCGTCTACAGAAGCATCAAGCGTTTGCAATCGGCGATCAGCATGAGCGTGGCCATTCCGGACGGCCGTCACGAAGGCTGGCGCTTCGGGAACTGGGTAGAAGGTGCCACCGCCGATCATGTCGAAGGCTTCACGCACCTGTATCAGGCATATGTGACGTCGCAGGCCGACTATACGGGCGTGGTGTCCGTGCCGGTTCTCTGGGACAAACAAACCCGGCAGATCGTCAACAACGAGTCCTCGAACATCATAAGAATGCTGAATGGCGCATTCGACGCGTTCACGGATGCCAAGGAAGATTATTACCCTAGTGAGTTGCGAGCGGACATCGACGCGAAGAATCACCGGATCTATACCGGCCTCAACAACGCCGTCTATCGCGCCGGCGCCGCGGAGACGCAGGAGGCCTATGAAAAAGGCTACACGGCTATCTTCGATACATTGGACTGGGCGGAAGATCTTTTGGACAGGTCGCGATTTTTCAATGGCGATCGCATCACGGAGACGGATTGGCACTTTGCCGCGAGTCTGTTTCGTTTCGATCCGGTCTACTATTCGCTGTTCCGATGCAATCGACAGCGGCTCGCCGACTTTCCCAACCTCTCCAATTATCTGCGCGATATCTATCAGCGTCCCGGCGTGGCCGAGACGGTGAATGTTCGCCACATCGTGCTCGGCTATTACAGTCAGTCCTGGAATCCCTCGGGAATCATTCCGCTAGGTCCGAGAGACTACCAGGAGTGGCTGGCAAGACCGCATGATCGTGAGCGGTTTTCGGCCGCTTGAGATGCGTCTCGGCACGTCGCTACTAGGCGAGCCTGCAAGCTTCCTCGAAGGACAAGCGAGGCCCACGCGGGTAAGCAGTGCTCCGGTCGCCGTGACCCAGCGTCGTGATGAAGTTGACGCTGACGCTCGTTCCCGCGAAAAAGTCGGCATCCAACTTTTCAGCGTCGAAGCCGGACATGGGGTTGCTATCCAATCCCAGCATTCTCGCCGCGATCAAAAGATACCCCGCCTGCAAGCTGGAGTTTCTGAACGCGGACTCTTCAATCAACTTTTGATTGTCGCCATACCAACCGCGGGCGTCCACGTGCGGATACAGGCGGGGGAGATCGGGAACGAAGTTTCTGTTCATGCCCAGAATGGCAGCGACCGGCGCTGCCAACACCTTCTCCGCATTGCCGGGATAGCAAAACGCCGCCAGGCGTGTTTCGATTCAGGTGTGCGGCACCAGACGATGCGAAGCGGTTGTTGGTTGGTCGACGTCGGTCCCCACTTCATAAGATCGTAGAGTGCGCGCAGGTCTTCATCTGTGACCTCTTTATCTGTGTAGCCGTTGACGGTGCGGGCTTGGAAAAAAGCGCGATCGAGCGACTCGTTCGGGAGCGGATTCAGCATCGGACAACCTTCTGTAGCGTGTCGTGCTGAGCTTAAGGAACGCGGCATTCAAACGATAGTAGGCACCCTTTGGATACCATTCATATGAAAAGCGAGTTGCAGCGGGGCTGTCCGTTATCGAGTTTCGTCAGGCTCGTGTCGGGCAAGTGGGCCATCCCCATTCTTTATCGTTTGATCCTTACCGATGGAGCGATTCGTTTTCGCGAGCTGCAGCGCCGGGCTGAGCCGATCACGCAAAAGGAGCTGACCAAACATTTGCGATTGCTCGAGAGACGCGGTCTGGTCCGTCGCGAGATATTTGATGAGTCTCCCTTACGAGTGGAATACAGCGCTACGCAGGAAGCTCGGCACCTCGTCGGCGCGCTGGGTGGCGTGGCTGACTGGATGCGCGACTATGGCTGGGCTCTTGCCGACGCCGAAGCCAAGGCGCCGAGCTCAGTGGGACTTCCACGGCAGAAGATCAATCTGGGACCCGACCTGACGCTCACCTCGCGCCCGTGACCAACATTGTAGGTCGTGACGGCCTCCAGGCCACATACTCGAGCCGAGCCAGGGCTTGTGTGCGCTGCTTGATAAGATCGCTCATGCCCGGCGCTTCATGCGCTACCAGAATGCCGGTTTTCTGCACTCCCGGCGAGTCGTTCTGGTTCGAGGACTAGGGCGCGAACGCGATCAGTAATCCGAGGTGACCAAGCATGGCGATTGCCCCAATCCAATATGACGTTGACCACACCACGTTCACGGGATATCTCGCCGTAGCCTACTGCTTCGTGAACGTGCGCGCATCACAAACGGCGAGCGGCGTGTCCGTCGGTCCGGGTGACAGCAGTCGGCAGAAATTGAACAACGCCGTCCTCCTGATCGGCCTGTCCAGCGGCGAGGTCGCCTGTGTCAGTGGGAGCCATTCATCCGGCATTTCAAGAAACGAGTCGGCTTCGACGGCGTCGATGTCGTCCCTCTGCACCCACTCGTGGATGGAAGTGCGCGTTCCGGACACGCGAGAACAATGTACGAGGCCCACGCTCCGCGCTGAACAGACGTCGTCCAAGCTCAACTGACGCTCAACTGCATTCGCTATGGTGATGATCCACTGATCTGTCGGCGCTGGTCGCTTCGAGCACACTGCGTGAGTCGCGCCCAGCAGCGGCGTCAGCCAGAAGAGCCGCAGCTGACCGCCATCGCTGCGATCGTGACGGACGTCTCACGTTGACAGAATCCGGCCAGTTACTCTGTCAAACGCCGTGCGTTACGGCGTTGCCGGACGCCCGGTGCGAATGCAGCCGGCTTTCTGGTCAGAAGAAGGGACGTTGTCGATCATGGACACATTGAACGCAGTCGATCAGTTCAAGAGCACGGCCGTGGATCTCTCGGTCCGCTTCGGCCCGAAACTACTTGTGGCCGTGTTGATCTTCGCGATCGGCCTCACGGTCAGTCGATGGGTGGGCGTCATGCTGATGCGTGCGCTGGAGCGGATCGAGTTGGAGCCGCCGGTGCGCTCGCTGCTCTCTCGCATCGCCCGCACGATCGTGCTTGGCCTGTTCATGGTCATGGCCCTGCAGAATCTGGGCGTCGAGTTGCTGCCGCTGATCGCTGGCCTCGGCGTGCTCGGCGCAGGCGTTGCGCTGGCCATGCAGGGGTTGTTGAGCGACGTGGCCGCGGGATTATCCATCATCTTTTCCCGGCCATTTCGCGTCGGCGAATACATTTCCGTGGTGGGCGAGGAGGGTAGCGTCGAGGACATCTCCTTATTCAGCACCCGGCTCGCCCATCCGGATGGTTCGCGAGTGGTGATCCCGAACCGCAAGATCGTCGGCGAGATTTATCACAACTTCGGCACGACCCGAGAGCTCAACTTGTCCGTCGGAGTTGCGTACGACACCGACTTCGATCGGGCAGTGGCAGCAATCGAGCAGGTATTACGTGCCAACGCCCGCGTGCTGCAAGACCCAGCGCCTCTCGTGCAGGCAATCCGGCTCGCGGATTCATACGTGGAAATGGCGGTGAAGTGCAGCGTCTCGGTTGCTGACTACATTCCAGCTCGTGGCGAGCTCACCAGGGCCGTCGTAGAAGCGTGTCGCGAGCGGGGCGTCGTGATTCCGTTCCCTCGGCGCGATGTGCACTTCGTCGGCGACGCTCTGTTACGGGATGCATTGACCGAACATCGAGATCAGCAAAGAACTGCGTAGCGGCGGGTTTCTGTTGCGGGGGCTAAACGGCCGGCCCCCTCGCCCCCTCGTCCGCCAATAGGCCTGCTCATGCCGATTCCGCGGCATGGAATCGCTATCGCCGCCAAAGTTTTTGTTCATAACGCATGGGCGGCCAGCAATATCACTGAGCTCACAGCACAGGAGACGTCGGAAACAAAGGCAATGTTGAGTTGCGCGGCCGAGAGCAATCCCTCGTGATTCAAGGCTGCAAGCGCCTTGTAGTCAGCGTTCGACGGCGTGTGTATTCTTCGCCGCCATAACATCAGCGAACCAGGCCGCTCGGCCCCGAATATGAATCACTCGGCAAACGGATTTCGCGACCTGGCGCGCGCCATGAATCTTGGCTTGCATTCCAGGGGTACGCTCGGGACGTCGGTAGGTCGACGGTTCGCCGCGTGGGTTCTGCTGATCGTTGCGCTGGCTGGATGCGGCGGCGGAGGTGGCGGTGGAGGGGATGCGCCTTCCAGTCGCGGCGCGTTTACCTTGAGCGCCACTACTGTTTCCTTCAACGCGAAGCGGATGGGGCCGGTGCCGGCGATTGCCACGCTGGGGATGCGGCTCACTGGCACCGATATAACCTCGGTCGGCGCGGCTTATCGCGAGGGCGTAACTCCGGCGTCGTGGCTGCGGGTCGACATCTCCGGAAGCGGCACGAACTACGCTGTAATCTTCCACGTGCTCACCACTCAGCCGCCCGCCGGAACGCTCAGCACAACGATCTCTGTCGGCACCGCCGACGCCAACGGCAACATCCTCAAGTACCAGGATGTGCAAGTGAGTTACTCGCTGGTGGAGGGTGTTTCCATCATCGGCGCGCCGTTGGCGCTGACTGCGACCCTGGGACACACGAACGCCAGCTTCAATGCCAATATTTCCGTTGCGACCTCTGCCGAGCGGCAGTGGTCGTTGACAGCCGATGTTCCTTGGATCGCGGTGCCGTCCACCGTGCAGCAAGGCTCCAGGAGCGTGGCGCTGACGATCGATACATCGGCGTTGGGCGGAGTAGCGGCGTCGGGAACCGTCACGGCCATCAGTACCTCCGATCCGACGGATCGCGCGACGTTGCCGGTGACACTGACGCTCACGGCGCCGAACATCTTTGTGAATACCAATCCGCCGATGCTGTTTGGCGGCGTCAGCGGTCTTGCGATGGAGACGCGCACCGCTCGCTTCGCGCTCGGTACGGGCGCGAGAGCACATCCGTGGACTGCGACATTCACGCCGACGAATGGCGGCAACTGGCTGCAGATTCCGGTCGCGACGGGAACGGTGAGCGATGCCGGTGTCGAGGTCGCGTTCACGCCGGCGCCCGTTGGGTTGAGTGCAGGCACTTACACCGGCAATGTCACTTTCACCGCTAACGTGAACGGCACGCCAGTCGCGAAAACCCTGCCGGTCTCCTTGAATGTGGACGCACAGCGCATCTGGGCTTCGCGCACCGGCGTGGGTCTGTCCAGCTTCCCCAGCCGTCAGGCCTTGACGCGCACGTTGCGCGTCTTCAACTCGCTGGATCGCGCCGATGTGCCGTTGCAGGTCAGCTCGAATCAAAGCTGGCTGCAGGCGTCTGCGCCGGATGGAACATCGCTGGTCTTGACCGCGACGCCGGGAACGTTGGCCACGGATCAGCTGCATCGCGCGACCGTGACGATTGCTTCGACCGATCCGCTGATCGTGAATCAGGAGGTGGTCCAGGTTGCACTGTGGCGCGGCTCGACCGACCCTGCGGATGTGACAGTGCCCGCGTCGATCCTGTATCTGGCCCCTCATCCGCAAGAGCCGCTGTTCTTCGGCAACACTCTTGCGGGCGACGTTGAGGTGCGCAATGTCTACACTGGTGCGTTGGTACGCACGCTGAGCGATGTGGGCGTCGGTCCCTTGACGCTCAATGGGGATGGCAGCGTCATGTATGTAGGCGATGAGAACACCATGCGGATCGTCGGCGTCGATTCGCAAACCGGCGCCATCGTGCGCTCGTATCAAACATCGAAGAATGCTTATCCGCCGTATCCGCTGACGGTGGCCTATGCGCGCCCCGATGGTCATCCAATCGTCATCAGCGGTCACACCGGCGAAGTCTTCGACGTGCAAACGGGCGAGCTTGCTTCGCAAACGATTCTGGGCGGCGGCCAGGTGGTCGCCAGCAAAGACGGCCGGCGCATTTATGTTCAGGATGCAGCGTATAGTCCCACTGCGATCATGTTGAGCGAGGTTCGCTACTCGACGCTGAACTCGGCCGGCTTCTCCGTCGTGCGGACGCTGCGGTACGGTGGGGCGCTCGACAGTATTTATTCGCCGGGCAACGGCCTCGATATCGCGCTGACCGAGGACGACGCCAACCTGTATCGCGCAGCCGGCAATCCATATGGATTCGGCGTGGTCGACCCAGTGACTCTGGTGGCGCGCCTGTACCTCCCTGCGACGGCGTATCCGGCGGCTATCACTTGCGGCTGGCGAGGCTACTGCTTTGGCAGCGCCGGGCCCGAATGGGGAACCGGCAAGGACATCTGGATCTACGACGCCAATCAGCAAGAGGTGGGCGGCATGACGCTCGGCTCTCAAGGACTGAATCGGCGCGGGCTGGTGCTGTCGGCCGATGACATGCGGCTCATCGTGGCTCTCACGGTGCCGAGCGATGTGCGGCAGATCAAGATCCGCAACACGCCGTGAGTGCATTCCTTCTGATCGCAGCAGGTCTCCTCGGCGGCCATGCCCTCGCCGATGTGCGCACCGACGCAGTGCTGATGCAGGGTAACCGCGCAGGCCAGCAAACCGTCGCCGTCAATGACGAAAGGACTGTGCGGGCTGAATATTCCTATAACGATCGCGATCATGGCGATCGCATCACGGCGACCTGGACGCTCGACGCAGCCGGCATGCCCGTCGCCTATGAGAGCCGCGGCCATGACTACTCCAAGGCGCCGGTCGAAGAACGTTTCGTGCTGACGCGGGGCAAGGCGAGCTGGAAGAATCGGCGCGAGAGTGGCGAGCGGGCGCTGCGTGGGCCTGCGTTCTACATGCCTGCCAATCCGGTGCCCGAGTTTTATGGCGTGCTGGCCCGCGCACTCCTCAAGGCGCCGAAGGGGCGGCTTGCGTTGCTGCCGAGCGGCTCGGTGAGTATCGAACGGGCGGGCGGCATCGTGCTTGGCGAGGGAAGTTCTCGAACCGAATGGTTTCAGTACCGGATCGTAGGCTTGGACTTCATGCCTGTGTCCGTCTGGCTCGACGCAAAGGGTGCAACGAGAGCGGTCGCATCGTTGTGGCTCTCCACCGTTGCCGCCGGGCACGAGACGGATGTTACTCAGCTGCTGGCAAAGCAGGACGAGACCAACCAGTCGTGGTTCGCAAGTCTGGCGGGCGTTCTGACTCAGACGCCCAAGGGCGATCTGATCGTCCGCAATGCGCGTCTGTTCGATCCGCGCGATCTATCGGTCACTCCGGGAATGACCGTGCGGGTGCGAGGTGAGCGTGTCATACGCGTTGCCCAAGATACACAAATCGTTTCCGAGCCCGAGGCGACGGTCATCGACGCCAACGGTCGATTCCTGATGCCGGGCCTGTGGGATTGCCACGCGCACTTCGATGGCGTCGACGGCATGCTCAACATCGCCAACGGCGTGACGAGCGCACGTGATCTTGGGAATGACACCGACTTGTTCTTGAAGCGCGTCCGGCGGTTCGAGGCCGGCACGGAGATCGGTCCGCGTGTGTTCAGGGCGGGGATCATCGACGGCAAGGGACCGAACGCCGGACCGTTCAAGACGCTCGTCGAGAGCGCCGAGGAAGCCATCAGGCTGGTGGACTGGTACGCGGATCACGGGTACGTACAGATCAAGACCTACATGTCGCTCAAACCCGAGCTGGTGCCGATCATTGCCGACCGTGCTCATGCGCGCGGGCTGCGGCTCAGCGGCCACGTACCTGCCTTCATGTCGGCGCATCAGTTCATCGAAGCGGGCGCCGATGAGCTCCAGCACTTCAACTACGTGGAGCTGAACTTTCTGTATCCGCGCGTGCAGGAGACGACGAAGATGAGCCAGCGGTTCATCGAAGTGGGCGTGCACGCGCGTGAGTTCACGCCAGACAAGACGGAAGTGCGCGACTTCATCGATTTCCTGAAACGTCATCGCACCGTGCTCGATCCGACCATGGGTCTGCTCGAGGCGCGTCTGGCAGGCAGCTTGAGCGACATTACGCCGGGCCTGGAGCAAGTCGCACGCAGATTTCCAGCGCAGGTTCGCCGCAACTTGGCCGCACCCGCCTATGCGCCGCCGGCGGGCGCGGAGGGAGCTTATCGAGAAGCGGTTCCATCCATGCTGAAGCTCTTGAAAGCTCTCCACGATGCCGGTGTCACCATCGTCCCTGGCACTGACGCGCTGGCGGGCTACCAGCTGCATCATGAGTTGGAGCTGTATGCACGGGCCGGCATCGCGCCTGCCGACGTGCTTCGACTTGCCACGCTGACGCCCGCAGAAGTCATGGGTATCTCAGGCGACCAAGGCGTCGTTGCTGCTGGCAAATACGCGGACATGCTGCTCATAGACGGAGACCCCACCCGAGACATGGAGGACATCCGCAGGATCAAGGCTGTGATCAAGGGCGGCAGGATCTACGATCCGGCGGACATCGAGCGCGCCTTGGGAATCGAGCCACGCGGTGACTGACGGTGTGCGCCCTTGTTAGGCGTGCGTTCCGTCAGTACACGATCGCGGTTTTGTCCATGATCACGTCAGGCATCGTCTCGATGAATACAGACGCAGCCACTTCCTCGAACAAGCCTATGTTGAGGACTGTTTTTCGGTACGTCCAGTAGGCATGTTCGCCCCCGTCGAACCGGCCATTGTATATAACTCGCGCCCACTGATTCAGAGCCAACTCGAACACATCTTTCTTTTTCTGTGGCCGGGGCGGCATCCCGACGTCTTCCGGAGTGTAGATCCAGCTGACTCGCAGCCGGTTGTCTTCCTTAACAACGTGCACGCCGCCGTACCTCAGGGTTCGCCCCGGCGTGAGAGATTCGAATGAAATGCTCAGATGCGGATCTTCGAAGTCGCGCCGTTCCCAAAATCCTGCTTCGTGTTCAATGAAGGAGCATCCTTGCGGCCGTTCCTCCAGCGGTAATCTCAACGCCTGTGGAGTGGCGTTACGTTTGATAGCGCCTGGAAAGCCACGAGACTGTTTGGTCCAGTCCGTGGCGATGCATTGAACGATTGTTGCAATTTCAGCTGTCTTCATAACCGGGCCGACCACGGATCACTCGCAATGTCACGTCCCGTGCAGCGATTGTTAGTCGTACAACTGTGACCAAGACAGATGGCCCTCGGCTAATTCGTCGACTTGGGATGAGTCGAGGTGGAGCAACACGGTGCCGAGCTTCCGCGGATGCCGCTCGGCCTCGATCAAGCCCACCAGCGCATAGACGTTTCAATCCCGACGAGTTGCGGATGTGGCGATGCGAACCAAGTGTGGAACCGCCGCGTACGACGCCACATCGACGTCGCCTTGATGATGCAGCTCATCCCACAGTTCGCCCCAGACGTCGACGCCGGATTCGAGCAGCTTCAGCGCTCCCGATGGATCATAGGTGACTCTATAGCCGCCTTTCAGTTGCCGCCAACGCTCATCGTCCAGGGACATCATGTTCTTTCTCGGCTGGGCGCGTTTCTATCTCAAGGATTTGTTTCGGCAGTCCTGCGGGCTCATGTCGTGGCAAGACCTAATTCCTCGAGACGGGTTTTCAGTTCGGCTATCGAGCTCCACGACAGTATCTTCGAGTTGCGCCGCTCATCGGGAGGGTTTTGCTCCAATTGATCGGACCATCCTCCGCATCCAGTAAGGGGCAGGAGTGGTCGATGATGCAGCCATGCCAGGCATACTTCCGAGATCGTGCCGGCACGACCGCCGATCACCAGGCACGCGTCGCCGGCCAGCGCCATCAATAAGTTCCGGGCGTCTCCCATTCCACATGGAATCAACACACTGCAGGGCCAGTTCTGCAGGTCGATGTCGTCAGAGGGCACGATGCTGACGACGAGACCGCCGGCCGCAAGCGCTCGTTCCGCCGCTATTCGAGTGGCCGGGCTTCCGCATCCGCTCACGAGCGTGATGCCCGATCGCGCCAGTAACTCACCGGCGGCGCCGGCTAGTTCGTACGCCGCCGATCCCGGTTCTGCGCTTCCAAGAACGCACACTTGGCGGTTTCTATGGGTGTTCGATTCAGCCTGTTTCATCAGGTTTCCTCGATTCGTTTCGCGCGCAAGCCGCGAGCAGCGCTCCCCGTTTTCGGAAACCAGATGCTTCTTGGATCGAATGGCTTTGCGTCCTTCCGATCGAAATAGAAGCGCCATCCCGATGACTGCAGCGACGCCAACCTTTCCTCCAGGAAACCGAAGCTCAATGCGACAGCCTGGAGTGAGTCGATTCCGAAAATTCTCCGTGGGGGGTCAATGCCACGGATGTGGACAGCGCAGCTCACGTCACCGTGACGATCGGGAGCCGGCATGCCAATTGCCACTTGCACGGCCTTGCGCGGGACGCCCCGCCTTTCAACATAGAGTCGCGATTTAGCGATATGCATTCTGGATCTCTCTGCTGGTCCGCAAGTTTCGATCCGCGGCCTCATCCTCAACATCCTTGCATTTTTAACACGTGATTTTAAATTTGCGAGGATGCTACATCCAGCTTCCAGTCCGGTAGTTGCGCAGCGTTGCTACGTCGTCCAACACGGCATCGATCCCGGTGTACAAAAGGTTCATGATCTCGTGAGCATGAAAGGCGCGGTTGCGCCGTTGCTGTCCTTGGGGGCGCAGAATGTCCAGGTCGACGAGTGTGGCAACGGCTGCGTTCGCAGACGGAAATGTGACATTCAAGCGTTCGACTAAAGAGGAGACGGTAACGACGGGCTGACCGAGCAGGAGATGGACGACGCTCCACACAGTCGCGTGCTTGCGCGTGCCGCGTGTCTTCAGGCGTTCTTGCCATCGTTCGGCGACGCTTCGAAGCTCTCGGAGCAGGTGCACGGTGTGGCGACACGAAGCGATCGCGCATTCGAGGAATAAGTCGACCCACGGCGACCAGTGCAGTTTCATCTGCACATCGAGGAGCGCGTCGTAATACTCGCGCTGGCGGCATTTCAGGAACGTCGCCAGGTGGATTGGGTGTCCGCCGTCGGCGAGCAGCATCAGGGGAAACAGCAGGCGTCCGATACGGCCGTTGCCATCGACGAAAGGATGGATCGTTTCGAACTGCGCGTGAACGATCGCGGCTCGTGGCAGGACCGAAACATCGTAGTGAGACTCGGGGTCCGGTTGGTGGCGAATGAGCCGGTCGAGATCTGTCATGAGTCGGGGCACCTCCTCCGGGGGAGGGGGAATGAATCGAGCCTGCTCCATCTTCAGTCCGCCGATGAAATTCTGGACGCCGCGAAGCTGTCCAGGTGAGGCGCGCGGGTTTCCGCTCATGAGATGCCTGTGCATCTCGCAGATCAGTGCGCCGTCGAGCGCACGTTGCCCGTGCTTTCTCACCTGAGCCACGCCGAGCGTGTACGCACGAACGTAATTCAGTGTCTGTTCGGCGTCAGAATCGCTGACTGCATCCGGTGTGCCCTTTTCGATTTCATGAAGGAGCAGCTCATCGAATTGAGTGTGGGTGCCTTCGATCTGACTGCTGTCCACCGCTTCACGCCGATTGAGCATGTGCATGAGCAGGTGCGCATAGTCCGGCGCCGCTTCGACGGCATCGGAGAGAATTTGAACTTCACGCTGAGCGAGGGGGAGAAGCGGTGGGCTGACGGGCAAAGTCGTTGGTACCGGGGGCGGCACGACCGCATAGCACCCGGAATGTCCCGGGACCGGCACGGCTGAGTCTCGCAATGACGGATGCAGGTCGGACTTGCGCATGGAGAACCTTAAATATGAAGTCCGTTGTTAAAGGTTTTCAATGTAAACCTTTAATAAGATCCACGCCAGTAAAGGTTTCCGTCTCCTGCCCTCCAAGGTGCACTCGCTACAAATCCTTGACGCGGAGAGGATAAGACCGCCTGGATTCGTGTATATTGCGCCCCCGCTTTCGACCGTGTGCTTTTAACTGGTTCACCGGTATCGCTGGTGCCAGCTTCGGTGCCAGCCACGGGGAATCGATGGGAGTGGAAGGGGTCGAAAACCGGATGGGATCGGTAAGTTACTGATTCCGTTAGCCCTCTTGTCGGGTTTGAGCCCGCCGTTCGGAGGTTCGAGTCCTTCCGCCCCAGCCAATCGGAGTGTTTGAATGGATCGTGCCACGATGGCGGTGTTCGCGGGCAACGCCAATCCGCAGCTCGCCCAGGACATCGCGCGCCACCTGACCGTGCCGCTCGGTCGCGCCGCAGTCAGTCGTTTCAGCGACAGCGAGTCCACTGTCGAACTGCTGGAGAACGTGCGTGGCCGCGATGTATTCATCGTGCAGCCGACCTGTCCTCCGGCCAACGATCACTTGATGGAATTGCTGGTGATGACCGACGCCTGCCGACGTGCTTCGGCCGCGCGCATCACCGCTGTGATTCCTTATTTCGGTTATGCCCGCCAGGACCGGCGGCCTCGGGCGATGCGAGTGCCCATTACGGCCAAGCTGGTGGCGAACATGATTGCGAGCGCCGGTGTGAACCGCGTGCTCACGGTCGATCTGCACGCTGACCAGATCCAGGGATTCTTCGATATCCCGGTCGACAACGTGTACGCCTCGCCGGTGTTGCTCGGCGATGTTTGGAAGCAGAAGTACGACAACCTGATGGTGGTGTCGCCCGACGTCGGCGGCGTGGTGCGTGCTCGAGCGCTGGCGAAGCGATTGGATGATGCCGAACTGGCGATCATCGACAAGCGCCGTCCGCGGCCGAACGAGTCCGAGGTGATGAACATCATCGGCGAGGTCGAAGGTAAGACGTGCGTGCTGATCGACGACCTGGTCGATACGGCCGGGACGTTGTGTCACGCGGCTGAGGCGTTGAAGGCGAACGGGGCGAAGAAGGTGCTGGCGTACATCACGCACGCGGTGCTGTCGGGGCCGGCGATCGATCGCATCTCGCAGTCGCAGCTCGACGAGCTGGTGGTGACGGACACGATTCCGTTGCGCCCGGACGCGCGGAACTGCAAGAAGATCCGTCAGCTGACGGTCGCCGGATTGCTCGCCGAAACCATGCGGCGTATTCGGGATGAGGAGAGCGTCAGCTCTCTGTACATCGACTGATTGGTGCTCGCGGCTGCCTATCGGCGCCGCGCGCACTTTGAGAAATTAGTATTGGCGCGGCTTCGCCGCGCCGAGTTTCAGAATGGCGCGGCCTGCGGCGCGCAGAGTTCAGGTTTCTTTTCTTTTCGGGGCGTAAGCCGCGAGAAGAAAAATCACAGTGGCGGCGTTATTGGTCGCGATACGCCGTTACTTCGTTCTCAACTGGAGTAACCATGAAATATTCATTCGACCTCGTCGCCGATTCCCGCGACGGCGTGCAGGGGAAGGGTGCGAGCCGCCGCCTGCGTCGTTCCGGGAAAGTTCCGGCGATTCTTTATGGCGGCCACCAGGAACCGAAGCAGATCATTCTGGATCACCAGAACCTGCTCACCCTGCTGGTGAACGAAAAGTTCTTCTCCACCATCCTGCAGCTCAAGATCGATGGCCAGCCTCAGGCTGCCATTTTGAAGGACGTGCAGCGTCATCCGGCCAAGAACCAGATCCTGCACATGGATCTGCAGCGCGTGCTGGAGAACGAGAAGATCCGCATGACCATTCCGCTGCACTTCAAGGGTGCAGCCGGCTCGCCGGGCGTCAAGACTCAGGGCGGCGTGGTGTCGCACCTGTTGAACGAAGTCGAAGTGCTGTGCTTGCCGAAGGATCTGCCGGAATATCTGGAGATCGATCTGTCCGCCATGGAGATCAACCAGATCCGTCGTCTGTCCGACCTGCCGCTGCCTGAAGGCGTCGAGCTGGTCGCGCTTTCGCACGGTCGCGACGAGGCTGTCGTGTCCATCCACCATCCGCGTGCGGAAGAGGCCGAGGCTCCGGTGGCGGCTGCCGCTGCTGCGGCTCCGGCTGCTGGCGCGGCTCCGGCGGCTGGTGCGGCTCCTGCGGCTGCGGCTGGCGACGCCAAGAAGGCGGCTGCTGCTCCGGCCGCTGCCAAGGGCGGCGCTCCGAAGAAGTAACGCTGACACGCAGCCCGCCGTGGCAACACGGCGGGTGGCGTGCAAACGATGGCGGGCGGATTTCTTGTCCGCCATCGTTGCGTTATTTTCGGTTGCACTGTTATGGCGGGCACTCCTCTCAAAATCATCGTCGGCCTCGGCAATCCCGGGCCGGAGCATCTGCTCACGCGTCACAACGCGGGCTTCTGGTTCGTGGACGCGCTGGCATCCAAGCTGGGCGCCGGTTTTCGCAGTCATGCGAAATTTCACGGCGACATCTGTCGCGTGCAGTACTGCGGCCAGGACATCACCCTGCTCAAGCCTTCCACGTACATGAATCGCAGCGGCCTCGCGATCCGCGCGCTCGCCGATTACATCAAAGTGGAGCCGGCCGAGATCCTCGTGGTTCATGACGAGCTCGACCTGCCGGTGGGCGATGCGCGGTTCAAGCTTGGGGGCGGCGCGGGCGGCCACAACGGCCTGCGCGACACCATCACGCACATGGGGCCGGATTTCTGGCGGCTGCGCATCGGCGTCGGCCATCCTGGCGACAAGTCGCAGGTGATCGACTATGTGCTGCGCCGGGCGCCTCGCGAGGAGGAAGAAAAAATCCTCGCTTCCATCGATCAGTCGCTGCAGACGCTGCCGACCTTTCTCGAACAGGGCGCGGAACGCGCCATGAACGGGCTGCATTCCAAGAAGTGATTTAATTTATGGGCATCAAGTGCGGCATCGTTGGGCTTCCCAACGTCGGCAAGTCGACGCTGTTCAACGCGCTCACGCGCGCGCAGATCGCGGCTGAAAACTATCCGTTCTGCACCATCGATCCCAACGTCGGCATCGTGCCGGTGCCGGATCCGCGGCTCGACGTGCTCGCCGGCATCGCTAAGTCCGAGAAGCGATTGCCCGCGACGGTCGAGTTCGTCGACATCGCCGGCCTGGTCGCTGGCGCGTCCAAGGGCGAAGGTCTCGGCAACAAATTCCTTTCTCACATTCGCGAGACGGACGCGATCGCGCACGTCGTGCGCTGTTTCGAGAACGACGACATCGTGCACGTCGCCGGCAAGATCAAGCCGCTGGACGACGTCGAAGTGATCAATACCGAGCTGGCGCTCGCCGATCTCGACACCGTCGAGCGCGGCCTGCAGCGCGCCGAGAAAGCCGCGAAGGCCGGCGACAAGGACGCGATCAAACAACGCGACCTGATGAAGAAGCTCAAGGAGCATCTGGACTCGGGCAAGCCGGCGCGCTCGCTCATCAAGGATCCGGAAGAGAAAAAGCTCCTTCAGGAGCTGCACCTCATCACCATCAAGCCGTTGATGTATGTCGCCAACGTGGCGGAGAACGGCTTCACCGACAATCCTCACCTGGACTCGGTGCGCGAGCTCGCGGCCCGTGAGAACTCGGAAGTGGTCGCGGTTTGCGCCGCCATCGAAGCCGAGATCGCGCAGCTCGAAGAAGCCGATCGCGCCGATTTCTTGAAAGACATCGGCCTGGACGAACCTGGTCTGAATCGCGTCATCCGCGCCGGCTATAAACTGCTCGGCCTGCAGACCTACTTCACCGCCGGCCCGAAGGAAGCTCGCGCGTGGACCGTGCGCGTCGGCGCTACCGCTCCGCAGGCGGCCGGTGTGATTCACACCGACTTCGAGAAAGGATTCATTCGCGCCGAAGTCATAGCGTATGACGACTATACGAACTTCAAAGGCGAGCAGGGCGCGAAGGAAGCGGGCAAGCTGCGCCTGGAAGGCAAGGAATACGTCGTCCAGGAAGGCGACGTCATGCACTTCCGTTTCAACGTTTGAGACGCGCGCCCACACTGCGGACGTGACGAGCGCCGCCGCTCGTCGAACCGAACATTCGCGCCCGCGGATTCAGCATCGGCGCTGCCGTTCCCTGCGTGGACAGCGCACGACGATTCCTCTATATATGTGACGGCAATTGTCCGGCACGAATAGAACCAAGGATTGGCTAGGGGATCGAAGCCGCCGAACGTCGCAGGACGTTCATTCATCGTCGTCAGGGTCAGATAACGATGCGCAAGTTGCACTTCAGCCTTTTGCTCGCGTCATTCGGTTTGCCGGCGGGATTCGGCGCGCCGGTTGCTTTCGCACAGGAAGGCTTCCCCACTTATGCTGCCCTCCGCAGGGAAGTCACGGTGCAGCCGCTTGCGGAGGATCCGCGCAGCTCGCAACGTCCGTCCAACTTTTTTCAACTGGCCGGCGCGGCCAACGAGAAGTTATGCGACGAAGTCCTGAGCGCGTTCAATGAGCCGGGGCGATATGAGGGCGACTACAGTGCGCGCTGGTTGCTGGATAACTCACGTCAGATCCAGTTTCGCAGCTTGAGCGCGGCCACGGCCGAAGGCGCCGCGGTCAGCGTCGTCACCGGTCTCGAGTATGTCAATGTCGACCTGGATGCGGACGGGAGCGACGAGCACGTCTATCGACTCACTGGCATGCTCGGCAGCCAGGAACATCAGCGTCTGATGATCGTCGGCGAGCAGTTGCAAAGCCGTCCCGAGTTGTTGAGCAGCCACGCCAAGCGTTGCGCCCTGATCGATCCTTCCGCCCGCTGCGATTCAATCAACACCATGATCCGCTACGCGCTCACTGCGCGTGCGCCGGAACGTCTCGCCGAAGAATGGGTGTTCACGAAACAAAACATATGGAGCCGGACCACGGACGACCGCGACTCGCGGCGGTTGATTTTCATCGATCGCAACAAGGCGGGTAGAAATCTCGGCAGCGCCACGGGCGCTTACTGGAGCCTGTACGAAATCGATGCGACCGTGCTCGCGGTCGCCGCTCCGATTCAGGATTTCGCTGCGCCGGAGCTGCTGGTGTTCATTCCGGACAAGCAACGCAGCGGAGTCTTGCAATGTGTGCTCATGCCGGTGGCATGGCATAGGTGATGCGAAGCCGGGCCTCCGTTGCAGCGGAGGCCCGGCAACCGTGCTGGATCAGAAGTTGAAGCGGCCCTGGGCGCCGAACACGCTCGTGTCGCCGCCCACGGTGATCAACAAGCCCGCCGAGAACTGCGACGTGAAGTTGTAGCGGCCCTCGCCGATCAGGTAAGTGTCGCCATCGATGCCGGCCACATCCACGGCCAGGTGCTCGACGCCGCCTTCCAGTTCGATCTTCGGCGCGACGATCGTGCGCAGGCGCACGCCGGCGAACAAGCCGGTGTCGTCGTCGTCGAAACGGCCGACGTCCACTTCGAAGTGAGCCAGGCCGCCGCGCGCGATCAGGTCCAGGTTGTTGCCCAGCGCCCAGTGGCCGCCGGCGCCCACCATCATGCGCGTGACGTCGACGCCGCCGTCCAGGGACAGGTCCTGGAACTCGGCCAGCGCGAAAATGTTTTGATACACCGGCAGCGAGCCGCGCAGTTGCAGACCGTCGCCATCCACGTCCACGCCGTCGGCGTCGATTTCCGCTTCGGGGAAATGCGCCACGTCGACATAGCGATAGCTGAGCTCGTCAGCCATGGTCGTGAGCGGCAGTGCCAGGGCAGCCACGCAGAACAGGTTTTTCAGGTTCATCTTCATAGTTACGTTCATGCACTCTGAGTCGTAGCGCGTCGGTGCGCTGAAGGTATTCTACTGTTCTCGCCCGAGCGGCGCTCGGATTCGAAGCGAGACGTCGTCAGCTGGCGACAGCTAAGTTGCGTAAACGAGACGCCTCGGGAGCATTGGTGTGGCGCGATGGATTTTTGTGACTTCGATCACGGCGCTGCTGGCGGCTTGCGGTCAAGCACGCCAATCTGGCGCTGACGAATCAACCGAAACAACGTGGACAGCCGAGCAGACGCAGGCATTTCAACAGTTCAAATCGGATGCGAGCGGGCGTGCGGCGGTAGTCGAAACCGTAGCTCGATCGTTTCCCGCGACTTTCAATCACGACGCTGCCAAAGCAATCTCACAACAAAGATTGGTCGAGCTGCTCGGTCGGCCCTCTGTATCTTTTTCGTTGGTGGAGCGTCCCGAATATCTCGGTGGCGAAAGCCCGCGGGTAGACTTCGATCCGCGTGAACTGCACATCCTGCTCTACGATGTCGATTGCCTGACCGCCTCCGCCTCGGAGCCCAGCGATGCAGATGTTTGCTCGCATCTGGAAGCAATCGCCTTGAAGCAGGACGTGCTACGCGTTCGCTTGTTGCAAGCTCGTCGAGATCAGTCCGTGGCGTTGTTGTCGCAGCCGACGCTCCCGTCGGTACACGCCGAAAGGAATCGCTTGATGGTAGAGATGCCTCGACCAGGTTGGAGGCAAGTGCCGCCGGGTCGTTCGCAGGAGCTCGGGAAGCAGTTCGGAGGACAATACCTGGAGGCCGAGTTCTATGAGTACGGCGAGGGCGACGTGGTGTATGGCCGCATCGTTGCTCCGCTGCAGCTGATCAAAACTTCCGCCAGCGAGGCGGTCTGTATCGCCGCCACGCAAGATATATTTATTCCGTCGCTGCAGCTGGATCCGTCAAGCTCAAGCGTGCGTCAAAAAGCAAACATGCTGATCGCCGTGTTCGCGCCGAACGTCGAAGCATGCGGAACGCAGTATGGCGAAGGCCAGTTCGTGCGGGTCATGGGTGAGTCGCTGGCCGCGACACAGCTGGTGGGAGTTCATGACTTGTTCGTTCGCCGGTTTGCTGCCGAGTGCGACGTGCCTGCGTGGTTGACCCCGCATGGCCTGATGCATGCCACTGGTGGTGCGTATCGAGTCTCGGTCGCGCCGCCGGCCTCTGGCAGGGATCGCTGGTCGTTCGACGTCACGGTCGAATTCTCGGTGCCCAAGGGCGGCGAGTATTCCGCGCAGGTGGCGATCAGTCCGTGGGGCACGAGGCTGCGGGAGTGTCGTCAGACGGGAGCGCCGATCAAGAGCGGTTGAGCATTGATCGATAGCGCCTTTGGCTTGGACCCCGACGGCTAGCAGCGCCTACGCTAGCGTCAGGTGGAGCATGCGCTCCGGACACGAGTCGCAACCATGCCGTTCACTCCCGCGGAAATGGCCCGAGCGATCGGCCAAGGATTATTGTCTTTTCCGGTCACGCACTTCGATGCGGACAATCGCTTCGACGTCGCGACCTATCGCGCGCACTGCGCCTGGATGATGCAACACCAGCTCGCCGGCTTGTTTGCTGCCGGCGGCACGGGTGAATTCTTTTCACTCACCTCCAAGGAAGTGGTCGCCGTCGTCTCGGCCGCTGTCGCGGAATGCGGCGGTCGTCTGCCGGTGATCGCAGGCTGCGGTTATGGCACAGCCATGGCGGTGGAGCTGGCGCGCGAGGCTCAGGCCGCCGGCGCAGACGGCTTGCTGCTGTCACCGCCCTATCTGATCAACGGCTCGCAGGAAGGGCTCGCCGTGCATATCGGGGCGGTGTGTAAAGCCGTCTCTATCGGCGTGATCGTCTACAACCGCGACAACGCCATCGTCGACGATGTCACATTGGCGCGCCTGTGCGAGCAACATCCCAATCTGGTCGGCTTCAAGGACGGCGTGGGCGACATCGAATTGATGACGCGCATTTACACGCGCATGGGCGACCGACTGACCTACATCGGCGGCCTGCCCACGGCCGAGACATTCGCCGCGCCCTATCTCAAGATGGGCGTGACGACGTATTCCTCGGCGATTTTCAATTTCATGCCGCGCTGGGCCCTGTCTTTCTATCGGGCGGTGCGCGCCGAGGATCAGGTGAAAGTGCTCGCCGGTCTGCGCGATTTCGTCATGCCCTATATCGCGCTTCGCAATCGCGGCAGAGGCTACGCGGTGTCCATCGTCAAGGCCGGCATGAACGTGATCGGCCGGCCGGCGGGCCCGGTGCGCTCGCCATTGACCGATTTGACCGAGCGCGAGCTGGAGGAATTGCGGGCCCTGATCGTGAAGGCCGAGGCTGCCGCGCCCGCGACTTTCGGAGAGCTACTGGCACGCAACGCCTGAGCACGCTATATGTTGGCGAATGTTCGAGCTGAGCCAGCTGCGCTGTTTCGTGGTCACCGCCGAGGAGTTGCACTTCGGCCGGGCCGCCGTGCGACTGAACATGACGCAGCCACCGCTGAGCCGTCAGATCCAATTGCTGGAGCGGGCGCTCGGCGTCCAGCTGCTCGAGCGCAGTAGCCGCCAGGTCAAGCTCACGCCCGCGGGTAGCACTTTTCTGCCCGAAGCCCGCCGTATCATTCGTCTCGCCGAGACCTCGGCGCTCGCCGCACGTCGCGTCGCCGAAGGCGATACTGGCCGAGTAGCGATCGGGTTCACTGCCGTTTCTGGATATAGCTTTCTGCCGCGCATCGTGGCTCGCGCCCGCGCGTCGTTGCCGCACTTCGAGCTCGAACTGTTCGAGATGGTGACCTCGGATCAGTTCGAGGGACTGATGACGGGACAGATCGATATCGCCTTCGTCCGCCCGCCAGTGGAACAGGCCAGCTTCGAGTCCCGCCTCATTCTCAGAGAGCCGCTGATGGCGGCGTTGCCTGCCGGGGATCCACGCGCCGATCAACCTTCGCTGACACCCCGTGATTTCGATAACCAGCCGCTCATCATGTATTCGCGCATGGGCGCGGGCTACTTCAACAACATGCTCACGCGGCTATTCGAAGCGTCTGGCGCTTTGCCCGAGTACGTTCAGCACGTGACGCAGATTCATTCGATGTTGGGACTGGTGCGCGCCGGGCTCGCCGCGGCCATCGTGCCGGCGTCGGCCATCGAGCTGCACATGGACGCGATTCAGTTTCGCAAGTTCGCCACGCAGCCGGAGAAGCCGGTCGAGCTGCACATGGCCTGGCGTCGAGACAATGGCAATCCCGCGCTTCAGCCGATGTTGAAACTCTGCGCCGAGTTTTCCGAGAGCGCCTAACGCATGCAGGGAAAGGCCAACGTCGGCGGATGTTTGCGATCGTAGTTGAGCGGACCGCCGCCGGTTTCGATATAGGCGAGTTCGGCGGAATTGATGCTCAGGTGGCGCACCGGATCATGGATGAACCGGACGAAGGCCAGCGCCGCGAGCAATCCCAGCGCGCCCATCACGTAGAATACGGCGCGCCAGCCGTGGTTGTGGACGATCCAGCCCATGAGCGGCGCGAACGCGACCAACGAGAAATACTGCGCCGAATTGAAGATGGCCGAGGCGGTGCCGCGTTCGCTGCTTGGAAACCAAGCCGCGACGATGCGGGCGTTGCCAGGAAACGAGGGCGCTTCGCTCAGGCCCACCAGGAAGCGCAGGGCGAACAACATGGTGATGGCCGAGAAGCCGGCGATGAACCCCGCGAAGCCCTGTAAAAACGTGAACACTGACCACAGCGCGATCGCGCCCGCGTAGATTCGTTTAGTGCCGAAACGATCCAGCAGCGCGCCGCCTGGCACTTGCGCCAATGCGTAGGCCCAGGCGAAAGCGGACAGGATATAGCCGGTGGCGATGGGCGACAGGCCGAGCTCGCGCGCGGCGTCGGTCCCCGCGATCGAGAACGTGGCCCGGTCGGCGTAGTTGATCGAGGTGACGAGGAAAATGAAGCCGATGATGAAGAAGCGCACCTGAGTGCGCCGCTCGGCAATAGCAGCGATCGACATGCTCCCCCTTCGTCGCGCTCGTGGTGTCAGGCGTTGCTGGATGCTAGGCGGGGGCCACGGCGGCGTCTAAGTCAAATCGTCTATGGATCGATCCACTCGCGGCATCGACCGGGGTGGCCTGCCGGAACTCATTGTGCATTTCGCTCCTTCGGTTTCGGAGGAGGCCGTCATGCCGTATGCATCGCCGATGGACTTGCCCGCTCAGGATCCGGACACCGGCCTGGTGCGAGTGGTCATCGATACGCCCAAGGGCAGTCGTAACAAGTACAAATTCGATCCCGAGCTGGGCGTCTTCAAGCTGAGCCGGATCCTGCCGGCGGGCCTCTCTTTTCCGTTCGATTTCGGTGCGATTCCGTCCACCCGGGCCGAGGACGGCGACGCCTTGGATGTGCTCGTGTTAAACGACACTCCGCTGTTCGTCGGCTGCCTCGTGCAGGTTCATCTCATCGGCGTGATCCGCGCCCGGCAGAAGGAAGGTCGGAAGATGATTCGTAACGACCGGCTGGTGGGTACCATAGAGACGACGGTGAATAAGCCGGCCATCACCCGGCTAGCCCAGGTCGAGGAACAGCAGCTGCGGGACATCGAGCATTTCTTCGCGTCATACAATCAGGCGCAGGGAAGGGAGTTCAAAATCTCAGGTCGCGGTGGACCGCGGGATGCGGAGAGGATGTTTCGCGATTCCATGAGAGAGTTTGAGAAACAAGCGAAGAACGGCGTCGGTGGCTCGCGTCGCCGGGAGTGACCTATCTCCTCCCGGCACCGTGCTCCCCCTCAACCGCGCTATCGCGGCGTCGTCGGGGGAACGTTCCCTGGAATACCTCTGGAGAGCTGGATGGAGGAGTTGCGGAATGACGAAGCGGGCTTGCAGGGCGTGCGACGCGTTTTTCAGGGCTGGATTGAGGATGCCAGCGATGCGCTGCGTAAGAAACGAATTACCGATACTGGCATCCACGACGCTCGCAAGCAGCTGAAGAAAGCGCGGGCCGCACTCCGGTTGTTGCGGGACGCGATAGGGGAGGTCGCGTATCGCCGCGATAACATCGCCCTGCGCGACGCGGCGCGTCCATTGGGCGTGGCCCGCGACAGTAGGGTGTTGATCAGTGCGCTGGACGATCTCGTCGAACGGTATGCGCCAGCGACCCGCTCGTTGCAGCTGGAAAAATTCAAACGTGTGCTGCGGAAGGATCAATCCACCGCGAGGCATGCCATCACTCCCACATTGGCCAACAAACAGCGCAAGGCCTTGCGCGACGTGAGTTCGAATAGCAAGCGATGGCGGCTGCAAGGAGAGGACTGGCAGATCATCGGCGGCGGTCTGGGCCGAATTTATCGTGGCGGCAAGAAGGGAATGCAGACCGCAGCTCGCTCGCGGGCCAGTGAGGATCTGCATGACTGGCGTAAACAAGTGAAGTATCTGTGGCATCAGTTGCAGATACTCGAACCGGCCTGGCCAGACATGCTGAGCGAACTGGCCGACCAGACCCACAAACTGGCCGACCACCTCGGCGACGACCACGACCTGGCCGTCCTGCGCGAAAAGATCGCGGCTCACACCGAAGCTTTCGACGACAAAGACCGTGACGCCCTGCTAGCCCTGCTCGACCGCCGCCGCAAGCAACTGCAGAACAAGGCATTCAAACTCGGCGAGCGAATATTCGAAGAAAAACCCCGCCGCTTCGTCAGCCGCCTCGGCCGTTACTGGCAACTGTGGCGCGAGCAATAATGCAGAGCAAAACAATGGTGGTTACATTTATGTGACCACTCAGGCCGAAACACGTCGGATCTCGGCGTGACGGGTACACGACACCCTGTCGATTACTGCTTCCCTGGCACGAGTGACTTTCGCCGCCCCCGATTGGTCCCCCGGCAGCACGCGGCTACCTTGCTCACCCTCGGTATTCGCATCGAAGGATTGGGGATCAGTAATGAAATCGCGTCAATGGATAGGTTCATTGTTGCTCGTAGGCGCGGTAATCGTATCCGGCCTGCTGCTGAGCGCCTGGAAACGATCGAGCCTTGCTGAATCGGAAGCAGCGGCGGCCAGCCAGCCCGAGCCGGCCGAAACCATCGTCACCGCCCTGGTTCGTGAACACCAGCACGTTCGGACAACGACGTCGATCGGCACCGTCGTCGCGACACGCTCCATCACCGTTCGCAACGAATTGCCAGGCACCGTCCGCCACGTTTCGCTCGAGCCGGGAAAGATCGTCGAGGCCGGCACCGTTCTCGTCGCCCTCGATGTTTCCGTGGAAGAAGCGGATCTGCAGGCGCTGCTCGCGCAAGCCGAGCTTGCCCGCACGCAGTTCGCCCGCATGCAACGCATGAGCGAACATCGCGCCGCCTCTGAAATGGAAGTGGATACCGCGCGAGCCGAACAGGAAGTGGTGCAGGCCCAAGTGGCCCGCATCAAAGCCGTCATCAATCGCAAAGTCATTCGCGCGCCGTTCCGTGCCCGCATTGGTATTTCGGACGTCCATCCCGGTCAGTATCTGAACGAAGGCACGCTGCTCACCACCTTGCAAGGCGTGGACGACGAGGCTTATGTCGACTTCACGGTGGCTCAGCAAGTCGCCGCGAACCTGCGCCCCGGAAGCAAGGTAGACGTGTTCGCCGGCACTGACACAACCTCGGGAGTGAAGGCCGAAATTCTTGCGATCGATGCGCGAGTCGATCCGTCGACTCGTAACGCGACCATCCGCGCGAAGATCAAGGGTGATGCGCCGGCGCCGGGCGCGTCAGTGCGAGTCCAAGTGGCCGTCGGCACGCCGATGTTGGCGACCGTCGTCCCAGCGAGTGCGGTACGCAAAGGCCCGGCCGGTGATCACGTGTTCGTCGTAGTCGCGGACGAGCAGGGCAAGACACGCGCTCGCCTGCGTCAAGTGCAGGTCGATGCAATGGCTGGCGACGAGGTCGTGATCACCAAGGGTCTGGAACCGGGTGAGCAGGTTGCGGCGTCTGGCTCGTTCAAGTTGCGCGAGGCCGCGCTGGTCGCGGTCGGCAACCCGCCGGAATCGGTGGCGAAGAACGAGTCGAAGTCCGCCGCCGCCAGCATGTAACAACTAAGGAAAGAGCCGCGGCGGTATCCGGCGCGGCTCGCTTCAGGAAGCACGCTAATGCGCTCATTCACAGACATATTCATCAAGCACCCCGTGCTGGCGGTGGTGGTCAACCTGGTCATCGTGCTGGTCGGCGCGCGGGCGTTGTTCAACCTCCCGGTGCAGCAGTTCCCGAGCGTCGAGAGCTCGTCGGTGATCATCACCACGGTCTACACCGGCGCCAGCGCCGAGACGGTTCGCGGATTCCTGACGACGCCCATCGAACGTGCCGTTTCAGCGATCGGCGGCGTCGACTACGTGGAGTCGACCAGCCGCGCGGGTATGAGCACCGTCACGATCCGGCTCAAGCTCGATCACAACAGCACCGATGCGTTGGCGGAAGTCACTGCGCGCCTCCAGCAGGTGCGCTCTGAATTGCCGGCCGAAGCGGAGCCGCCGGTCGTCGAAGTGCAGCGCGCCGATCGTCCGTATGCAACGTTCTATCTCGGCTTCACCTCTCCGGATCGCACTGTCCCCGAGCTGACCGACTGGCTGTCGCGTACGTTACAGCCGCAGTTGTCGACGCTCGAAGGCGTGCAGCGCGTGAGCTATGAAGGCAGTCAGCCTTTGGCGATGCGCGTGTGGATCGATCCTGATCGTCTGGCCGCTCGCAATCTCTCGCCGGGCGACGTGCACGACGCTCTGCGCCGGAACAACTATCTCGCGGCCGTCGGCCAGACCAAGGGCAACCTGGTGCAGGTCAACCTGCTAGCCAATACGGATCTGCGCGCGGTCGATGAGTTCGAGCGGTTGATCGTCGCCGATCGCGACGGCGCCATCGTGCGCTTGAGCGATGTGGCGCGTGTCGAGCTGGGCGCCGAAGAGGCCGCGATGGTGGCTAAGTACAACGGCCAGCAGAGCGTGTATCTGGGCGTGTGGCCGCTGCCGGGCTCGAATGAAATCGAAGTGGCGCAACACCTGCGCGACGAGATGGAACGCATCAAGCCCACCTTGCCGGCCGACGTCGAAATGCGGCTGGTGTGGGACGGCACCATGTTCATGCGCAGCGCCCTGGAGGAAATCACCAAGACGCTGGGCGAGACCGTGCTGATCGTGGCCATCGTGGTGTTCCTGTTCATGGGCTCGATCCGTACGGCACTGGTGCCGCTGGTCGCGATGCCTGTGTCGTTGGTCGGCGCGGCCATCGTGATGATCGCCGCGGGCTTCAGTTTGAACCTGCTGACCCTTCTGGCCATCGTGTTGTCGGTGGGTCTGGTGGTGGACGACGCCATCGTGGTCGTCGAAAACGTCGAGCGACACGTGCGGGAAGGTAAGTCGCGCATCGAGGCGGCGTTGTTGGGTGCGCGTGAGCTGGGCGGCCCCGTCGTTGCGATGACGATTACGTTGGCGACGGTGTATACGCCGATCGCCTTCCAAGGCGGCCTCACGGGCTCGTTGTTCCTGGAATTCGCGATCACGCTGGCGGCAGCCGTCGTGGTGTCCGGTCTGGTCGCTTTGACACTGTCGCCGGTCATGAGCTCGCGCTTTGTGCATGAGCACGGTCATGAAACCAAACTGACTGTTCTCGTGAATCGCGGCTTCGAAGCCGTCCGGCGTACCTATGAGCGTTTGCTCGACGGCGCGCTCAACATGCGGTGGGGCATCGTCGCGGTCGCTGTGCTTGTGACGCTGGCAGCATGGCCTTTGTATATGTACTCGCGTCAGGAGCTGGCGCCGGTCGAAGATCAAAGTCACATCAGCTTGTTCTTCGAGGCTTCGCCGGACTCCTCTCTGGTCGCGACCGATCGCGATTCGCAGCAGGTCGTGAAGGCACTCACTGCGTTCCCCGAGGCGGACTTCATGTGGTCGCTGACGGCGAACTGGGGCGGTTTCGGTGGCCTGGTCGCGAAGAATTGGCAGGAGCGCGAGCGTTCGACCGAAGAAATGTATGGCGCGGTGTATGGCGCTGTGTCCCAAGTGCCGGGGCTGCGCGTGTATCCACGCCTCGATCCGCCGTTGCCGACGCCGGGCCAATATGACGTCGAGATGATCGTGCAGAACGAAGCTTCCATCGAAGAGTTGCTCGCGACCACGCAGGCGGTGCTCGATGCGGGCTGGGCCAGTGGCAAGTTCCTGTACGTCGACACCGATCTGAAGATCGATCTGCCGCAAGCCCGCGTCGTGCTCGATCGCGAGCGTCTGGCCGATCTCGGATTGGATCTCGCGGGCGTCGGTCGTGAGCTGGGCACTCTGCTCGGCGGCGCGTACGTGAATCGCTTCAACTATTTCGATCGCAGCTACAAGGTCATTCCACAGATCGGCGACAAGGATCGCGCCACGCTCGATCCGCTGCTGGATCTGAAGATCAAGACGCCTGATGGCGCGCTGGTCCCGGTCTCGACCTTCATGCACATCGAATCGGAAACAGGCCCGCGTACGCTGAATCGATTCGCGCAACGTAACTCGGCGCGCATCTTCGGCGGCGTGCAGCCGGGCGTGACCAAGGAAGAAGGTTTGCGCGTGCTCGAAGACGCTGCCGTGAAAGCGGGCGGTAAGAATGTGCTGATCGATTACGCGGGTGAGTCGCGTCAGATCCGGCACGAGGGCGCGGCTTTGACGGCGACGCTCGGCTTCGCGGTGATTCTGATTTATCTGGTGCTCGCGGCGCAGTTCCAGAGCTTCCGCGATCCGTTGATCGTGTTGCTGGGCTCGGTGCCGCTGGCGATTTCGGGCGCGCTGGTGTTCACGTTCCTCGATATGACCACCATCAACATCTATTCGCAGGTCGGATTGATCACGCTGGTCGGCTTGATCGCGAAGAACGGCATTCTCATCGTCGAGTTCGCGAACACGCTGCAGGAACGTGGCGTAGAGAAGATCGCCGCCTTGCGTGAGGCGTCGCTGACGCGCTTGCGGCCGGTGCTCATGACTTCGGCGGCGACGGTGTTCGGTCACTTCCCGCTGGTGTTGGTGTCTGGGCCGGGCGCCGAGGCGCGTAACAGCATCGGCATCGTGCTGGTGACGGGAATGATCGTTGGCACCATCTTCACGCTGTTCGTGGTTCCGGTGTTCTACACGCTGATTGCCGCGGATCATCGCAAGCACAGCTCGGAAGTTCAGGAAGGGGGCGTAGCCGGTACGCCGGTGGCGCAGCCTGTTTGAGGCGGACTGTTTGTATCGGACTGACTCGACTTGGACGATTGTGACGCGGCGTGGGCCGGGCGCTTGATATCAAGCTGCCCGGCACCACGTCTGACGCATGTCCACCATCCCCTCTCCTCGCGCTCGCGCCGCGGGCGCTCGGCGTCAGCAGGTTCTAGATGCGGCCGCTGCTCTCGTGCTTCAGAAGGGTGCAGCCAGTTTGACGCTCGACGCGGTCAGCGAAGCCGCGCACGTCAGCAAGGGCGGGCTGCTGTACTACTTCGATTCCAAGCAGTCGCTGTTCGAGGCGCTGGCCGATCATCTGGTCGAGCAGTTGCAGATCGAAGTTGAAAGGCAGGCCGCGGGTGGCAGCCTTGCGAAGGCTTATTTGCAAGTCGTTGCGCGCATGGGCGAGTTGCCCAAAGACGAACAGGTGTTCAAAGCGCTCAAGCTCATTTGCACAGGTCAGCCCGAGCTGGCGGGCCGCGTGCGGGGGCGTCTGCATTTATTCCAGCAGAATGCCTCGCCTGATGTCGCGCTCGAGGAGTTGCATCTGCGGCTGGTCGCCGATGGGATGTGGGTGGCCGACCTGTTCAGCTGTTACGAGATCACGCCCCAGCAGCGCGCCGCGCTGTTGCAGAAGCTCGGTGCTGCCTGACCTTACTCGGTGGGCTCGGGTTGAGTGAGCTCGCCTTGCAGAAATTCGATCAACGTGGCGTTGAATTCGTCGGCGCGCTCGATGTTCGACAAGTGCGCGGCTTCCAGCATCACCAGCTTCGATTCGGGAATGTTGCTCGCGATGAGCTTGGCGTGTTCCGGGGTTGTCGAGGTGTCCGCGGTGCCGCCGATGACCAATGTCTTCGCAGTGATGCCTCGAATCGATTCCCTTTGATCCATATCCCGAATGGCCGCGCAGCAGGCGGCGTATCCCTGTGGGGACGTTTGCAAAAGTAACGAACGAATGCGCGCCACCTTCTCGGGGTGGTCCTGATGGAACTGCGGCGTGAACCATCGCGACAACGTGCCTTCCGCCAGCGCCGCCGGGCCCTGGCTCATCACCGTTTGTATCCTCGTCTCCCAGTTCTCGCGCGGAGGCATGTGAGGGGAGGTATTACACAGTGCTGCTTTGAGCACGCGGTCCGGCCACTTGGTCGCGATGTACATGGCGATCATGCCACCCAGTGAAATGCCGCAAAGATGAGCGCGCGCAACGCCACAAGCGTCCAGCACGTTCAGCGCGTCGGTGGCCAGCAGATCCATCGTGGCTTCCTTGTGCGTGCCAATTGTAGATTTGCCATGGCCCCGCGCGTCGAAGCGGATGAGCTCGAAACGTTCACTCAGGGGCTCGAACTGGAGGTCCCACATTTCCATGGACGTCCCCAGCGAATTCAACAATAACAGCGCCGGCGCCCCGGGCCTCGGCGTGTGCTCGACCCGAAGTTGTACATCCTGTGAGGTGACTTGCTTCATTCCGCCCCCGGCCGTGGATTTGAAGAGCGCCTATCCTACAACAGTTGTTTACGGCCCTTGGGTCCGAGAGTTCATGTTGCGGGGGGCGGAACTGAGATTTTAATTTTTCTCTCTAGGGAGAGCTTCGAGCGATGTGTCGATTCAGCGTTGGGTCTGCGATCCCCAAAAAAAGCCCCGCGCGAGGCGGGGCAGTTGCAGGGAGGAGGAGAAAGAACTACGCGGGAATGGCTTCGCTTTCGGCAGCTTCGTCCGTGGCGCTGGTGCCTTTGAGGCGATCGTCGCCGACAGGATCGAGCTTCAGTGCGCGACGCACGCCTTCGCCGTATGCCGGATCGCACTTGCTGAACAGCGCGAGCTGACGGCGGACGATGGACTCGGGCACGCCCTGCATGGCGGCGGCGATGTTGTCGAACAAACGCTGCTTCTGGGCCGCGTCGAACAGGCGGAACAGATTGCCGGGCTGGGTGAAGTCATCGTTACCGGAGCGATGATCGAAACGATCGGCCGCGCCATGCAGCGTCAGTGGCGGCTCGGCGTAGCGCGGATCCTGTTTCGGACCGTTCAACGAGTTCGGCTCGTAGTACGCGTCGGCGTTACCCGTGTCGTTCTGAAAGAAACGCATCGATCCATCCTTGTGATAGTGATGCACCGGGCACTTCGGCGCATTCACCGGCAACGCTTCGTAGTGCGTGCCGAGACGATACCGATGCGCATCGGCGTAAGCGAAGATACGACCCTGCAGCACGCGATCGGGCGAGAAGCCGATGCCCGGCACGATGTTGGAAGGTGACATCGCCACCTGTTCGATCTCGGCGAAGTAATTGCTCGGATTGCGATTCAGCTCCAGCACGCCGACATCGATCAGCGGAAAGTCTCGATGCGGCCACACCTTGGTGAGGTCGAACGGATTCCAGCCGGTGTCTTCCGACCACGCAGCGGCCTGCGCTTCGGTCATGATCTGCACCTGCATGGTCCAGCGCGGGAAATCGCCTTTGTCGATGGCGCTGAACAAATCTTCCTGCGTGCTCTCGCGAGTGCGGCCGACGACTTCGGCGGCTTGAGCATTGGTCCAGTGGCGATGGCCCTGCTGGGTCTTGAAGTGGAACTTCACCCAGAAGCGCTCGCCAGCCGCGTTGATCAGGCTGTATGTGTGCGAGCCGTAGCCATTCATATGGCGCACGTCGGTCGGCAGGCCGCGATCCGAGAACAGGATGGTGATCTGATGCAGAGCTTCCGGCGACAGCGACCAGAAATCCCACTGCGCCGTGGGCGAGCGTAGGTTGGTGCGCGGATGACGTTTCTGCGTGCGGATGAAGTCCGGGAACTTGAGCGGATCGCGAATGAAAAACACCGGAGTGTTGTTGCCGACCAGGTCCCAGTTACCTTCCGGCGTATAGAACTTCAGCGCGAAGCCACGCACGTCGCGCTCTGCATCGGCCGCGCCGAGCTCGCCGGCCACGGTGGAGAAACGCAGGATCAGATCCGTCTTCGCGCCAGGCTGCAGCACCTTCGCTTTGGTGTACGCCGAGATATCGCCCGTCACGGTCAGCGTTCCATACGCGCCCCAGCCCTTGGCGTGCACCACGCGCTCGGGAATGCGCTCGCGGTTCTGATGCGCCAACTTCTCGATCAGCTGGTAATCCTGCAGCAGCAACGGTCCACGCGGACCCGCGCTCAACGAGTTCTGATTGTCGGCAATGGGATTGCCGGCGCTGGTGGTGAGTGTGACGGCTTTCGCACTCTCGAGGTCTGGCTTGCTCATGGTGTCTGCGACTGCTCCGGGTCGTCCGAGATGGCGTCAAGGTACGCGGACGCTGGCGATCATAGAAATCGATTGATCGGATGGGGCCGATAGACGCCGGCTCTGTCGGTCGAATCGCTTGTTGCTCGGTCAAATGACAGCGTTGACCGGTCAAGAATGTGAACCAGGGCGTTGGCCTAAGGAAACCCCCGTAGGGGTGCTGCATGTTTCCGGCAGTGCGGCATCAGGAGAGGTCAGATCAAGTCGCCGCGAGGCGACGCCGATAGTGAGGCTGTCATGGGGCCAGCGCGCTCCTGGCTATACAACTATCGGAGTTTTTCACGCATGTCCTCACGTTTTTCTCTTATCGCGATGGCCGTAGCGGCAGCGTTGCCGACGGTGGCGTCCGCGGTGGACTTCTCATACAGCGGCTTCTCCACCGCTGCTTATTCGCAGTCCGACACCGACCTGGCCGACGTTGGTTACACATCGCAGCCCGACGGCATCGACAAGGATGGTTCGTTCGAAACCGACTCCAAGCTCGGCGTGCAGGTGAGCGCGAAGTTCAACGAGATGTTCTCGGCCACCGTGCAGGGCGTGGCCTATGCCGATCTCACCGGCGATTGGGAACCGCGTCTGGACTGGGCGTACGTTCGCGCCAAGGCGACCCAGAACCTGAGTTTCCGCGCCGGCTATCTGCGCGCGCCGACCTTCATGTATTCCGATTCGATCTTCATCGGCTACGCCAACACGTGGGTGCGTGCGCCGCTGGAAGTTTATAACCTCTCGCCTGTTTATCAGATCCGCGGCGTCGATGTGACGTGGAGCACGCAGCTGGGCGCGTTCACCGTGACCTTCAACCCCTACTTCGGCGACAGCGAAGTCGACGTCAGCTCCCAGACCATCGATGTGCCGGAATGGAAAGGTCTCGCGACCACTGTCAACCTCGGCTCGTGGCAGGCTCGCGTCGGTTACTCGCAGGTCGATCTCGAGTCGGATAGGAATTCCCTCGCCGCGCTGACGAATGCGTTGCTCGCAGTGCCGGTCAGCATGTGCGGTGGCTGCGCGGGCGAAGTCAGCCGTCTCAGCATCGACGGCGCGCAGGTTGAAAACCTGAGCCTCGGCGTGCAGTTCGACGATGGCACGAATTTCGTCGCCACCGAATACGCCGAAACCAGCGCCGACGGCAACTACGTGTTGCCGGATCGTAGCGCCGCGTACATCACCTACGGCCGTCGCTTCGGCAGCTTCATGCCGTACGCCACGCTGGCCGGTCAGCGTCGCGATCAGGGCTTCACCACCAACGCCATTCCGTCAACCGGCCCGCTGGCCGCTCTCAACGCGACCGTGAACGCGGTGATCGCCGCTGCTGGCGGCACCGATCAGGACAGCTACAGCGTCGGCGTGCGCTACGAAGTCCCGTCGTTCTCCGTCGTCAAGGGCGCGCTGGTGAAGCTGCAGTTCGATCACATCGACGCCGACGGCCGCGGCAACCTGAACAACGTGCAGCCGGGCTTCGATGGCAAGGTGGACATGATCAGCGCCTCCTTCGACTTCATTTTCTAAGGTCCATTCGCAATGCGTAGTTTGAAAACGATTTTGAGTGTGTGCGCGTTGACGCTGGCCGCGGCCGGCGCGAACGCCGAGGTGATCGTGATCGTCAACCCGAAGAATCCGGCGGCGAATCTGTCGGCGGAGCAGGTGGCGGCGCTGTATCTGGGCAATTCGAACACGTTCCCCGACGGCAGCGCGGCCGCGCTGGCCGACCAGCCGGAATCCGCCGGCATTCGCGGCACGTTCTACGAGAAGGCCACGGGCCGCTCGGCCGCGCAGGCCAAAGCGACCTGGGCGCGCTTGACCTTCACGGGTAAGGGCACGCCGCCGAAAGAACTGAAGAGCGATGCCGATGTGAAGGCGTTCGTGGCTTCGGATCCGAAGGCCATCGGCTATATCGACTCGAGCGCGGTGGACGGCTCGGTCAAAGCCGTGCTGAAGCTGTAACGATCCAGTGGCTGGCGGCGCGCCGTTGCGCCGTCAGCCGCTCTCTCTGGTGTGTTTGTAAGTAACAGCAATGAAATTCAAACATCGCATCTGGATGCTTCCCATCATGACGGCCGTGATCATCATGATCGGCATCGCCGTCAGCTCGCAAATGACGTCCAGGACCTCGGCGGCGCTGGTGCGAGTGGAGAAGGTCCAATACCCGACCGTCGAAGCGCTGCGAGTCGTGCGCTCGGAGCTGGTGGATGTGCAGGAGTCCCTGCAGCGCGCCGTGGCGGAAGGCGATCAGAATGCGATTGGCGCCGCGGCCGAGCACGCGATCAAGCTGCGCGATTCGCTCAAGCAACTCGGCGCTGTCGACGCCGAGAGCACTCTCGCGAGCGATCTGAGCAGCTCGTTCGATGAATACTATTCCGCCGCTACCTCGGCGACGCGGATCATGCTCGGCAGCGAGACCGGTGACGCCACTACGGCCATCGCTCGCATGCAGAAGTCCAATGAAGCGTTGACCGCCGGGCTGACGCAGGCTCAGGAAGCGGCCATCGGCGAATTTCGTTCCTTGCTCACGAGCGGCACGGACAACGTGCATCGCAGCCTGATCGCCAGTCTGGTCACGGCAGCCGTCATGCTGCTGGTGTTGGGCGTCGGTTCGTGGGTGTTGATCGGCAATGTTTTCCGCAGCCTCGGCGGCGAGCCTGAAGTGGCCGTGCAGATCGTGCGCACGATCGCGGGCGGCGACTTCACGGCGGTGGTCAACTTGCGCCAGGGCGATGATTCCAGTCTGTTGCATGGAATCGAGACGCTGCGCCAGAAGCTCGGCACGCTGATTCAGGATGTGCGTATCACCTCCGGCGCGGTGGACTCCGCGGCTGGCGATATCAATTCGGGCATCGAGCGTCTGAGCACCCGCACGTCGGATCAGGCGGCCAGCCTGGAAGAAACCGCGTCGAGCATGGAAGAGATGACCGTCACGGTGAAGCGCAACGCCGACAATGCGCGTCACGCCAATCAGCTCGCGAGCGAAGCGCGTGATCAGGCGGAGCGCGGCGGCGCTGTCGCTGCTCGTGCGGTGACTGCGATGGCGGAGATCAATGCCTCCAGCCGCAAGATCGCGGACATCATCGGCGTCATCGACGAGATCGCATTCCAGACCAACCTGCTCGCGTTGAACGCGGCCGTCGAAGCGGCGCGTGCCGGCGAGCAAGGTCGTGGTTTCGCGGTTGTCGCGTCGGAAGTGCGCAGTCTCGCGCAGCGTAGCGCGACGGCGGCGCGTGAAATCAAAGAGCTCATTCAGGACTCGGTGTCCAAGGTTCAGGACGGCACCAAGCTGGTCGACGAATCGGGTCAGCACCTGACCGACATCGTCTCGGCGGCGAAGAAGGTCGCCGACATCATCGGCGAGATTTCCTCGGCCAGTCAGCAGCAGGCCTCCGGCCTCGACCAGGTGAACGGCGCCATCACGCAGATGGACGAATCGACTCAGCAGAACGCGGCCATGGCGGAGGAGACTTCCGCGGTGGCGGCCTCGATGAGCGAGCAGGCTCGCAAGCTCACCGCCCTGATCACGGTCTTCAAGATCCGCGAGAGCGGAAATCAGACGGTCGCTCGCGCCCCGGCCGCAACCCCTGCGCCCAAGCCGGTTCGCGTCGCAAGCACCAAGCCGGTGGTGACGCCAGCGCCCCAGCCCGTGAAGAAGGCCGCCGGTTCGGACGTTGAGTGGCAGGAGTTCTGATCCCGGTGGAAAATCGTGTCGGAGAGTGTCGGTCTGGTGGGCGCCTCGGCGTCTTTTAGCCAGTTCCTCACTTAAACCAGGAGATCCGACATGCGAGTCATGGTAATCATCAAGGCGACCAAGAGCACCGAAGCCGGTGTGATGCCGAGCGAGCAGTTGCTGGCGGACATGACCAAGTTCAACGAGGCGCTGGTGCAGGCCGGCGTCATGTTGGGCGGGGATGGGCTGAAGCCGAGCAGCCAGGGTAAGAAGGTGCGGTTCGTCGGGGACAAGCGGCTGGTGATCGACGGGCCCTTCGCCGAGACCAAGGAAGTCATCGCCGGCTACTGGATCTGGCAGGTCAAGTCCATGGACGAGGCCATCGAATGGGTCAACCGCTGCCCGCATCCCATGCCCGGCGAAGACACGGAGATCGAAATCCGTCCGTTCTTCGAGGCGGAAGACTTCGGCGCCGAATTCACTCCGGAGCTGCAGGAGCGGGAAGAGCGCATGCGCGTCGAGATCGAACGGCAGCAGGGCAAGCAGTAGCGGCGGGCCACTGGGGCCGTCGCGGTCATCTATAAGAGTGACTGTCGAAAGACGGGGTATTTAAGGCGCGCGGCCCAAACTTTCGTGGGGCCGCGCGCCTTTTCGGTGGGGCTGGATTTTGTTATCTAGACCGTGCTGGACCGCCCGCTTGTCCACCCGGTGCGCATATCACAACGGGCGGGACAGAGAACCGGACGAAGCCTGAGCCTGCAGAGCCTGCGCCAGTTCCGGGGTGAGATCCGTAGTCTGGGCCATCGAAGTGGCGCTCGCGTCAGCCGGAACCATCGTGCCGGAGACGACCGGGACCAGAGCCAGGATGCCGAGGGCAAGAACGAAAAGCTTTTTCATGACTGTGCTCCTTGATTTGACCGATTAACCCGCCGCCAGCAGGGGACGCTTCGCACCGCCGGTATCGTCGGCGAGCTGGAGCAGGGGACGCTTGGCGCCGCCGGTGTCGTCGGTGAGCTGGAACAGCGGACGCTTCGCGCCGCCAGTGTCATCGACGAGCAGAGGCCGCTTGGCGCCGCCGGTGTCATCGGTCAGTTGGAACAGGGGACGCTTGGCGCCGCCAGTGTCATCGGCAAACAGAGGACGCTTCGCGCCGCCGGTATCGTCGGCGAGCTGGAACAAGGGGCGCTTGGCGCCGCCGGTGTCATCGGCAAACAGGGGACGCTTGGCGCCGCCGGTATCATCGGCAAACAGGGGGCGCTTGCCACCGCCGGTATCGTCGGTGAGCTGGAACAGGGGGCGCTTGGCGCCGCCGGTGTCATCGGCCAGAACAGGATTGGCCAGAATCGAACTCACGGCTGCAAACAACGCGGCGATCGGGGCACTACGCATGACAAACTCTCCAGATAACATAAGTAGGTCGCTCGACATCTCGGCGGGAAGTCATGTGACGTCCGTCACACAGATAGTGGAACATACGTCACAAAATGGATATTCAGGGGAACCCTGAATCTCACCTGGGCCTCGCTCTACGTGGATTTCACATATCTCGTCGTTTCAAAAATGAGGCCCCGTAACTCATTTGTTCGCGTGTTTTTCGATGGAATGCCTGGGTGTCGAGCGTTGCGCTGCGGCCTGAAACGAACGAAGTCACCGATGGAGTCATGACCCCCCCGAGTGCGCCGGAACAACGCTGGAAGCGAATAGAAGATCTGTTCGCCAAAGCGACGAAACTGCAGCGCGCCGAGCGAGAGTCATTCGTGCGCGAGCACGCCTCGAATCCCGAGGAATTGCAGGAGCTGCTGGACCTGGTGACCTTCGCCATGACCCAGCACGGCACCGGGCCGATTTCCCGCGCCATCGGTCATGCATTCCACAGCTCGGCCCAGCCCGCCGGCCGTTCGTTGCTGGGCCGGGTCATCGGCCAATACCAGATCGTTTCGGTGCTCGGCCGCGGCGGTTCCGGAACCGTCTATCTCGGCGAACGAGCCGACCAGCAATATTCCGGCCGGGTCGCGCTCAAGATCATCGATGAGAGCGCCGCCGCCGCGTTCGGCCCGCGCTTCCGTGCCGAGCGGCAGATCCTCGCGAGCCTCAACCATCCCAACATCGCCCGACTGCTCGACGCCGGCGAAACCGAAGAGCATCAGCCGTATCTGGTGATGGAATACGTCCACGGCGAAACCGTGGACCAGTATTGCGACCGGAAGCAGCTGGACCTGCGAGCGCGGCTCGAATTGTTTCTAGAAGTGTGCGGGGCGGTGCAGTACGCGCACCAGAACCTGATCGTCCATCGTGACATCAAGCCGGCCAACATTCTGGTGACCGGCGAGGGCGAGCCCAAGCTGCTCGACTTCGGCATCGCCAAGCTGCTGGACGCGAGCGACCTGACCAAGCCGTCCGACCTGACGCGCATGAACGATCGCCTGCTCACGCCCGAGTATGCGAGCCCCGAACAAATCCTTGGCAAGCCGGTGACCACCGCGAGCGATGTTTATTCGCTCGGCGTCGTGCTCTATCAGCTGCTGACCGGATTGCGTCCGTACACGTTGTCCCATTCGGCGGCCAGCCAGCTGGAGCTGGAGCGCGCCATCTGCGTCACCGATCCCATGCGCCCGAGCGCCGCCGTGCACGGGGCTCTGGGCACGACGCCGAAAGAGGACGACCTTTCGATTTTCTCTTTGGCGTCGGCTCGCGGTTCGACGCCGGAAAAGCTGGAACGCAGCCTGCTCGGCGATCTCGACGCCATCGTCATGCGCGCCCTGCGCAAAGAGCCGGAGCTGCGTTACAGCTCGGTCGAACAGCTGATCGCCGACATCCGTCGCTATCTGACCAGCGAGCCGGTCCAGGCGCGGCAGGGCAACTGGGTCTACTACACGAATCGGTTCGTCCGCCGTAACCGGCTGGCGGTGGCCGCCAGCGCCAGCTTCGTGATGTTTCTCATCGGCGTGTCGGCGGTGATGTCGTATCAGCGCTCGGAGACTCAGGCCGCGCTCGAACTGGCCACGCAGGAGAAGGAGCGAGCCGAAAAGGTTTCGGGCTTCATGCGTAACATGTTCGCGGCCGCCGATCCGTTCGTGAATTTCGGCCGCGAGCAGACCGCCCGCGACGTGCTGGACCAAGCCAGCCGTTCGATCGAGACCGATCTGGAAGTGCAGCCGGAAGTGCGCGCGCCGTTGTTGGAAACCATCGGCATCGCCTATCGCCGCATGGGCTTGCCCGATCGGGCCTTGCCGCAGCTGGAAAATGCCTTGCGCCTGCAACGGCAGCTGCAGCCCGGCGAGAATCCGCGCACCGCCTCTCTGATGATCGAGCTTGCGATTGCCAAGCGCGAGGCGGGGCAGTTCAAGGAATCGGATCAGCTGTTCAGCGAAGCCCAGCACATGATCCAGCTGTCCGGCGAGAGCGATCCGCAAGTGACGGCCAAGCTGCTGGTGGAGAATGGCCGGCTCGAGAACCTGCGCAGTAACACCGCGCAGGCGCATGCCTCCTTCACCAAGGCGCTGGAACTGATGCGCATTGCGCGCGGCCCGCGCGATCCCGAAGTCGGCAGCATCTTGAGCGAGCTCGCCAACATCCTGGCCTGGTCGGACGATCTGGCGGGCGCCGAAGCGGCGGCGCGAGAAGCAGTCGATATCTATCGCGAAGTGGCGGAGCTGCATCCCGACCGCATCAAGGCCGACTATCACCTCGCCGAGATTCTGTTGTACCAGGGGCGCATCGCCGAAGCTGCGCCTATCTTCGAGCGCACGTTGACTGCGCAGCGCCTGCTGTACAAATCGAACAGCAAGGTCGCGGATACGTTGGCTTCGTTGGCGCAGGTGCGCTCGGCGCAAGGCGATCCCAATGCCGCCGAAGGTTTCGTTCGGGAGGCGCTCGCCGCCCATCGCGATTCAGGCAGCACGGCGTACGGCAAAATCGGTTATCTGCAAACCATGCTGGGCACGGTGCTGCTCAAGCAATCGAAGTTTGGCGAGGCGGAGGAGATTCTTCGCAGCACGCTCGACTTGTTCGCCAAGAGCCTGCCGCCCGATCACGAGTACGTTGCATCGGCGGAGCACTACTTGGGTGAAGCGCTCGCCGGTATGGGCAAGCTCGGTGACGCCGAGGCGCTGTTCACCGCTGCCATGAATCGTTGGAAGCGCACCGATGCGCCCGAATGGCGTTCGGCGCGCTCCGCGAATGCGCTGGGCGAGGTGCTCCATCGCGAAGGCCGCAATCAGGAAGCGGAGCGGTATCTGTTCAACAGCTTGCAAATCATCACGGCCGCCAACGGCGTCGATCGCGAAACGGTGGAGCGAGCTCGCGATCGCATGTCACGTTTCTATACCGACACCAATCAGCGCAACAAGCTCGACGCTATGGTGATCGGCCCGCGGCCCGGCTATCAGGGCAAGCCGGCCCAGGCCGACGACTCCAAGCCTAAGATTTAGTCGTCTGCGCGCAAGTCGAACAACCCGCGAAAACGTGCGGGCTGCGAACGCAGATATTGAGAGGGCGCTTTCACACGCGCGCCGAAGTGAGCGGCGGCATGCCACGGCCAGCGAGGGTTGTAGAGCATGGCGCGGGCAAGCGCGATGAAGTCCGCATCGCCTGCAACGAGCACGGACTCGGCGTGCTCGAAGTCCGAGATCAGACCCACTGCGACCACCGGCATTTTCACCGCGGCTTTCACCGCTCGCGCGAGCGGAACCTGGTAGCCGGGGCCGACCGGGATCTGCTGTGTGGGCGTCAGCCCGCCGCTCGAAACGTGAATGGCATTGCAGCCACGGGCTTCGAGCGCACGGGCGTACTCGACTGTCTGCTCCACGTCCCAGCCGTTCGGCGCCCAGTCGGTGCCGGAGACTCTGATACTCACCGCCACATTGGCAGGAACGACGGCGCGCACGGCTTCGAATACTTCCAGCGGGAAACGCATGCGGTTTTCCAGCGAGCCGCCGTATTCATCGTCGCGGCGATTCGACAACGGCGACAGGAACTGATGCAGCAGATAACCATGCGCCGAGTGCAGCTGAATCGCATCCAGCCCGAGGCGAACCGAACGCCGCGAGGCGTCGACGAATGCATCTCGCACGCGAGCGAGACCTTCGCGATCCAAAGCCATCGGTGCGGCATCACTGTCGTGGAAACCCATGGCGGACGGCGCTTCGGTGCGCCAGCCATTCGCATGATCGACCGGCAGGTGTGCGCTACCTTTCCATGGCACTTCGGTAGAAGCCTTGCGGCCCGCATGCCCCAGCTGGATGGCAATGGGCATGTCTGACCAGCGCCGCACCGATTCGAGCACGCGACGCATCGCCTGCTCGCATGCGTCGGAATACAAACCTACATCCGCATAGGTGATCCGGCCTTCGGGTTTGACCGCGGTCGCTTCGATAGTGAGCAACCCGGCGCCGGAGAGCGCCAGTTGTCCCAGATGCATCTGGTGCCAGTCCGTCATGCAGCCGTCCTTGGCCGAGTACTGGCACATGGGCGCGATCACGATGCGATTGGCGAGCGTGATCGGCCCAACTTGGGCGGGCGTGAACAGTTTGGTGCGCATGGTCGTCTCCGGATCTGGCTGCCGATTCTCCATCGGGAGAGCCCCGGTGACAACGCATCGAGGATAAGTGCGTGTTTACCGGTGCGGTCGTAGGTGAACGTGTCGGTGGTGATGGGCGTGTCCGTTGGTGTCCGACTCCACCGGAATGACGCTGCACTTTCCATGACGCACGCCTTTCTCGGCGATCAGCGCTTGCGCGAATTGCACGACTTCCTGTGTGTGTCCGCGGAGGATCATGGTCTCGATGCAATTGTCGTGATCCAGGTGTGCGTGCATCGTCGAGACAGTGACGTCGTGATGATCGTGCTGCAGCTGGGCGAGCCGTCCTGCGAGCTGGCGCTCGTGATGGTTGTACACGTAGCTCAACGCAGCCACGCAATGTCGCGCGCCGCCGTGATCGACACTGTCGCGATCCAGCTCACCACGCAGCAGATCGCGAAACGCTTCCGAGCGGTTCTGATAACCCTTGTCCTGCATGAACCGGTCGAAAGTGTCGGCGAGATCGTCGTCGATGGAAATGGTCAGTCGTCGCATGGCGCACTCTTGTCGAATATCCTGGAATGACGCAGGCCGCAGCATAACTCAAACGAATGCAGTCATTCGCGAGTGACATGGAAGCGATGAAAAAGTTGTCGCTTTGAAACAAGTATGAAATATTCTGAAATCATCATACACCGTGATCGCGCCTCGGCTGGTTCGAACGCGAATAACACTAGAAGGGGCGTGGGCGACGGTGAAGCGTCGATTTCCATCGATATTGGGAGCAGTGTTTGCCGTGGCGAGCCTGCTGCTCGCCACGGCCGCGATGGCTCATTCGGTCAGCGAACAGGCGCAGCAGCGCATGCTGATCGGCGGATTCTTCGATGTCGCGTGGATCGGCGCGGAGCACATGCTCACCGGCTACGATCACTTGCTGTTCCTGCTCGGCGTGATGTTGTTTCTCACGCGCTTCAGCCAGATCGTGGTGTTCATCACGGCGTTCACGGCCGGCCACACCATCACGTTGCTGTTTGCGACCCTGACGGGCATCACCGCGAATCCTTATCTCGTGGATGCAGTCATTGCATTGACGGTGACCTATAAGGCGATCGAGAACCTCGACGGCTTTCGCCGCTTGTTTGGCAGGCCCGCGCCGAATCTGCTGGCCATGGTGTTCATTTTCGGCCTGATTCACGGCTTCGGTTTGTCCACCCGCCTGCAGCAGATGACGTTGGCGAAGGACCCCGAGCTGGTGACGAAGATCTTTGCTTTCAATGTCGGCGTCGAGCTCGGTCAGATCGCCGCGCTCACCGCGATGACCGCGGTCGTCAAAGTGTGGCGCACGAGCACCAGTTTTCCATTGATCACACGTGTCACCAACGGCGCGCTGATCGCTGCGAGCGCCGTTTTGCTGGCGCTGCAAGTGCATGGCTATTTCACATCCGGGGAGGATGTCGAGGCTGCCATGCACGGCGTCCAAACCATCTCTTGATAGCGGAGACCTATCGTGCCGGTGTACATGTCGAATAGCGTAGTGCGATGGGCTGTAGCGGTCGCGCTCGCATCGATGTCGCTCGGCGCTTCGGCGGAGACGGCGTCGACCGATGCCGCCATCGATGAAGTCGTCGTTAAGGGGCAGCTACTGCGCGCCGAAGATTCGGCGTTCAGCGCCACTGTGCTGAGCACGGAAGCAATTCGAGAGCAAGCCTACGCCGACGTGGATGAGTTGTTCAGGCTCGTGCCGGGCATGGTCGTGCGCGATCTGCAGCTCGGTTCCGTGGCGAGCAACATCGTCATTCGCGGTTTCGGCAGCGGCGGACACGGCGGCGACCTGGGCGCGGTGATCGACGGCATTCCGCTCAACGAAGCGATGTCACACGCCGATGGCTACGTCGATCTCAACGCGGTCGTGCCACTCGAGATCGAATCGTTCACGGTTTTCAAAGGGCCGGTGTCGGCGTTGTATGGCAATTACAACCGCGGCGGCCTGGTGGATATTCAAACACGCAAGAGCGGCGAGTACGCGCAGACCGATTTGTCGTTGGGCTCTTACGACACGGTCGATCTGCAAGGCGCGTACGGTACGACGTTGGGCGAAACTCAGCAGATCAATCTGGCGGGCCAGTTATTTCGAACGGACAGTTATCGGCCGCAAAGCGAGACTCAACGCGGCACGTTCTCCGGGCGCTGGTCGGCGGAAGTAACGCCAGCGTTGCAGGTGGCGTTGTCGTCGCGCTATCTGCAATCGGAAAGCGATTCCGCCTCGTATTTGACTCAGGAACAGTTTCAGAGCGACCGCCGCGGGATCGATTCGAGAGTTCAGAACGATGGCGCGGACAAGGAGTTCCTGACGGTTCGGGGCGATGTGAACTACGAGATCACGGGCGATCTCAAGTTGCTGACGTTCGCGTACACCACGCAGCAGGATTTCACCCGTTGGTTCTCGCGCCCGGTGAACGCGACAACCTGGCGTCAGCGCGAAGAGACCTACGATCGCAGCGTGTTCGGCGCGGGCACGAGCCTCAATGGCGTGACCGCGCTCGCATCTGTGCCGGTCAGCTATATCGCGGGCATCGAGACATTTCGCGAGTCGACCGAATACAAGTTCTTCGATGGTTTGGATCGTCGCCGTCGTATTCAGCCGGCGCAGTCGGATCGCGAGACCGATCTCAACAGCATTTCGGCGTTCACCGAGGTGCGGGCGAACGTACATCCGCTGGCGCAGCTGTCTGTGGGGCTGCGCGCGGATCGGTTCACTGGCGGTTGTGAGTTGCAGGGCTCTGAGACGGGCACGGATCCTTGCGGGGCGCTGAATCAGGCAGAGCACGTGAGTCCGAAAGTTGGGCTGCATTCGCAAGTCACCGACTGGCTGCAGCTGCGCGCCAGCTGGGCGGAAGGTTTTGCGTTGCCCAACGGCTTCGTGAAGTACGCGATTGGCGGCCAGCCGCTGGATGAAAACATATTCCGTCAGACGGAGATCGGCGCGCGCTTCGTCGCGAACGATGCGTTCGAATTCGATCTCGTCGGCTATCGGCTGAAGTCGACCGGTGAGGTCCGTACGGTTTCGCCCGGTGTGTACGAGAACTTCGGTGCGACGCTGCGCGAGGGAGTGGAAGCGAGCGCGAGGTGGCGCCCGATGGAGAGCTTCGAGCTCGCGGCTGTGTATGGCCTTACGGATACCGAAGTAGAACAGAACGCCGATACGAGGTTGTTGGGTCTGTCAGTCGCTGGCGTGCCCGAGAATTCCGGCAGTGTCGATGTCACGTTCCGGCCGTTCGCCGACTGGAGCATCAACGCGGCTTGGCGCTACGTGGGTGAGTACGAGGTGGACGCGCTCAATACGCTGCAAGCCGACAGCTACGATTTGCTCGATATCGGAGTTTCATACACTCGTCCAGGCGAGCGTGGCTATCGCGTGTATGCCCGGCTCGACAATGTCACCGATGAGAAGTATGCGACTTCCGTTTCTGTCATCGGCGGCCAATTGCTGTTCGCTCCCGGCATGCCGCGCTCGCTGCGCGCTGGTATTCAGTTCGATTTTTGATAGGCCTCTTTCCTGATGGATGTGTAGTATGTTTGCAAAGTCACGACGGCTGATCCTCGCTGCGGTTCTTGCCTGTGGCAGCACCACCGTATTCGCTCATACCGTGTGGCTGGAGTCTGTCAGCGGGACGGACTTTCAGGTCCGATTCGGTGGCCACGCCGGCAAGCTCGAAAGCTACCAGCCCGAGAAGCTGAAGCAGATCGACGCGATGGATAAACAAGGCAAGGCGCTGGCAGTGAACCGCAATGTCGTCGCCGACGGCGTGCGTCTGCATGTGGATGGCGCGCCAGCTATGATCGCCATGCATTTCGATAACGGCATTCACAGCAGACCAGCGACTGGGCCGAGTGTGGAGAAGCCCATGAACGAAGTGCCCGGCGCGACGCGTGCAACCTATGCGGTCAAATATCACAAGACGGTGGTGGCCTGGTCGCCGCTGGTCACCAAAGTCATCGGGCAGCCCTTCGAGGTCGTTCCGCTGACTGCCAAACAACCGGCCGCCGGTCAGCCGTTTCGCATTCGCGTGCTCCAGGACGGCAAGCCGGTGGCAGGTGTGAAACTCGGGCACGGCGAGGAGGGCACGGCGGCCGATCCAGTGACCGATGCCGACGGCGTGGCGGCGTTCGTACCCAAGGCTGGTTTCAACCGCCTGTGGGCGGGCAAGCGCATTCCCGTCAAGGACAATCCGAAATATACCGAGCTGAGCTATGAATATTCCTTTGGCTTCGACGCGAAGTAACAGCATGCGCTACATCGGCCCGTCGCGCTGGCTCGCTTGTCTGGTCCTGCTGCTGCCTTGTCTCGCGTTCGCGCACGGCCTGCTGCTCGACGCCAAGCATGTCGGCGATCGCATCGAAGGAACCGTTTATTACTCCAACGGCGAGTTGGCGGTGCGCGAATCCGTCGAGCTGATGGATCTCTCGACGCCAAATGCGACGGCAGTGGCTGGTGAGACCGACGATAACGGCAAGTTCAGCTTTCCCGTCGCCTCGGGTCATCGTTATCGCGTCTCGGCGTATGCAGCCGAAGGTCATGGTGTGGACATCGAGATCGAGGCTGTCGCGGACGCGCGCCCGCGTCTCATCGAGACCGACGCAGCGGCGGCTGAAGAGCAATCGTGGTTGCCGCCAGCTTGGGCTGTCATCGGCTTGTTACTCCTCGCTTCCATTGTGCCGGTCGTGATCGCACGCCGGCGCAATGCCGCCAACTCCTGAATCATTCGGCGCGTTCTGCGCCTGACCAATCCGCCTGTTGAAAGGACAGGAACACCGTGCTCCAGAGTTGCGCGGCGTTAGACTCATCCGCGTGGGTGTTGTGTTGTCCGAAGGGCTCGGCCCGATAACGGCCGTTCTCGAATGACCACGTCCACAATTCCGAAGTGCGCAGTGTGTTGGTCGCTTCTATGGAAGCCCAGAGTTGTGAGCGTGCGCTTTGTAAACGCGTCCGAAGATCCGCCGGCAGATCGTTCCGCGCTAATTGCCGACTGAGCCCGGCCGCGAGCACTGCCTGCTGCCACGACCAAACAACCGTGCCGTGATACGCGTCTCTGCCGAAGCGCGCTTGGGTTTCGCGATCTGCAAAGGCGGGGTTGGCGACCAGCAGACCGATGGGGGTCAACAAGCCTGCGGGAAACGGGCGAATGATGGCGTCGATCGATCGCTCCAGTTGTGCTGCTGTCGGCGAGGTAAGCAGCAGCGCGAAGCCGTCATCGGAATGCATGACCGGTGTGGGTTTGCCAGCGGCATCGAGCGAGAGCGCATTGAACGTTAGTGAGTCGTCGCGCAAGCTCGCGTCGAGTGCTGACAGAGGTTTGCTGGCGTCCACGCCGATCGCGGCTGCATACGCAGCGATTTTGGATCGAGCCTGCTCAGGCGGCAATTTGACGACGAACAGCGGCGGCGCCTTGCTCGACCACACGCGCCGCTGCGTGCTGGCCTGTTGCAACGTGCGTTTCTGCGAGTTGTTGAGATAAGAATCGAGCAGGCCGCTCCCGAGCAACCGGTCGACGGCGCCGAGCGCGGCGGGCACGAACACCGCGTTGACATCATAGGCGTATCGACCGCGACCTAGACCTTCCTCGCTGTCGCGCCACTGTCCCGTCATGCGACCTTCCTTGATGCCGACGAGGTTCGCCGGTCGCGGATCGTTCGCGAACGCCGCCGTGCGTTCCACGACCCAAAGCAGGTTACGCACGAGTGCATCGCCATTTCGCTGCCCGGCTGCGTTAGGAGTGTCCAGGAATTTTGGCGCGCGAACGCGTCCTTCGTTGTCGAGCAGCCAGTTGGCGGTGACCGGCGCGAGCATGAAATCGTCGTCGACCATCCCGTAGTCGTAGATGGGCGTGTCGATCGAGCCACGGCCCTCTTTGGCGTTTCGTAACACCGCGAACTCGCCGATATCCTCTTCGTGCGCGACCTCCCCATTCGGTGCGAGGCGCGAGAGCACGGAGCCGATACCGCTTTCGATCGCGAGGTGCTGCAGCACCGGCGCAAGCAATGTGAGTGACATCAGCGTGTCGCGCCCGAAGTAGGTATCGAAGCGCCAGGAGCCAGCGAGGTATTTCTCGCGATAGCTCAGGAATGTGAGCATGTCACGCGCACGCGTGTCGCGTGCGGCGGCAGCTGTCAAAAGTGAGGTGCCGTCGATGGGTGTCAGCGGTGTTTCGCCGGTCAGAGCCACGATCTTCAGATGCAAACGGCCTTTCTTGTCGCCCGTGATCGCCTGGTTCGAAACCCGGGCGCCATCGAGCGCTTCGATGGAGAGCCGATAACCCGGAGCGCCATCCAGTCGTGATCGCGCCCAGACGATGCGATTGCCGGTGACGGTAGGCGCTACCTTCACATCCGCCGGCGTGGTGCCCAGCGCTTGATAATCGCGCAGCACGCGCACGGACGACAACACCGCTTCACGGATGTCGAGCCTGTCCGTGTTGATGACGACTTCTGTTTCGATGCCGTGCAAAGGCCGCCCTTGCGCGTCGTTCTCGCTGAGCGGCGTTGGCTCACGAGTAAATGTCCACGCGACGGGCTCGGAAGTCTTGTTAAACCACACGCCCACGCCGCTGTTGCCAGCAGGAAACGCCACGAGAATGCGCGGGTCAGTGCCCGCTCTCAACAACAGATGTGCCGCGACCGATCCTTCGCGCACAAAGCTGTTGATGTTCAGACCTTCTTCTATCTCAAAGCGCATGGCCGGCGGCGCCGCCGGCGTTTGTTTCATCCCCGCGCAGCCAGCCAACGCGATGATGGCGGCCAGGCAGCCGATGAAGAATGCGATGCGAGCCATGGCTCCAAGGTATCACTCGCGATTGCCTCGTTCCAAGGCCGCGTGAGTCGCAACGTTGAGTCTGCAATTTTTTCAGAGCCGAGTTGCCAAAAGCCTCGCCAGCGGACACAAGCCGGCGTGTTCTCTCTCAATCTCCGTTATAGAAAAAATTAAAAATCTAGTTCCCCCTCCCGTTCACGGGAGGGGGTTAGGGGGTGGGTCTTCTGGTCGGTATGGTCCAGGTTCATCCTTTACACATCAGTCCAGGTTCATCGTTTACACCGGTGTAGTTCACGCTTGGCGAACCGAGGAGGTTTTGCCATGGCCTGGAACGAGACCGATGCGATGGATCAACGATGCAAGTTCGTGC
>NZ_DASWTF010000047.1:0-73473 GCF_036402275.1 Steroidobacter sp. | reverse complement strand
CTCCCTCCTTCCGGCACCGTGCTCCCCCTCAGTCGCGCTATCGCGCGACGTCGTCGGGTCCCGTCCCTGGGCGCACTTTGCCGAAAAGGTCCCTCTTTCTCGACAATGCCGGAAGAAGGGAGGTCACCTCGAACGTCGCCTCAAGGTGCGTGGCATATTCCGGCCAGCTCGCCGCAGGCGAGCACAGGTCTTCCGTCGGCAAGGGCCCGGTGACCCCGATTCACGAGTGCCTGCGCTATAAAGAGCGCCGGTTTCATGGCAGTTGCGGAGAGTCGCGTGGAATACAGGCAATTGGGCGGGTCCGGCTTCAAAGTGCCGGTTTTCAGTCTCGGCACCGGCACGTTCGGCGGCAAGGGTGAGTTTTTCAAGAGCTGGGGCGACAACGATGTGAAGGAAGCGACGCGGCTGGTGGACATCAGCCTGGACGCCGGCCTCAACATGTTCGACTCGGCCGACATCTACTCGGGCGGCGCCGCTGAAGAGATTCTGGGCGCGGCCATTCGCGGCCGGCGCGATAAGGTGATCATTTCCACGAAGGCCACCTTCCGCCACGGCGAAGGCGCCAACGATGTCGGCTCCTCGCGCTTCAACCTGCTGCGCGCCGTCGACAAGGCGCTGACGCGGCTGGGCACCGACTACATCGATATCTTCCAGCTGCACGGCTATGACGCCGTCACGCCCGTCGAAGAAACCCTGCAGACGCTCGATGACCTCGTGCGTGCGGGCAAGATCCGTTACACCGGCGTCTCGAACTTCTCCGGCTGGCATTTGATGAAATCGCTGGCCGTTTCGGATCGTTACGGCTGGACCCGTTACGTCGCGCATCAGGCCTATTACTCGCTGATTGGCCGCGACTACGAGTGGGAGCTGATGCCGCTCGGCCTCGAGCAGAAAGTCGGCGCCATCGTGTGGAGCCCGCTGGGTTGGGGCCGCCTGACTGGCAAGATCCGCCGCGGCCAAGGGCTGCCCGAAACATCTCGACTGCGCTCCGAGCTCAGCGTCGCCAAGGGCCCGAAAGTGTCCGAGGAGTATCTGTACACCGTGGTCGACGCGCTGGACGCAGTGGCCAAGGAAACCGGCAAGACCGTGCCGCAGATCGCTTTGAACTGGCTATTGCAGCGTCCGACCGTCGCGAACGTGATCATCGGCGCGCGCAACGAAGAGCAGCTGAAACAAAACCTCGGCGCGCTCGGCTGGAATCTCACAGCAGAACAGGTGAAGAAGCTGGATCAGGCCAGCGCCACACCGCTGGCCTATCCGTACTGGCATCAGCGCGACTTCACGGAGCGCAATCCGGCGCCGGTCTAAGTTCTGTTATATCCAGGTCCTCGCACGACCTTGCCGGGCTTCGCGCCGGTGTGCTCACCGTCGCGAAGCACCTGCACGCCATTGACGAACACGTGCTGCACGCCTGTCGCATACTGGTGCGGCTTATCGAAGGTGGCGTGATCCTTGATCGTGGCGGGATCGAAGACCACGATGTCGGCGAAGCATTCCTTCTTTAAACAGCCGCGATTCTTCAGCTTGAACGTTTCCGCCGGCAGGCTGGTGAGGCGACGGATCGCATCCTGCAGCGTCGTCACCTTCTGATCTCGCACATAGTGGCCGAGGAAGCGTGCAAACGTTCCGTAAGCTCGCGGATGCGGATTGCTCAGCAGAAACGGGCCTTCCGGCGCGGGCGCCTCTGCATCCGAATCGATGTTCACCCACGGCTGCGACAGGCCGAGCTTCACATTCTCTTCCGACATCAGGAAATACGCTGTGCCGACGCGCGTGTGATCTTCGATCACCAGGTCGATGGCCGCATCCTCGGGCGAAACACCGCGCATCTTCGCGACCTCGGCCAGTGACTTGCCGGTGAGCGGCTTGAGCTTGTCGGTCTTGAAGCCGATCAACAACACCCGGTCCGCCGAGCCAGCCGCCTGCAGCAGACTTTCGAAGCCGGCGTTCGGATCACGCATTTCCTTGAGCACTCGCGCGCGGATTTCCGGCTTCTTCAAACGCTCGACCCACGCATCGATGCCGCCCTCTTGCACCCACGTCGGCATGGCGGCATCCAAACCAGTTGCGCCTGCCGTGTAGCTGTACATATCCGCGGTGATCTTCAGCCCTGACTTACGCGCCGCTTCGATCTTGTCGATGGCCTGCTGCATCTTCGGCCAATTCTTCTTGCCTGCGGCCTTCAAGTGATACACCTGCGCCGGCACGTTCGCTTCGCGGGCGATGAGCAATAACTCATCGAGCGCCTCGAGGAAGCGGTCGCCTTCGCTACGCAGGTGTGAAATGTAAGCGCCGCCGAATTCGCTCGCGGCCTTGGTCAGCGCGATCAGTTCATCGGTCTTGGCGTACGACGCCGGCGCATAGATCAGCGAACTGCCCACGCCCAGCGCGCCCTCACGCATTGCCTGGCGCACCAGATCCTGCATGCGACCCAGCTCCGCCGGCGTCGGCGCTCGGTTCGCATAACCGATTTCGTGCGCACGGACAGTGGCTGCCCCCACGAACGAAGCGACGTTCGGCGAAATGCCTCGCTTCACCAGAAAATCGAGATACTCGCCCAGGGTGGTCCACGTGACGTCGTAGCGAATATCGCCCTGGGTCTTGATCATCTCCTCGCGGATCTGCGCGTTCACCGGGCCCATGGACGTGCCCTCGCCGAAAATTTCCAGCGTCACGCCCTGCTTGATATCGCTCATCCCGCGACCGTCGTAGATCAGGGATTCGGTGGCCCAGGACAGCGTATTGATGAAACCCGGCGCGACGGCCAGGCCCTTCGCGTCGAGTTTCTGCTTGGCCTGGTAGTCGGCCAGCTTGCCGACGGCGACCACGCGCCCGTCGCGAACGGCTACGTCCCCTTTGACCGGGTTGCCGCCGCTGCCGTCGTAAATGACGCCGTCATGGACGATCAGGTCGACCTGTTCGGCCGCGATGGCCGTTCCAGTCAGGCCCAGGCACAAAACAATCTTCGCAAGGACGATGGCGCGCACTGTGACTCCAGCAAAGTGGCGAGACGGGGCTGCGACCCTAACGCAAAAATAGCCGCGCCGTACAGAGAGACGACGCCCGCAGGTCAGTGTTCGAAGACTTTTTCCAGAACCCGCGCTAATTCTTCTACTGTATCCGGCTTGAGCACCAGATCGCGCACGCCGAGCTCCCTGGCCTTGTCGCGATCCTCGGCTCGCACATAGCCTGATGTCACGACCACCGGCAGATCGGCGCGAATCTCCTGAATCGCACGCGCCACGTTGAAGCCCGACATGCCCGGCATCGACAAGTCCGTCACCACGACGTCGAAATCTCGCGACCGCGCTCTCAACACCTGCAGAGCCTGCTCGGCATCGCTGAAACCCGTCACCTGATAGCCGGACTTCTCCAATACGCGCGTCATGAGATAGACCAGCGCTTCCTCGTCATCGATGTACATCACCCTGCGGCCACGGCCCTCCGCCGTCGTAACGTCTTCATGGGTCGGCCGCGCTTCGCTGGCCGGCTCCGCCGCCGGGAAATACAAACGAAACGTCGTGCCGCGACCCGGCTCGCTCGATACGATCACCGACCCTTCGTGATTGCGCATGATGCCGTCCACTACGCTCAGCCCCAGACCTGTGCCGCGCCCCACGGGCTTGGTGGTGAAGAAGGGATCGAACGCGCGATCGAGCGTCGCCTTGTCCATGCCGCTGCCGGTATCCGTTACGGACAGTCGCACATAGCGGCCCGCTTTCAGCTCCGGCGACACGGCCTCGCTCTGTGCGACTTGGGCTTCATCGAGCGAAAGGGTGATGCAGCCGGCCGCGCCATCGCCGATGGCATGTGCCGCGTTGGTCACGAGATTGATGATGATCTGATGGATCTGCGTCGCATCGGCGCGCACCGGCGGCAGACCTTCGGCGAAGTTGCAATTGATCTCGATCATGGCGGGCAAGGTCGCCCGCAACAGCTTGATCGCCTCCTCCACCGCCGGCTGCAATTGCAGGATCTCACGGCGGCACTCGCTCTGACGGCTGAACGTGAGAATGCGATTCACCAGATCGGTGGCGCGCGCAGTGGCCTTGGCAATCTCGGCAAGACCTTGCTGCACGGGATGATCGTCCGGCAGGTCCTGCATGGCCAGACGCGTGTTGCCGGCGATCGCGAGCAGAATGTTGTTGAAGTCGTGCGCGATGCCGCCGGCCAGTGTGCCGAGCGCTTCTATCTTTTGCGCATGATGCAAAGCTTCTTCGGCTTGCCGGCGCGCCGTGACATCGATGGTCGCGCCGATGAGGCGGGTCGGCTGACCCTTCGGGTCGCGTTCGATCCGCCCCGAAATCGCGACCCACTGCGTCGCGCCGTCTGAGCGCAGCAAACGAAACTGTAGCGAGATCTCGTCCGCGCCACTGATGAGATATTGGTCCATGGCGCGGCCGACCCACTCGCGATCGTCGGGATGAAGCAGCGCCGTGGCCATGGCAATCGGCATGATCCCGCGATGACGAGGCTGGCCCCAGAGTTTGTACATCGCGCTGTCCCACCAGACGGTGCGCTTGCGCAGATCCCAGACCCAGGTTCCGATCCGTCCGGCCTTCACCGCCGCACGCAGGCGTTCTTCACTGTGACGATTGCGAACATGCGCGACGTGTCCGCCGCCGACGAGACGGGCGCGCGGCGTGATGGTTACCAGCGTGCTCTGCGCATCGTCGGCCGCCACGGTCATTTGAAAGAACCGCAATGGAAACGTGCTGCCGTCGAGACGATGACCCGTGGCGCGTCGGCGACGACTCGCGCGAGGATGGCCCACGCGATTGTCATCGCCGACATCGAGCGGCCGCCATCCCGGAATCAATTCATCGATCGGGACGTCGATGAGATCGCCTGGCTCGTAGCCGAACAATCGAGCGACGCCGCGATTGCCCGCAGCGATACGCCCTTCGCGATCGATCAGCAGCGCAGCCGCGGGCCAATGCTCGAGCGCCAGTCGAACGACAGGAGATCCCGATCCTTCCTCTTCCCCAGTCTGATCGTCACCGTCCCTATGTGACGAGTGCTGCCCCGGTTGGCCACCGCGGCGTCTCGCCCGAACGGATTTCACAGGTCACCTCTGCGGGCCTGATCGAATTGTTACGAGAGGTTATGAAGGCACGAAAAAGGCCCTGCCCGAGTGCGGTCGGACAGGGCCATTGGGTTCTACTACTGCGCGAGGGGGCGCGCACGTAGGACTTACCGTCAGCTTGCCCCTTTCCCTCAGAGCTCAGCTCAGCTTCGTATCCAGCAGCGCGGTCAACTCCGCCTTGCGCGGCAGGCCGACCTTCTGTCCCACGACTTGGCCGCCCTTGAACAGCATGACTGTCGGCACGCCACGGACACCGAAGCGGTACGGCGTCTGGTTGTTCTGGTCAACGTCCATGGTGGCCACGGTCAAGCGGCCATCGTAGTCGCGCGCGATATCTTCGATCATCGGCTTCATCGCCTGGCACGGCCCGCACCAGTCGGCTTCAAACTTCAACAGCACCGGGCCGGACGCGGCCAGCACCTGCTGGTCGAAGCTGGCGTCCGTGACGGCGAGAAACTTCGCATCGCTCATGTACCTCTCTCCTCAACATCCCAGGTGGGATTTACGACTTCGGTGGGTCACGATGCGCCTGACCGCCGCTCCGGGCAATCGCCATTGGCAATGCCGTCAATCGACAACTTGAATCGCAATTGCCATGATGGCGCACTCGTCCCTGGAGCTGGCCCGCTTGAACTTGTGTCGCGCCGATCGATTTCTGCTGGCCAGCGCCGCCACCACGGTCGGCTCGGCCGCGGTCTTCGGTCCGGGCCTGCTGAGCCTGGGCGTGCCGCTCGGCGCGCTGGCGCTGATGATGGCCGATGGCATCTTCCGCCCGGCGTCCTCGATTCTTTATCCGACCCTGGTGCGCGGACGCACCGATCGGCCACAAGTAGCGTTGACGTTCGACGACGGTCCCGATCCCGAAGTGACTCCGGCCGTGCTCGACCTGCTGGCCGAGCACAAGGCGCGCGCGAGTTTCTTCGTCATCGGCCGCTATCTCGAGAAACATCGCGCGCTGGGCGAGCGCATACATCGCGAAGGCCACGAGCTCGGCAATCACTCGTGGCACCACTCGCATTTTCAGAATTTTTATCCGTCCTCTGGCCACGCCCGAGAGATCGATCGCTGCGCGCAGCTGATCAAGTCGATCACGCACTCGACACGCGAGCCGCTGTATCGGCCGCCAGTTGGATTGAAGAGTCCTGCGATGGCACGCGCCGCGCACAAGCGCAATCTAAAAGCCGTCGCATGGTCGATCCATTCGCGGGATACCTACGCTCGCGATCCAGTGGCCGTTGCTCGTGGCGTGCTGAGTCGCATTGGGCCAGGCGACATCGTGCTGTTACATGACGGGCATGAGCGCGAGCAGCGTCACCGCCCGCTGATCCTCCAAGTGCTGCCGTTGTTGTTACAAGGCTTGCGCGAGCGCGGGCTGACCTCCGTGTCGGTCAGCGAGCTGTCAGGCGAAACTCAGCCGGCGACGCCCGCTCCCAACGGCGCCAGACTCGCCGCAGATGATGCGCGGAGCTGAAGCCGCTGCGCTCGGCAACACGCTCCAACGCCAAATCACTGTTCATCACCATCTCGCGCGCTAGCGCAACTCGCAAGCGTTGCACGTAATCGAGTGGCGAGCAGCCCGCGTGCTCCATGAATAGCCTTCCTAGATTGCGAGCACTCATGCAGGCAACGGCCGCAAGCTTGGCCGAGGACCAGTTGCCCGCCGGATTGCGAGCGATGGCGTCCTGCACTTTGTGAACGGCGGGATGGATGTGATTCCGATGCATGACCCAAGCGGAGAGCTGTGGGTCCGCCGTCGTACGACGCATGTAGACCACCAGATCGCGCGCCACTGCGACTGCGATCTTGTGGCCCAGCTGTTGTCCGATGAGATGGAGCGCGAGATCGATTCCGGAAGTCACACCGGCGCTGGTCATGATGTGGCCATCTTCGACGAAGATGCGATTGCCGTGCACGGTGGCGCTCGGTTCCATCTTGGCAAGCCGTTCCACGAATTCGTGATGGGTGGTGCACTCGCGCCCGCGCAGTAGTCCAGCCTGTGCCGCCAGCAGGCTGCCCGAGCAGACACACATCACTGTCACGGTTTCATTGCGAGCCACGTTAGCCAACCATTCCGTCAGTTGCAGCATCGGTTCCGATTCCAGGTCGAGCGAAACGGAGCTGACGCCGGTGATGACGACGATGGAATGATCCGGCACTTCGGCAGGCAGGCGCTGCAGCTTATGCAGCTGCAGGCCCACGCAGGAACGCAATGAGGCGCTGCTCGCAACGAACTCCAGCTCGTAGCTGTCAGGCACGAGCTGGCTCGCCATTCTGAAAGCCTCGGCCGCGCCGGCCACATCCAGCAACACGACCTCGGGCAGCAGCGCGAACAGCACCTTTCTCATGCGAACTCTCTCACATCACCACGGCTTCCGAGCGCTGCACCTGGGCGAACCGATCCTGCAGCACCAGCTCGGTGCGGTCGCGGATCTCCTGAGCCGTGAACTTGCGGCCCGATCCGGACACCATGGGGAAGGTCAACGTGGCATCCATGGCGTAGGTCACACTATAGCCGAGGTCCGAGGCATGACGCGTGGTCGTCTCACAGCACTGCTCGGTGCGGATGCCAGTGACGATGAGGCGCTGGATGCCGTTGTTACGCAGCCAGTAGTCCAGGCTCCGGCCGTTTTTCGTGGTGGCGAACATGGCCGAATGGACGGCCTTGGTGAACACTTCGGTGGGCTGGATATCCAGCTGCGGCAAGGTCTTGATGAGCCCGGACTCGACGGAAAAAGCGTTTTCAGGCCCTTCCTCGTCCACGTGAAAGACCTGCAGCACGGGGACGCCCGCGTTATGGGCACGGTTCACGAGCTGCTGCACGCTATGTAAAAACACGGGCAGCTCCGAATCGTCCCAATAAGAACGACGGGTGAACGACTGCTGCACATCGATGACGAGTAACGCGGACTTCATGACGACTCCTACAGGACAACGTGGAGTCATGTTGCTCGCCGCGGGGCCCGCGGACGAGAGCGCCGCTCGACAGGGTGCGGTCAAAAACGGACAGCCCGTCCCGGGCTGCCCGAATTCATACTAGGACCGGTACGCCTCGCGCCCCACGCCTTGGATGGGAATGCCCTGAGATTTCAGAACGTCGTGCTGCAGCGAGTACATGGCGGCGGCGGCCTCGTCGATGGCTTTCACGAACGCCAGGGAGCCCTTCAGGATGGGCGCGAGCCGGGCCTTGTCTTGAATGCGGGCTGGCGGATATTCGTGCTCGACGACTAAGAACGTCTTCGCGGGATCGATGGACAGCAGCTCGCGTGCGGCCAATTGATGATCCAGCCAATCGACGCTGCGATTCTGCAAATACGCGAGCGGATCGTGGCGCGCCGTGCCTGGAAGCTCGTGCTCGCACAACACCGTTTGTTTCTTCCACGCGTTGGCCTGATCCGCGGGGTTCGTCGACGGCTTACCGTCGATCCAGTCGCCACGCTGCATGGTCTGCCCGCCATAACCCCACGCGGACACGCCGCGAGAGTCGACGACCTGGCCTTTGACGTGAAAACCGCCGATGAGGAATCCGTAGCCTTCATCCTTGAGATATTGAAACAACGACCGCGTGTCCTGCCCCATGAGAATGGCATGCGACGGATCGTAGTGAATGCGGAACTGATCGCCCACGCCATGGCGCTCGCAAATCCTATGCAGCGCAATCCACGGGCCCGGCGCGTACGCGATGTTGTTGTGCCAGCGATCGAGCACGTTCCAGCCCGGCATCGGGCACTGCTCGACCCGATACGTCAGCCCGCGAGCCTTGGCCTCTTTCAGTAATGGAATGAACGCGTCTTCGAACATGACGAGGTTCTGATCCATTTCCAGCTGCGGATTGCGGCCGACGAACCCGCACACCGCATCCGTTCCCAGCAGCACGGCCGCATCGAACACGCGCAACATGAAGTCATGTTTCTTTTGGCGCGCGGCCGGATCGGCGACCAGCATGTTGTCGAAATATGCCAGGTCCGACAAACCCACGCCCGTTTCCTTCATCGCCGCGCTGACGCGCGTTGCGCGCTGTTTATCGAAGGGTTTGCGCAGGTCCAGCGTGTTGGCGACCGGATCGAGCATGGCCTCGGCGGGCACGTCGCTCTCGGTGGGATGGAGCGCGGCCGAAAGCTGAATATTCGGCGACCCGATGTCGCGCGCGAATTGCAGCCACTCTTCGATGGCCAGATCCGGATCGGCATCCCGTTTGTCCCGCGGCGTCAGCTCTTGGAGCGCCGCGGTCAGGATGCTGAGTTTCATGGGCTTCGGGGCGAACGGGGTGGTGCTCATACCCGCAGTCTGGCAGATCGTGGAACCGTTTACATCTGCCGAAATTACCCGCCGCCGCAGCCAGCAGCGGGTTCAGCCCAGGGCGGCTTGATACTCCGCCGGCTTGAAGCCAACCAGCATCTTTCCGCCCCGCTCCAGGACCGGACGCTTGATCATGGACGGCTGCGCCAGCATCAGCGCCACCGCCTTGCGCTCGTTCAAGTCCGCCCGGTCGGACTCGGGCAATTTGCGAAACGTCGTGCCGGCGCGGTTCAGCAGGACTTCCCAGCCGACTTTCTTGCACCAGCCTTCGAGTCGCTCGCGTTCGATACCCGCGACTTTGTAGTCGTGGAATTCGTACTGCACGCCGTGCTCGTCGAGCCAGGTGCGTGCTTTTTTCATGGTGTCGCAGGCTTTGATGCCATAGATCGTGGTTTTCATGCTCAGAAATTGTACTTCACGGCGCTAGCGCGCTCGACGATGTCGCCTTGGTGGGCGACTTGGCGCTGATCCAGTCCTGGATGCGCGTGCTCACCACGTCCAGCGGCAAGGCGCCGCTCAACAGCAGCTGGTCGTGGAACTCGCGAACGTTGAAGTTTTCACCCAGCGCCTTCTCGGCATCGCTGCGCAGACCGCGGAAACGCAGCTCGCCGATCTTGTACGCCAGCGCCTGGCCCGGCCAGGAGATGTAGCGCTCCAGTTCCGTCTGGATATTGTGAGGCGCGAGCGCCGAGTTTTCGGTGAAGCAGCGGCGCGCCTGTTCGATGTCCCAGCCCAGCCAGTGGATGCCGGTGTCGGCCACCAGCCGGCAGGCGCGCCACATTTCGTACGAGTAGCGACCGAAGCGCTCGTAGGGATCGCGATAGATCCCCATCTCCTCGCCCAGGAACTCCGAGTAGAGTCCCCAACCCTCGACGAACGCCGTCGGGCTGGTGTTGCGACGGAAGTACGGAATGCCGGTCAGCTCCTGAGACAACGCGATCTGCAAATGATGGCCGGGCACGGCCTCGTGGACGGTGAGCGCCGGCAACTCGTAGAGTGGACGCTGATCCAGGTGCGAGGTGTTGACCATGTACCCGCCCGCCTGGCCCTGCTGCATGCTGCCCACCCAGTAGCGGCCAGTCGTGTAGCCCTCGGCGATATCGGCCGGCACCGGCCGCACGCCATACGGCAGTCGTGGCAATGTGCCGAACAAACGCGGCAGCTGATCGTCCGAGCGCTTGGCGATTTCGCTCGCTTTCTCCATCAGGTCTTCGGGCGTCTTCGCATAGAAGCGCGGATCGGTGCGAAGCATGTTGAGGAACTCGGCGAAGCTGCCCTTGAAGCCGGTCTCCGCGATGGTCTTTTCCATCAAGCCCCGAATGCGGGCCACTTCCGACTGGCCGAGTTGATGGATTTCATCCGGCGTCATTTGCGTCGTGGTCTCACGGCGCACGAAGAACTTATAGGAGCTTTCGCCGTTCGGGGTGGTGCGCCACGCGAGCTTCGGACGCGCCGCCGGCAAATATTCCTTGGCCATGAAGTCGGCGAACTTCTTCTGCAGCGGCAGAATGCGATCGCGCACGATGGCCAGCGCCTTGCTGCGATATTCCTCTTGCGCGGTCGCTGGAATGCTCGATGGCATGCGTGCGAACGGCAGCAGCAGCGAGCTGTCTTCGGGCTTCGTATTCGCCTGCTTGCGAGCGACTTCGAGCACGCGCTCGGCGACGATGCGCGGCTGGGTGTATTTGGTCTTGATGCCTCGCTGCAAGTTGGCGAGGTTCTGCTCGAAAAACGCCGGTGTCGCTTCGAGTCGTGCGAGCCAGGCGTCCGCGTCTTCGCGTGAACCGATGCTCGTCGTGCGCGCCAGATAGTCGGGCAGTGTATGGAAGCCGCTGTCGTTCTCGAACGGGACGCGCGGCAGATCGAATGTCAGCTGCTCCGAGTGCGTGGCGACGACGCCCGTGAGCAGCTGATGATTCAGAGCCGCGTCTCCCGACAGAGCGGACGCGTCGATGGCGGCGAGTCGCTCGGCGATGCTCTTCAATTGTTTCGCCGCGGCTTTGGCCGTCTCCGGACGCACGTCCGGCAAGCGTCGCAAGGCGTTGCGATCGCCTTCCTGACCGGCGCTCACCGGATCGTCCTGCCGGATCAACGCTTCGTATTCGGCGATCAGTGCAGTGAGGCTGGATTCGGCCGGTGACTGGGCCGCGGCGATCGAGCATGACAGCCACAACGCGCCACCGAGGACGAACGCTGGACGAGACAGGCAACCCATGAGGCCATCCCCTTGCAATGGAAAGACGGCATCTTGGTCCGGCCTCTGCGAAAATTAAAGAGGCCCAAGAAACAGGATCAGACTAACAACTGCGTTGTATACCCAGGAAGGATTTATCAGCGCGGCGCAGCCAGATCGGTCGAGCCCAGCCCGCCCCGGAGCACGCTGGCATGGAAGCCCCGCTCGGCAAGCATGTAGGCGCACGCCGAGCTGCGGCGGCCGGTATCGCAACACACGATGTAGTGACGATTGCGATCCAGCGCCTTCATTTTCAGGCGCAGCGAGTGCAAGGGAATATTGATCGCGCCGTCGGCGCGATAGTGCTCGAACTCCGACGGCAGGCGCACGTCGACCCACTGTCCGCCTTCGATCTCGACGATGCGCTTGGCGCTCGCGTAATCGACCCAGTCGAGCAGCGGCTCGTGCAGCAGCTTGCGGAAATCGTCCTTCGCCAGGCGCATCAGCACGCCGTCGGTCACCATGGTGACCGTGGCGTTGCGCTTCACGTCGGAAATCAGCGCTTCCTCGCCGAAGGTGTCGCCCATCTTCAACTCGGCGAGGCGCACGCCTTCCTTGTTGAGCGGCGTCTCGCGCGCCACCTGACAGATGCCTTTGACGACCACGTAGAAATAATCGCCGACATCGCCCTGCTTGATGATCACTTCGCCGGCGCGGCAATCCATCCGTTGCAGGCGCATGAACACGGCCTGGATGTTGGCTGGCGGAATCTTGTGAAAAGCTTTGGTCTGCAGCAGCGCCGTCATCCAGTCGTCGGGACCGGGCGCGTTGTCGTCCAGGCCGTTCAACTCCAGCACCTTGTAGGCGCCGGTCTGGTCGAGCGTGACCGCGACGTCGAGGAACTCGCTGTCGATCTGCAGATATTCGATGCGGTCGGAAGTCACCACGGCCGAATAGGGCCGCGGCAGCTGATGCACCAGCGGGCTCTTGGACTTGGGCGTGCCGCTGCGAACCGAGCCGATCACCTCGCCCTCGGCCATCAAGTCGATGGAGCCGCTGATCAGGTAGAAGGTCTGCTTGTCCTCGTCGCCCTCGAGGAACAACAGGCGGCCCTTGGGCGCCTGCAGGCGGGAAATCTTGCGGGCGAACGCGGCCAGGCTGGTCGGCGTCATGCCGTCGAACGGCGTGAACTGCCTCAACAGGGCCAGTTCTTTGGGATTCCCGGATAACTCCATGGCCTGAGTGTTGTTATTGAACCTGAAGCAGTATTAGGCAGCCGCCTTACGCCGTCCGCGAAGCGGCTCACAACTGGCGTCGCCGTTGGGCAACAAGTGCCCACCTGTGCCACTTGCCTGCTCCATCCGCCGATATCACGCCGGGGGTAAACCCTTCAGCAGCCACCGACCACAATGGCGCCGGACACACTGCTCTCCTTGTAACTTAATGACCGCGATTTGATTTAATGCCGATCGTTCTGGATCCCGGCGCCATTGCGCGGTGTCCGCCGCTGTTCACCTTGAGTTCACCCCGGGGAACGGATCATGCTGACAACCGTTCTAAACGGGGGTGGGCATCATGATTTTGGGCAACGCCGACCGCCGAATCACGGAGCGATCCAGCGGCCAACTGAAAGGCAGCAACGTGACGAATTCCCTGACACAGTGGCTGGCAGGACTCGTCTGCAGCCTCGCTTTGTTCTTCGCCCTGCCCAACGACGCGGCAGCCCAGGAGCCCGTCGTCGAACCCGAGCCGGTGATCGAATCGGGCGACGAGAATGAGCCGGCGGTCGAACCCGTCGTCGAACCTGAAACCGCCACCGAATCCAGCCGCGCCACGCCGGTTGTCGATCCTCCCAGTCGCGTCGCGCGCCTCGGCTATGTCGATGGCGAAGTCACTATCGCGCCCGCCGGCACCGAAGAGTGGGCCGAAGCGGCGCTGAATCGTCCGCTGACCAGCGGCGACCGTCTCTGGGTCGAGGACGGCGGACGCGCCGAACTGCAGATCGGCTCCGCGGCCGTGTATCTCGACGGTGACACGGGTTTCGGCTTCATCGAGTTGGACGACGGCGTGCTGCAAGCGAGCCTGACCGAAGGCGCCGCCACCATTCGCGTGCGCCGGCTGGCCGAAGGCGAAACCATTCAAGTCGAAACGCCCCATTCCACCGTGGTGCTGAATCGCGTCGGCGAATATCACCTCGAAGTGGACAAGTCCGGCGACCGCACCATCGTGAAAACGCGCAATGGTGAAGCGGAAGTCAAAGGCGGCGGCAACGAGCGGTTCACCGTGCGCGACAACGAGCGCGGCGTCTTCACGGGCGTGGACAAACTCACCGGTCAGATCGAGCGGCTCGGTCCACGAACGGCGTTCGAGAACTGGGCCAACGATCGTGACGCGCGCAACGAACGATCGAAGTCGGCGAAGTATGTTTCCCGCGATGTCGTCGGTTACGAAGACCTGGACGACAATGGCGAATGGATCAGCGAGCCCGAGTACGGCTACGTCTGGCGTCCCACCTATGTTGTTCACAACTGGGCGCCGTATCGCTATGGCCGCTGGGTGTACGTGTCGCCCTGGGGCTGGTCCTGGATCGACGATGCACGCTGGGGATACGCACCATTCCACTATGGCCGCTGGGCTTACATTCGCAGCAGCTGGTGCTGGGTGCCGGGACCGCGTCACATTCGGCCCGTGTACGCACCGGCGCTGGTCGGCTGGGTCGGCGGTCCGTCGGTCGGTATCTCGGTGTCGTTCGGTAACGTCGGCTGGTATCCGCTCGGACCTCGCGATATCTATTATCCGGGCTATCGGCACACGCCGCGTTACATCCGCTACGTGAATGTTTCCAACACGTACATCATCAACAACAACTATTTCTACGGCCGGCGCGTGCCGCCGCATCGCTTCGACTATCGGCACTATCCAGGCGCGGTGACCACGGTTTCGCGCGATCACTTCGTCGGCGGTCGCCGGATCGGCGATCACTGGGTGCGAGTGGACGAAAGCCATCTGCGTAACTATCACGCCGAGAATCGTCCGCCGGCCATCGCGCCATATCGTGAGAGCGTGCTTGGCGGCGCTGTTCGTCAGCCGCCGCGGGACGCCAATCGTTTCAGTCGGGGCGGCGATTACTTCGCCGGTCGCGTGCCCTTCCATCGCGAGCGCACGGCCATCGAGAACAACGGCGGACGACCGATCGGACGCAACGAGCTCGTCGATCGCTCCGGGCCCAAACGCGGTAGCGACTACAACGTGGTCCGACCTCGCGTGTCGGTCGGCGACGCCAATCGTGGCGCGCGCGAGCGCGCCTTGGGCTTGAACGGCAATGTTCGTGAGCCGCGCGAGCTCAACAACAACTCGGTGCGCGATTACCAGAACCGACGCGACACACAGACGCGTGACCGTGAGCCGGTTGAGATCCTGCGAGGAGTGGAGTCATCGCGTTCCGACTCGCGCCGCAACGATCACCTGCAGCGTCCGCCGAGCAGCACGTTCCAGCAAGGCGGCAGCAGCTCCTATCGCCCACCGTCGAACTCGACTTATCGCGATCGCAGCTCGGGTTCAGCGAATCGCAACGAGCTTCGCGAGCCCCGCCAATACTCGCAGCCCCGCAGTGAGCCCAGGCAGTACTCGCAGCCACGTAGCGAGCCGCGACAATACTCGCAGCCGCGTAGCGAGCCGCGCACCTACTCTCCGCCTCCCAGGCAAGAGCCTCGCAGCCAGCCGCAACCTCGCGTCGAGCACTCATCGCCGAGAGCGTCGCCATCCAACAACAACGGCGAATCTCGCGGCGGCGGCAATCGCGCCTGGAACACGCCGAAATCCAGGCCGGACTGACATTGTTGATGGGGCCGCGCCCGCAAGGAACCTGAAGCTGCGGCAAACTGTTGCTCGCATAGGCTGATTCGCCTGGGCCGGTGCACTGCATCCGGCCGCCCGCCTGACGCGAACGGCCGCAAGCCCGTGCGGCCCGGCTACAATCAGCCGTTTCTCGCGTGCCATCAAAGTCTCAGCGTGCCGCATCAGTGACGTCTTACAACGAAATACGCAATCGCCTTCTGCGCTGGTGGGGAGGGCTGCTCCTCACCACCTTGGTCCTCCTGCTGTTGGTCAGTCTCCGGTACTTCGAGGTGGTGGATCTCGACGGGCGGCCCGCATCGCTGCTGTTCCGGGCCAGCATGCTCGTGGCGCACTTCACGACCGTCGCAGCTATAGCCCTGTTGCCGGTGCTCGCCCTTGGCGCCCTGTGGCCCCGACCGCGCCTGGTTATTCCGTTCGGAGTGCTGCTCGGAGCGGCAACTGTCGCCTACGTGTTGATCGATACGCAGGTCTTTCAGCTCTATCGGTTTCACATCAACGCCGGCGTGCTGAACCTGTTGCTCGGCGGTGCGGCGAGCGAAACCTTCGTGTTTTCAGCGGCCATGTACGCGCAAGCGGGCTTGATCGCGGCGACGCTTCTGGCGGTCTTCAGCATCGCGTGTGGCTGGTTCTGGCGACGTTTGGGGAGCGCTCCGGAGCGCTCGCCGCTGCGGACGGGCATCGTGGCCGTGCTCGTAACCTCACTGCTGAGCTTCCACCTCGTGCACGTCTGGGCCGACGCCGTGAGCTACGAGCCCATCCTGGAACAGACGGAAGTATTGCCCATGCGCTACGCGGCGACCGCGAAGCGCATGCTCCGCTCCTATGGCGTGAACTTACCCAACGTGCAGGTCGCGAACACCGAAGGAGCGCACGCCGGAAGAGCCTTGACCTATCCATTGCAGCCGTTGACGTGCAATGCGCCGCAGACGCCGCCCAACATCGTCGTGATCGCCATCGACTCCTGGCGCTTCGACGAGATGAATGCGCGGGTGACGCCCAACATCGATAAGTTCGCGCAACGCTCCGCCCGCTTTCTCGATCACTTCAGCGGCGGCAATGCCACGCGCATCGGCATGTTCTCGTTGTTCTATTCGATACCGGGCACGTACTGGCACCGCGTTCTGGCCGAGCGTCAGGGGCCGGTGCTGATCGAGCAACTGTTCAGTCTGAACTACGACGTGCAGGTGTTCCGAAGCGCGCCCCTGTACAGCCCCGAGTTCGATCGCACGCTGTTCGCACGGGTCAAAGGCGTACGCATGCGTTCGGACGGTGGCGATCCGGCCGCGTGGGACCGCGATCTCACCAACGACTTTCTGCAGTACCTCGATGCCCGCCCGGCGGCGGCTCCGTTCTTCGCCCTGCTGTTCTACGACGCGCCCCATAGCTTTGCGCATCCGGAGGACTATCCGAAGCCCTTCGAGCCGGCCGCCAGCCACGTGAACTATCTGCAGCTCAACAACAATACGGATCCGCTGCCGTTGCTGAATCGCTATCGCAACTCGCTGCATTACGTCGATTCGCTGGTGGGAGAGGCGTTCGCGGCCCTGGAAGCGCGCGGGCTGCTCGAAAACTCACTGGTGATCGTCACCGGCGACCACGGGCAGGAGTTCAACGACAACGAGCAGAACTACTGGGGTCATGCGAGCAACTTCACCCGCTTTCAGACCGGCGTGCCGTTTATGTTATATGCGCCCGGGCTGGAGCCGAGGACCTACGAGCATCGAACCACGCACTTCGACGTGATGCCGACCGTGCTACGCGAGTATCTCGGCTGCGACACGCCCTTTTCGACATACAGCGTGGGTGAGTCGCTGTTCGAGCCGGGCGGACGCGAAATCATCCTCATGAGCGAGTACGCGGACTTCGCGATCAAGCATGGCAACCGGACCGCGGTGGTGCGCAGGCACCGCATGGAGGTTCGAGATGAAGATCATCTCGAGCTCGATACCCGCCTCGCACCCGATGTGATCGCCGCCGCGCTGGAACAGCAAGCGCGCTTCGTCAACGGCGATTTACGGTCGCTTCAGCGCTCGAGCGAAGGCGTCGGCCATGGCGCCGGCTCCCACTGATTCAGGCTCACGACGCTGCTGCTGACGCTGCGGCGGACGTGAGTCGCGATCGCGGCGGAAGTCGCCCGCCGAGTTGTCACGCACACGCTGAGCCGAGTCGTCGAGCCGCATGGTCAACGCGATTCGCTTGCGCGCCTGATCCACTTCCAGCACTTTGACCCGGACCACGTCGCCCGCCTTCACTACTTCGCGCGGATCCTTCACGAACTTGTTCGACATCATGGAGATGTGCACCAGGCCATCCTGGTGCACGCCGATGTCCACGAACGCGCCGAAGGCAGTGACGTTGGTGACCACGCCTTCGAGAATCATGCCTTGGCTCAGGTCCTTCAGCTCCTCGACGCCTTCCTTGAAGGTGGCGGTCTTGAACTCCGGTCGCGGATCGCGGCCCGGCTTCTCGAGCTCCTTCAGAATGTCCTTCACCGTCGGCAAGCCGAACTTCTCGTCGGTGTACTTCGCGGGATCGAGCTTCTTCAGCGTCGAGCCGTCACCCACGATTTCGCGCATCGGCTTTTTCAGGTCGGCGAGGATGCGCTCGACCACCGGATAGGCTTCGGGGTGCACCGCTGAGGCGTCGAGCGGATTGTCGCCATTCATCACGCGCAAGAAGCCGGCGGCTTGCTCGTACGTCTTGTCGCCGAGGCGCGGAACCTTCTTCAGGCCGGCACGATTGGCGAACGCGCCGTGCTCGTCACGATAACGGACGATGTTCTCGGCCAGCGTGCTCGACAATCCCGAGATGCGCGCCAGCAGCGCGGCGGACGCGGTGTTCACATCGACGCCGACGGCGTTCACGCAATCCTCGACGACGGCGTCCAGGCTCTTGGCGAGCTTGGTCTGGCTCACGTCGTGCTGATACTGACCGACGCCGATAGACTTGGGATCGATCTTCACCAACTCGGCCAGCGGATCCTGCAAGCGGCGCGCGATGGACACGGCGCCACGCAGGCTCACGTCGAGATCGGGGAATTCCTTCGCCGCGAGCGCGGACGCGGAATACACAGACGCGCCCGCCTCCGACACCACGATCTTGGTGAGCTTCAAATCCGGATGCAGTTTGATCAGATCGCCGGCCAGCTTGTCCGTCTCGCGCGAGGCGGTGCCGTTGCCGATGCTGATCAGATCGACGTTGTGCTTTTTGGCGAGCAAGGCGAGATGGGCAATGGTGCGGTCCCATTCGTTACGAGGCACGTGCGGATAAACCGTCGCGGTTTCGAGCAGCTTGCCGGTGCGATCGACGATAGCCACTTTCACGCCGGTGCGCAGACCAGGATCGAGGCCCATGGTGGCGCGCGGACCTGCTGGAGCAGCCAGCAACAGATCGTGCAGGTTGTGCGCGAAGACGCGAATCGCCTCTTCCTCCGAGCGCTCGCGTAGCGATGTCAGCAACTCCGCTTCGAGCTGCCAAGCCAGTTTGACCTGCCACGTCCAACGCACGGTCTGCAGCAGCCATGCATCGGCGGGCTGCTTGCGATCCGCGATGTTGTGACGTGCCGCGATCTTCAGCTCGCACGCATTGAACGGCGCCTGGCCGGTGGCCGGCGGCGGCTGCATGTCTTCGGGCAGCTTCAGCGAAACTTTCAGCAACTCTTCCTTGCGGCCGCGGAACAGAGCGAGCGCGCGATGCGAAGGCACGGTCTTGATCGTCTCGCTGTACGCGAAGTAGTCGCGAAACTTCGCCGCCGGCTCTTCCTTGCCCTCGGCCACCGTGGACACCACGACGCCGTTCTCCTGCAGATGTTCGCGAAGGTTCGCCAGCAGCTCGGCGTCTTCAGCAAATTGCTCAATGAGAATGGTGCGCGCGCCTTCCAACGCAGCCTTAACGTCCGCGACACCTGGGTTGTCGTCGCCCTGCGCGTTCTTGAACGCGGGCTTCAGGTACTTGGCGGCTTCGACTTCGGGAGTCAACGAACGATCGGCCAGCAGCGCCTCGGCCAGCGCATCGAGCCCCGCCTCGCGCGCGATCTGCGCCTTGGTGCGACGCTTGGGCTTGTACGGCAGGTACAGGTCTTCCAGGCGCTGCTTGGTGTCGGCGGCCTCGATGCTGGCGCGCAGCTCGGGTGTCAGCTTTTTCTGCTCATCGATGCTGGCGATGATGGCGGCCCGGCGCTCTTCCAACTCGCGCAAATAAGCCAGCCGCTCCTCCAGCGTGCGCAGCTGCGTGTCGTCCAGGCCCCCTGTCGCTTCTTTGCGATAACGCGCGATGAACGGCACCGTCGCGCCTTCATCCAGCAACGCTACGGCGGCAATGACCTGCTGCGGTTTGGCCGAAAGCTCGGCGGCAATGCGGGATTCAATCGACGGGAGCATGGGGTCCGATCCACAGTGCGAAAACGAGGCGCGCACTATGAAGAAGCGACCCCGGCAGGACAAGGCTTGAGATTCGGGCGGGAGTGGTCTAAGGCAAAGTTCTGTCATGGCGCCCCGAGAGGCTCCCGGCGGCGGTATTTTCCCTCGCTTCCATTCATAGAAAGTCTGGGGGGATTTCACTGTGCGGATACAACCCGTTCTGGTCGCGCTGGCGTTGTTGTTCACAGTTGCCGCCGAGGCGCGCAACCTGTCGCTGCCGGAGGCGAAACCTGAAAGCGTCGGCTTTTCCTCGGAACGCCTGAAGCGCCTCGACGCCGGCATGAAAGCCATCGTCGACAACAAACAACTCTCGGGCATCGCCACCGTCGTCGCGCGTCGCGGCCAGGTGGTTCAGCAGATGACGTATGGTCGAGCCGACATCGCTGGCGGCAAACCCATGCAGATGGACAGCATCGTGCGCATCTACTCGATGACCAAGCCCATCACCGGCGTGGCTTTGATGATGTTGTACGAGGAAGGCAAGTGGAAACCTTCCGATCCGATCTCGCGCCACATTCCGGAGTTCAAGGACCTGAAGGTGTACGGCGGCAACGGCGCCGACGGTCAGCCGACGTTCGTCGCGCCCTCGCATGCGCCGACGATGGGCGAGCTGATGTCGCATACCGCCGGTTTCACGTATGGCGTGTTCGGCAGCACGCCGGTGGACAAGTTGTATCAGCAGTCCAGCCCGCTGAATGCGCCGTCGCTGCAGGAATTCATCGATCGCATGGCCAAGCTGCCGCTGCTGTATCAGCCCGGCGAAGGCTGGGTGTACAGCGTGGGCGTGGACATCCAGGGCTATCTGGTCGAGAAATTGTCCGGCAAGCCGTTCCCCGACTTCCTGCGTGAACGCATTTTCGAGCCGCTGGGCATGAAGGACACCGCGTTCTACGTGCCGAAAGAAAAAATGTCCCGGCTCGCGACCATTTATTCCTGGGGCGCCGACGGACTCAGCCCGATGCCGCACGACAAGGGTGTGAACGAGCCTCCCGGCATGCCGTCGGGCGGTGGTGGCCTCTATTCGACGGCCGCCGACTATCTGCGCTTCGCGCAAATGCTGGCGAACGAAGGCCAGCTCGACGGCAAGCGCCTGCTTGCGCCGAGCACGGTGGCGCTGATGACGGCCAATCACGTGCCGGACGCCGTGAAGAATCAGAACGGCAAGTTCGGCATCGGCAATTACCGCATGCAGCCGGGCTTCGGCTTCGGTTTCGACGTGGCGATTTACGAAGAGCCGCTCGAAATCGGCAGCCCCACCGGCAAGGGCACGTATCTGTGGGACGGCATCGCCGGCACCTGGTTCTGGATCGATCCCACCAACGACGTGGTGTTCCTCGGCATCATCCAGCGGCGCGGCGGACCCGCCGGCGTGCCCAACATCGAAGACCTGTCGCGCCAGCTCACGTTCCAGGCGCTGGTCGAACCCGCGAAGTAAATGAATTGACGGGCGGGAGCGCAATGCTCCCGCCCGTGGGTCTTCCGCTCTAAAACTTCTGCCCGAACTTGACGCCAATGATTCTTGGCTGATTGGTCACGATGTAGGGCTTGGTGCACATCTCTTCGCGACATTGCGAAAATCTCGCGATATCCGCGCGCTTGTCGAAGGCGTTGTTGACGAACAGCTCGGTCGTGAACGAGCCGTTGGTGACACCGACCGCGAAGTCGGCGACTCCATAAGCGCGGTTCTTCCCAAGGATGCTCTCGTCGAACTCCACCAGCGCCGAGCGTGTCTCGGACTGATAAACGAACGCCGCCTGCGCAAAGGCGTCGAGCGAGCCGATCTCGAAGCGATAGCGGCCGGTGAGATTGGCCTTGTAATCCGGTACGACCGGCAGTTCCGTGCCATCGCGCGCTCCGCGCAGAATCGTTGCGCCCTCGCCGCCATGCGGGTCCGGCCCGAAGCATTCGTCGAAGGGCAATGGCGCGCCTTCCGACACGAGCTCGCAGAAGTCACCGCGCAATTCAGCGTTGAGCAATGACAACCCACCCGAGATCAGCAGGCGATCGGTCGCGGCCCATTCGACATCCGTTTCTATGCCGGTGATGCGGGCGCCGCCGGCGTTGGTGATATTCGTGAGGCCGTTCTCGCCGGTGAACGAAAACTGAAAGTCGTCCCAGTCGAGCAGGAACACCGCGCCGTTGAAACGCAGGCGGTTGTCGAGCCAGGTGGTCTTCCAGCCGATCTCGTAATTATTCAGATAATCGGCGTCATAGGGTGGGAACGTGCCGCGACGGTTCACGCCGCCCGGCCGGAAGCCCTCCGAGTACGTGGCGTACACCATGCGATCGTCGTCGAACTTGTAAGTCACATTGATCTTGGGCGTGACGCCGTCTTCGTCGACGGTGCGATCGAGGTTTTTGCAAGGCGCGGTGCCGATCGAGGTATAAGGCACGAAGCTGGAGCGATCGCCGATTTCGTCGCCGTAGAATCGGCTGCACAACGCTTCGCCGCTGTTACCGCTGCTGCTGTAACCCTCGCCGTAACCGAAGAAGCCCTCCAGCGAATTCTCGGCCTTGAACCAGCGCGCGCCGCCGGTCACCGTCAAACTCTCGGTGATATCGAAACTGAGCTCGCCGAACACGGCGTAGTCGCGGTCCACGCGTTCCTGCTCGGTCAGCCAGATCGAGTCTTCCCAGCCCGCCACCTCGTACACGGCGGTGAGATCGTCGATCTTGTAGTTCTGCTCGATCCGATGTTGCTGACGCTGGAAGAACAGGCCGCCGACGAAGCGCACGCGCTTGTCACTGGGCGTCGACACACGGAACTCATGGCTGTGACGCTTGTAACGATCCTTGCCCTGGATGTATTGGGTTGGATCGATGGTGACGCCGTCATCGTCGTACACCGTGTATCCGTAAGCGATGTCGTAGAACAGCGAGTAGTCGGAGTAGTCCTGCTCGGTGTCCACGTCGCGTTTCAGATAGGAGCCCGCATACACCACGTCCAGGCTGGCGATCTTGCCCTCGACGGTGAGCGCCGCCTGCGTCCAGCGGTCGTCGGCGTTCTCCGGTCGATAGCGCGCCACCTTGAGATCCCCGAGGCTCGGATCGTAAGCGAACGCGCCGTTCGACTTCTGTTGCTGATGCATGATCGTCGGCGTGACGGTCCAGCTCTCGTTCAAATCGACACGCAAGGCGGCGCGAGCGCCGTAGGTGTCGACGCCGTTGTAGTCTTCTTCGGCGCGGTCGGCGTTGTTGATCGTGATCTCGGCCGTCGGGTACAGACGATCCCGCGCCACATTGCTGATGTAGCCCGCGTCACGCTTGCCCCAGCCCACCAGCCGGATCGCGGCCTTTTCGTTCAACGGCAGGTTCGCGAAGCCCTCGGCGATGTAGCCCGCCTCGCCATCGAGCACGTTGCCTTCGATGTCGTAGCCCGCCGAGAACTTAGACGGATCGGGCTTGTTGGTGATGATGCGAATCGTGCCCGCCTGTGAGCTCGCGCCATACAGCGTGCCCTGCGGCCCGGCGAGCGCTTCCACTCGCGCGATGTCATAGATATGCACGTCGAGCGCGCCTTGAATCGTTGTGATCGGCTGCTCGTCGAGATAGATGCCCACGGTGGGCAGCGAGCCCGAGTGATTGCCGTTATCGCCGCTGCTGACGCCGCGGAAAAATACACGGGAGAAGCCCGGCCCGAACGACGTGTAGGAAAGACTCGGCAGAAACTTGGCGTAATCGTCGAAGTCCGAGACGTGCAGCTCTTCGAGCTTTGCCGTGCCCAGCGCGGTGATGCTCAGCGGCACTTCCTGCAGGTTCTCCTGCCGCTTCTGTGCCGTAACGATCACCTGCTCCAGCACCCCTTGCTCGTTATCTTGAGCCACCGCCTGCGCCATCGTCACCGATAACGCGGCCGCGAGCGGAACCGACATCGATCTTCGACTGTGCCAGAGTCGATTCTTGTGAGCATGAAAGCGACGCTTGACCATCTCTCTCTCCCCATGTTGTAGCCGCGCGAGCCCGCGGCGCTTCGCTTGATCGCTATTGCCGTGTAACCAGAATCTCCGGAACGTTCGGATAGGCCTCGAGCACCGGCCCCAGCGCCCGCTTCAACGGCTCGAGCCAGGGTTCGAAGTGCTGCCAATGATCGACGCCATCGCGATAGATGGGCTGCCGAACCTGCTCGGAGCTTGCGGTGCGCACGGCGCGCTCGTTCTCGTAGAAGCGCAGACAGCGCTCATCGAACGGCAATCCGCAGTAGTCGAGCAGCCGACGCACCTCCATTTCGGTGTCGGCGACCATTGACTCGTAAATCACACGATGCACGCGACCAGGCAGCACCGCGTCGAAATGCGCCATCAACTCGACGTAGTCTCGGTAGTAGCGACCGATGTCGTCGAGCCCATAAGTGAAGTGCTGGCCGCGCGCGAAATGTTGTTTGAAGCCGGAGAAGCAGCAGCCCAGCGGATGCCGCCGGGCGTCGATGATCTTGGCGCGCGGCAGAATCAGCTGGATCAGACCGATGTGCGCGAAGTTGTTCGGCATCTTGTCGATGAAGAATGGCGCGTCGGTCTTGCGCTGGATGCGCGTGTTGGCGATGTATTGATCGCCGAGAGCACGCAACTCGACTGCGGACAGCTGCGCCAGAATCTCTGGATATTTCGAGTCTCCACCCCGCGCGCGACCGCCACCTAACGATCGCGCCATGTCGATGATGTCGGGCAGCTCCATGGTGCCCTCGACCAACGGATGGCTGGAGAGAATTTGTTCCAACAGTGTCGAGCCGGCGCGCGGCAGGCCGACGATGAAAATCGGATCGGGCGCGGGCGATCCCCAGTCCTGGCGCTCGGCGAAGAACTCACGCGTCAGCAGTTGCTTCGAACGACGCATCTGCTGCGAATTCTCGTCGGCGTCGTACTGAACCATCTCGCGACGCAGACGATTGCCCTGATCGTAGTGCTCGAACGACTTCGCATAGTCGCGCGCATCCTCGAAAGCTTTGCCGAGCGAGAAATGAAAATGGAAACGATCTTCCATGCTCAGATCGGCGCGTCGCAGTTGCTCCTGCATGGCCACGACATCCTGCTCGCCGAAGCGGAATGTTTTCAGGTTCGCGAGACTCCAGTACGCCTCGCCCAGCTGCGGCATCAGTTCGATCGCACGGCGATAGGTCGCGACGCACTCGCCTTGCTGGCCGGCCGTCTTCAACGCGTGGCCGTAGCTCATCCACACTTTGGCGTTGCTCGGATATTCCTTCACCACCTCGGCATAGATTTGCAGAGCGCGCTCATACTCGCCGGCGCGCGCCAGCACCGCCGCCAGCAGGTTGCGATAACTAGGATTGCGCGGATCGCCCGCTAGCAACCGTTCCAACTGCTCGAGCGACTTCGCGAGTTTGTTCTGCCGGTGCAGCACATAGGCGTAGTTGTGTCGCGCGCCCAGAAAGCTGGGCGCCAGTTCGAGGCCGCGCTCCAGCAACACTTCCGCTTCGGCGTAGCGACCGAGACGCGCCGCCACTTCGGCGAACATGCGAATGGCCGAGACATCGGTGGGGTGTCGTTTCAGATGTTCGCGCAGCAACGCTTCAGCGGCTGAGATGCGATTCTCCGCAAGGGCAACGCCTGCTTCGAGCAGTTGCGGATCGCGCGTCGAATAACGAATGTGCTGCGCATATGCGCGATCGGCGCCTTCGGCGTCGCCGGCGGCAGTGAGATGATCGGCCAGAGTGCGCCAGGCATCGGGCAGATCGGGCTTGAGCTCCACGGCGCGGCGTAAAGCCATCACTGCCTGGTCGCCTTGCCGATTCGCGCCGAACGCGAGCCCAAGCTCGAAGTGAGCCGCAGCCCATCGAGGCTGCTGCTGAGTGAGTGCGGTGAGAACTTCTATGGCGCCAGCAAAGGCCCCTGAGCTACGGCGCGCCACGCCGAGTAGCAACTGGGCCATGGGATGCCCGGGCACGGCTTTGAGAATTTCCGTCGCCTGCTCGGCCGCGGCGGACGGATCCTCCTGCAGCAGCCGCCTGGCATGCGCCAGGGCGACTTCCAGAGTCCCGACCGGTTCCGGTGTTGCGCTCATTCGTCAGCTGGCCAGTGACAACGCGCGATCCCCATTTCGATGGCGTGCATGATAACGCCGCCCACACCCAACCCGGCAAATGCTCTTTTTTTCAACACCCGCCTCTGCCGCTCTCTGACGGAAGAAAAAAATTCCTTCCCCCTCCCGTGCACGGGAGGGGGCAGGGGGTGGGTCTTCCGGCTGGCTCCTTTGCATACAGTCCGGAAAGCAAGTTGGATGCCATCCAAATCTGAATCCCAAACGACTCATTGAGCAGAGCGTATTACGGTCCGATTTGATAGATTCCCGCGCTTCGTTTGTTCGTCCAGGGGACACCACAGGAAATGCAGCACAAGCATGTGCGCGGCGCTTCGCGTCGCCATGTCATCACTCCCTTGCTGGGTGTTTTGTTGACTGCCTGCGCAACCGCTCCGCAGTCGCAGGCGCCTACACAGCAAGCAACTACCGCCACCGCAGCGGCGACGCCCGCGCCGTATACATCGACTTACAAAGCGCCTGCATCGCAAGCGACATTGATCCGGGGCGCGACCATTCTCACCGGTACCGGCGCACGCATCGACGGCGGTGATGTACTTATTGTCGACGGCAAGATCGCCGGTGTGGGCAATCAGCTCAGCGCTCCCGCCGGCGCAATAGTCATCGACGCGAACGGCCGCTGGGTCACGCCGGGCCTGATCGACGTGCACTCGCATCTCGGTGTGTATCCGAGCCCGGGCGTGGATGCGCACAGCGACGGCAACGAGATGGTCGATCCGGTGACCGCGCAGGCATGGGCCGAGCATGCAGTGTGGCCGCAGGATCCCGGTTTCCAGACCGCGCTCGAAGGCGGCGTCACCTCCCTGCAAATCCTGCCCGGCTCCGGCAATCTCATCGGCGGCCGCGGCGTCACGTTGAAGAACGTGCACGCCACGACCTATCAGGCCATGAAATTCCCCGGCGCGCCGCAGGGCTTGAAAATGGCGTGCGGCGAGAATCCCAAGAACGTTTACGGCCACAAAGGCCAGGCGCCGATGACGCGCATGGGTAACGTCGCCGGTTATCGCCAGGCGTTCGCCGATGCGCAGGCCTATCGCGAGGAGTGGAACAAATATCGGCGCGAGCTGGCCGAGTACGAAAAGAAACAACAGCAGCCCGGCAAGAAAAAGGACGAGGAAGCCAAGCCGCCCTCACCGCCCAAGCGCGATCTGAAGTCCGAGACTCTGGTGGGCGCCATGGACGGCGAGATCCTGGTGCACATCCACTGCTATCGCGCCGACGAGATGGCCATCATGGTCGATCTGGCCAAGGAATTCGGCTTCAAGATCGCCGCCTTCCATCACGCCGTGGAGGCCTACAAGATTGCCGACCTGCTGGCGCAGAACAACATCTGCGGCGCCGAGTGGGCCGACTGGTGGGGTTTCAAGATGGAAGCCTTCGATGGTGTGATGGAGAACCTGGCGTTGACCGACATGCCCAAGAACGGCTGCGCGGTCGTGCACTCGGATTCGGCCGAAGGTATACAACGACTGAATCAGGAAGCCGCCAAAGCGATGACTCGCGGCGTGCGCATGGGTCTGGATATTTCCCGCGAGCACGCGATGAAGTGGCTCACGCTAAATCCGGCGAAGGCCTTGGGCATCGACAAAGTCACCGGCACGCTCGAAGCCGGCAAGATGGGCGACGTGGTGATCTGGAACAGCGATCCGTTCAGCGTGTATGCGCTCGCCGAGCAGGTGTTCATCGACGGCGCGCTGGTCTACGACCGCGCCAATCCGCCGGCGAAACCCTCCTCCGATTTCTTGCTGGGCCAATACGAGACTGCTAAAGGGAGCGCCCAATAATGAGAACTTTGATCGCCTCTTTGCTGGTGGTCTGCGCCAGCAACGCCATCGCGCAGGATTTTTTGATTCGCGGCGCGACCGTGCATACGGCCACCTCCAAAGGCACGCTCACCGACACCGACGTGCGGATTCGCGACGGCAAGATTCAATCGGTGGGCAGCGGGCTTGCCGCTGGCGACGGCGCCGTGATCATCGACGCCAAAGGCCGCGCACTGACTGCGGGCATGTTCGCCGGCTTGAGCACCATCGGCGTGCAGGAAGTCAGTCAGGAAGAGACCACCAACGATGCTTCGCTCGGGCTCGGCGCGCCGGCTTATGAAATGCAGTGGCGTCCGGAGTTCGATGTTTCCACGGCCTACAACAGCCGCTCGGTGATCGTGCCGGTCACGCGCATCGAAGGCATGACCTGGACCGTGTTGACGCCGGGCACCGCGGAGTCTGGCAACTTCCTCGCTGGACAAGGCGCGGCCGTGACGCTCGACGGTCGTCGGGACGCCGTGATCGATGGCAGTCGCTCGCTGTTCATCAATCTCGGCGGACAGATGAACTCGCATTCGGGCGGCAGTCGCGCGGCGCAGTGGATGCTGCTCGAACAGGCGGTGCACGAAACGCGCAATCGCGTCACTGACGAGAAAGCGTTGATGCATCCGTTGGGTCGCGAAGTGTTCGGTCGCTATCTCTCGGGCGGACGCGTGATCTTCAACGTGGACCGTGCCGGTGACATCGTGAAGACCATCGCGTTCGCCAAGCGTTATGGCATCAAGCCTGTGATCGCCGGCGGCGCCGAAGCGTGGGTGGTCGCGGACGAGCTGGCCGAAGCGAAGGTGCCGGTCATCCTCGATCCTCTCACCAATCTGCCGAACACGTTCGATCAGATCGGCGCGCGCCTCGACAACGCGGCTCTGCTGCACAAGGCGGGCGTGAAGATCACATTCACGCAATTCGAGGATAGTCACAACGCTCGCAAGGTGCGGCAAACCGCCGGCAATGCCGTTGCTCACGGCATGCCGAAGGAAGCTGCGATTACCGCGTTGACGGCTGACGCCGCGGATATCTTTGGACTCGGTGCTACTCGCGGTCGCATTGCCCCCGGACAGACGGCCGACCTGGTGTTGTGGAGCGGAGATCCGCTCGATGTCACCAGCCTCGCCGATCACGTCTGGATCGCAGGCGAGGCCGTGGAGATGCGCTCGCGCCAGTTGGAGCTGCGGGATCGCTATTTCCAACGCCTGAAACAGTCGACGGCGAACTAGCCGTCAACCGCGCGGAATGTGTCAACCCTGCGGGGCGGGACGCGTTATCAGGGTGAACGCTGGATCGACTCCAGCGGGATCCCTGAACCACCAAGGAACGCACCATGTCCCGCATGTTTCTTACGACTGCTGCTTTGATACTGCTCGCCGCGCCCGCCATGGCGCAGATGCGCGGCGAAGGAATCTTCGAACGCGCCGATGCCAATAACGACGGCTCGGTCACCCGGGAAGAGTTCGCGGCGGCTCGCGCCGACCAATTCGCCAAGTTCGATCGCAACTCGGACGGCGTCATCGACAGCAACGATGTGCCCAAACGCCTGGCCGCGCGCCGCCAGCAGAACGGCGGCGGCGACTTCATGGTCGGCCAGTTCGACGCCGACGGCGACGGCAAGGTGACCAAGGAAGAATTCCTGAATGGCCCGACGTTGATCTTCGATCGCGCAGATGCGGACCGGAACAACGTGCTCGATTCAAAGGAACTGGCTGCGGCGAAGGCAGCTGCGAAGGACGCGGGCGAGCAGATGCGCGCCCGCAGGCGCTAGCAAGCGAGCCTCTTACGGCGCACCGCTCCAGATCGCATCGTTCTTCATCGCGGACACGAACAGCAGGCGCGCGTTCAAACCGGCGCGCGCCATGCCGTCGATCTCGTAAAGCGTTTCGAACGATTCGGCGCCCGCTGCTTTGCTGCCGACCTCTTCGACGCCCGCTCGATGCGATAGCGCCTCTGCGACGTGCATGACGCCGTTGTCCCGCGTCCCGGAGATGACGACCACGCGATTGCCATTCGGCCCCGCGAACGTCGAGAAGTACCCAAAATCGCGAAACGCCCCGCCCTCGCTGCCCATGGGCATGGCAGTGCTCACGTAAGTGGTGCCGGTCTGCAAATCGTGCAGCTCGTCGAACGATCCACCCAGCGCCAGCCGAGACTGCGCGAACACGCGATCGCCGAGCATGCCCATGCCACTGATGTAGCCGACATACACCACGTGAGTGGACTTCAGCACGCTCGGATCGAGCGCCGACAAGAGTGTCACCCGCACTTGTTTGCCCGCGTTCAGCACGGGCACGAGATCCTGCAAGGCGAAGGCGCTCGCGGCCGGCAGGTAGGTGAGTTCGAGATTGCGATAGCGCCGCATCCGATCCGGATTGATCTGCAAGTGATCCAGGAAATCCTGGTTGGAGTTGATGTAGAACTCGCGCACCAGGCGCTGCACGTTGCTCGCCTCGTCCACTTCGCCCAGGAGGAAGTAGTCGCCGACTACCACCGTGATCGGTAGGTCATCGTCCAGCAGCGGACTCCAGACCGCGCTGTGGCGGACTGCGTTCAGGTTGCGATCTTGGGAATCGAAAGTGAATGAGTATGTGAGCACAACGCCGGCGACGAAGGCGGCAAACACCACGAGCGCGGGCTTTAGCCACTGCCGCCATGGTGGCGGCGTCTCGGATGTTGGAGTCGGAGCGGAAGGCGCTACCTCGACGACCGGCGGCGCAGGAGCAAGCTGGGCAGGCGGCTCGAGCACCAGACGGTACTCACCCTTGGGAATGGCGATGCGGCTGTCGTAGGGCGTTAGCGAGCGCGCCGCGAAGTCCTCCAGCCGTCGCCGCAGCTTGTGGACATAAACGCGGACCACCGAGTCCTGCGCGACGTCGAAATTGGCGCCCTTGCCGAACACCTGCAGGGCGATTTCGATCTCCTTGGGCACCTCGCCCGCCAGCGAGCGCGCCAGCAGGAAATCGAACAGACGCGACAGGGCGCCTGGCTTGCCCAGCAAGCCGCTGGCGCGGAACAGCTTCGCCTGTCGCTGCAGCTCGTCTGCTGTCATGAACGCCGCGCCGTCCCCTGATAAGGCCGTCATCATAGAGTTTTTAACGTTAAGTAACGTCATTGGAAACAGTAAATTACTGGAGACTCGCGCGCTTCGCCCACTAGTGTGGCCCCCGCCTAGTTTGCCCCAGCCCGAAGCGTCGCGCGGTAACTCGCCGGTCACCGAAACGCGGCTCGGCTGTTCCGTTCGTTCATCCGGGGACCGAAGCCTTGCTCTCTCATCGTCGATTCGCTGCTGCCTCGCTGCTGAGCCTGGCCACCTCCGTCGTTCTTGCCGAAGGCACGGATCCATTGGAGGAGATTCTCGTCACGGCTCGCAGCATCGAAGACACGCTGCCGGTGGAGTTGGCCCGTTACGGCCACGACGTGGAATACATCAGCGCGGATCGCATCCGGGCGGCGGGCTACGTCGACGCCAGCACCGCCCTGCAGTTCGAAGTGCCGGGCCTGTTCGTCTCGCCGGGCAGCGGACCGTTCGACTATGTGGACGTGTCGCTGCAGGGCTCGCGACCCGGCGACGTGCTGTGGCTGATCGACGGCGTGCGCATCAGCAACCGCATCTTCAACGAGACCAGCCCCGACACGCTGCCCGCCAACATGATCGACCGTGTGGAAGTGCTGAAGGGTGGCGAGAGTCTGTTCTACGGCACCCAGGGTGTGGCGGGGGCGATCAACATCGTCACTCGCGGTTTCTCCAACGAGCCTGGCGGCAGCCTCGCGGTGAATTACGACAGCAACGACGGGTACCAGATCGGCGGTTATGGCCGCGGCGCCCTCGGGCGACACAAGTTCGTCTTGTACAGCTCGAAGAATGAGGGCGACGGTTATCGGCAATACGATCGTTTCGAGCCCAGCGCCACCGATCGGGAGCGCGGCTACGATGTCACAAACGTCGGTGTGAAATACGGCCTGGACTTCACCGACTCGCTGCGCCTCGACCTGCTCTATCACCACACCGACGCCCGGCTCGACAACAACCAGCCGGTCGGCACCAAGCGCAGCTACAACGATCGCGATGAAGACATCGTCAGCGCCAAGCTGGCCTATGACGCGAGCGAGCACGTGCAGTTGGTCGTGAAGGCTTATCTGCACGATTGGGACACGACCTACGCCAACATCAAGAACGACTCGCTGACTGGCGAGGAAGTCGTGGTCTATGCGCCGGGAACTTACTGGGGCTTTCACGACTACGGCGGCAGCGCGCTCGTGAAAGTGCGGCCCGGCGGGCTGCTCGATTATCACGTCGGCTACGACTATCAGAACTACAAGGCGCGCGACGATGTCTTTCCCATCGCTGGAGAAACCGAGACGGTGCATGCGGTGTTCGGCGAGATGCGCACGGCCGAGAATGCGTTCGACAACCTGAGTATCGCCGCTGGCGCTCGCTATAACCGCGGCAGTGGCGGTAAGAACGCGACGGTGTGGAACGTCAGCGGGCGCTATAAATTCAGCGGCGCGCTGTACGTCGAAGGCGTCGTGGCGACGGCGTTTCTGCTGCCGAGCGCCGAGCAGCTTTATTACATCGGTGAAGACGATTACGCCGGCAATCCGGATCTGGAACCGGAGGAAAGCAAGAATCTGAATCTTTCTATTGGCGGGAACATCGCGCTTCCCGAAGGTCCGCTAGCTTGGCAGCTCACCGGGTTTGCACGCGATGTGGATAGTCTGATCGATATCGGCGATCCGACCGAGGCGTTTCCCAACGGCCGCTATGAAAACCTTCCGGGCGTCACCGAGGTGCGCGGCGTGGAGGCTTCGGTCGCTGTGCCCCTGAGTGCAAGCTTCAAAACCAGCTTCAGCTACACCTTCAGTGAATCGCATCCCGAAGGCTCCGATCAGCAAATCTCACGCGTTCCGGAGAGTTACGCCAAAGGCGCCCTGCAATTCACTCCGGCGCGGCTGCCGTTGGATGCGAGCGCGACGGTCAATTGGGTGGGCGACGTGTATCAGCCACTGCGAACTTTAGGCCGCCGCAACTACGGCAACTATGTGACGCTCAATCTCGCCGCACGTTATTTCGTCGGCGGCACGCGCCGTCATCAGGTCGGCGTCAACGTGCAGAACGTCTTCGATGAGGAATACGCGACTCGTCTGGTTGAAGCTCGACTCGATGACGGCAGCGGTGCATTCCTGGCGCGGCGGCTTGGGGTGCCGAGAACGTACGGTCTGACCTACACGTATGAGTTTTAGCCCGGAAAAAGTCACGCGTTTTGGGGAGCGTATCGAAGGGCCTCTTTCGAGCAGAAGACCAGAACTGCTCCTCGCCTGCTGAGCCATGCTCGTCTCATCGAAACTCAGCGCACGTGAACCCCCAAACTGGCCAGGTCCTCAACTGGCTGCGCCACACCAATCGCATTGACCGCTGGCTCTTCAACGCCCTCCACAGCCTCGACCTCCCCTGGCTCCTCTCCCACCGCCCCCCTGGAACCTCCTGATGTGGCTCCTCAGCCTGGCCGGCCTCCTCCTCTCCCTCACCAGCAGCGTCATCGGCTGGCGCCGCCTGCGGCGATGATCAAATGCCGAGGTCGAGTTTGATGCATGATTTGTTCTCGCGCCTTCGGGCCTGACGGAAAGGTTCAACGCCGCGATTTGTCACGCTTGTAGTCGTATTGGCTGTCCCATTCGAGCCTGCCGGCTAAGTCGAGCATCGCATTCTGCCGACGATGGGCAATAAATTCCTGAAGCGCCTTAGTGACGGTCGCCGCCTTGGTCTTTTCCCCGCCGACTTTCAGTGCCAGCTCCATCAGTTCAGGATCGATGGAAAGATTGGTAGCCATGTGTCACCTCACGCAATCCTCTACACATGCATACTATCCGGCATGCAAAACAAAAAGGGCGCCCGAAGGCGCCCTTTCTCGAAGCTAACGCGGAGACCGGTCAGGTCGCCTGCACGGCGATCAACCGAACGCGGAGGTACTGCTGGCGCAGCGACTCTTCGAGCTCGCGGACGCGGGCGAGGAATTCGTTGTGTTCGATGTGGTCGATGACGGCTTTCTTGGCCGCTTCGACGCGTTGCTGCTGCAACGTGGCCCAGTGACCCAGCGTCTCCTTGAAGTGCTGCATCTCCGTCTCGAGGGACTGGCGGAGCGCGGCGAGGCGGCCGTGGTCTTGCAGTTGCCCGAGGCTCTCCTGGGCCTTCTCGAGCTGACGCTGCACCAACGCCTGGCGGATCTGGAACTCGGGCACGCGCTTCAGCGAGCGGGCGAGGCCCAGGAATTTGCAGGCCGAGATCAGCCACTTGGTCGGATCCCACTGGTACCAGCGGATGCCGTTGCGATAGTCCCACTGAAACAGGTGGTGATAGTTGTGATAGCCCTCGCCCCAGGTGAACAGCGCCAGAATGCCGTTGTCGCGGGCGGTGTTCTCGGTGGTGTACGGGCGGCTGCCCCAGAAATGGGCCAGCGAGTTGATGAAGAACGTGCAGTGGTGGCTCACCACCAGGCGCAGGAAGCCGCCGAGCAGCAGGCTGCCCCAGATGTCACCGTGCATCCAGCCCAGCAGCAGCGGAATGCCGAAGTTCATGCCCACGGCGATCGGCACGTAATACTTGTGCTGGAAGGCGACGATCGGATTGACTTCCAGATCCTTGGCGTTACGGAAGTCCTGCTTGCCGCTTTCGTAATTGCGGAGCATCCAGCCGAGGTGCGAGAACCACAGGCCGCGCTTGGCCGAGTACGGATCGTGGTCGACATCGTCGACGTGGCGATGATGCGTGCGGTGGGACGACGCCCACACCAGGATGCTGTTCTGAAGCGCCATCGCGCCGAACAGCATGTAAAAAATCTGCAATGGCTTGGAAGCCTCGTAACTGCGGTGCGCCCAGAGGCGGTGATAGCCGGCGGTGATGGCCATGCCGTTCAGCGCCCACAGCACGAAGAAGCTGATCCACTCGAAGCCGTCGAAGCCGAATTTGGCCGCGTACCACGGGAACACCGTCACCACCGGGATGGTGGAGATCAGGAACATGATGATCGCGGGCCAGTTGAGCGGCGCGCGGGCGGTCGAGGCGTCTGCGGTCATCGGTACTCCATAGGAAGCTTGAGCCGTGGATCCTAGCAGGGGTGCGCGAGGATTTCCGCGCAATAATGTCTCAGAGCGACCCGGCCCGTACTCCGTTCTGAGTACGGGCCAAGTTCAGGGAATGCCCTAGGAGACCACCGCTAAATTGCGTGAACTGGGTCTTTGTTCAAGCGGCGGCCGTTCGATTATCTCTCCGCCAGGGCTGCGACCAGCGCACCGCGCGCCGTGGCTGTCAGTGGATCGCTGGCCATGCGCACCTCGCCGATCTGGAACGGCCACGAGCGGCGGCGCAGCGCCTTCTCGAAGCGATCCCGGAAGCCGTTGGGCTTGGAGGTGCCGCCGGCCAGCACGATGGGCATGGGCTGATCGTTGCGCGGCAGTTTTTGTGTCTTTTGCACAGCGCGGCCGAGCTCTTCCACCAGCGACTCGATCAGCTTGTCGTAGTAGATGTGCAACGCCTTGTCGATCTTGTCGCCGCCCTCGCGTGTCAAATCCAGCGTCTCTTCCTTGATCGCTTTGACCCGAGTGGCCGGCTCGTTGACCACCGCACCGACCGAGGAGTCGATGAAGTCGCCGCCATGTCCGAGGCTCATGGTGAGCGAGGGAATCGAGAGGTACGAGATCGCGACGTTGCACATGCCACCGCCGCACGAAATTCCGATACCGGTAAAGCCTTCCTTCGCGAGCTCGGCCAGGACCACCGCCAGACCTTCGTTGACGGCGAGCGGCGTGTAACCGCGGCCTTTCAGATAACGCTTGATGGTTTCTTCGTGATACGTGAGCTCGTGACCTGTCTCGGTCGCTGCGGCCGGCACGGAGAAGGCCAGCAGCTCACCGGGATTGCGCGACACCGGCACGAGCGTGCTGAGCACCGTCTCCAACACATGCGTGGCCATCGGCTCGCTGGGATTCAAAATGCCCTTCGCCATCGGCCGACGCACGTTCGCGTTGAAAATGTGCGCGAACTTTTCCGAAGCGTCGCCATAGACGATCAGCCGGTCGTCCTCGCGATAGAACGGCGTGCGATTCGCCTTCAACCCTTGCTCGTGCAACGCCGAGTACGGCACGTCGAAGAACGCGTTGAGCTGTGCTTCGGTATGCGGCGAGACGTTGTCGCCACGCGCGGAGACCACCTTGCTGGTGCCCACGTCGAGGCCGATGCGGGTCCGGGTCCCGCTCTGGCTCTGACCCGTGTGGCTGCCGGAGCCCGAAGATTCCGAGCCGTGGTCGTTACGATCGTCCATAGCGTTACCCTCTTTTGTCTGCAGTCTGTGGAACCGGTGTCTCCAACTCGGGCTCTGCCGAAGTTGGAGTCGGAATAGCCGCGCGCCAGCGGCGATATTCCGCCTGACGCTCGCGCCGTAAATCATCCAGAGAGATCGCGCGGTCGCGCGCCTCGTCGGCCAGCTGCCGCTCGGCCGCGATCAAGCCGGGCCAGCGCTCCTCGCCCATGGTGCGCAGGAACTCGCTGTCGTAGTTGAAACCGAACAGCGCCACGCTCGGCAGCGGTTGCGAATACAGATCTGGCAACCCGAATGCCTCGAACGGAAAGCCGCGCGCCCAATCCAAGTGATAACCGATGAGCCCGCGCTTCGGCGAAATGCTCGCCAAGCCGTGAGTCACGCACATCTCCGGCGCAATCGCGAACCGTTGCCGCAAGTAATGAGTGAGATTGCGACCCGCGATCAGCTGTGCGCGCGTGATGGGCAACGTGCGCCCGCCTTCCCAACGCGACTCGAACGATACGCCCAGGAACGCCGAATTCAGATCCAGATAAACCTCATCGCCTCGCGCCCACACGCCGTGACCGGCGTGATTGGCGCGGCTATCGTCATCGACGATGCGATACACGCGACCGAAACGATCGATCATGTAGTTGTAAGCCTGCTCGCGCTTCACGAAACGCAGCAGCGCTTCGGAGCCCTTGCGTAATTCCTGCTCGTAGCTGGGCTCGAGCGGCCAGAGATCGCTCTCCGACGTATGGAACAGAATGCCCATGGGCCGCGAATGTTTCGTCGGCAGCAGCTGACCGCTACGCGAATGCACCCTATAGTTACGCGGCGTGCCCTTCACCGTGTAAGCCGTCTCGATGCGCAGACCGTTGCTATACAACTCCCAGCCTGGGCCGCGATCCGCGAGCCACAGCATGCTCGGCACGATGCCGAGATCCTCGGCCGCGAGTGTCTCGGCAACGGGCGGCTGATTCACTGGCGCTTCTGCTTCGGGCGCGGGAGTCAGCGTCGATGGCACGACCAGCGGCGCCGTCGTGGATGCGATCGCAGTGGCGTTGGCCTCCGTCGACGAGCCAACGGACGATGCCATCGGCTCGGGATCGGAGCTGGTCCACTTGTTGACCTGCCAAGCGATGACAGCAACGAGCACCGGCACGAACAACAACGCCGCAGCCGTCGTCCCCACGACGACACGACGCGCGGTCTTGCGAGCCGCGAGCGTGCGATCCGCTACGACCTCGTCCGCGTCGGCCACGGCGTCGAGGGCCTGCAAACCTTTCAATCGGTACCACGCCCGCCGGGCGGGAGGGATGGGCACAAGTTGCACGAGGGCGCTCTTGTCGCCCTCCCCGTTCAGCGCCTTTTGCAGGTAGCGCAGCTTCACCACTGGATCGTCGATGTCGTCCGTGATGCGGGTCAGCTCATCGCCGCATTCACGGCTCACGGGCGGGCGCTCACGCCGATAGCGCTCCGTGGGCGAGCCTTGCGCCGCGGCCGTCATGGACTGGTCATCCATCCAACGAAAACAATGGGATGCACGTTATGCCTGCGAACATTCTGCGTTGCAATCAGGGATTACAGTCGCATTATGTCCGCTGAACCAGTACCTCGTTGACGATGCAGTTCACGATCCCGCCAATTCCTTGGCGGTGAGCACTCCGGACATGGGCGTGCGCGAGCCGTTGGCCGCATATCGGTATGCGCGCGGCTTCTCCCCCATCCATTTCGGATCGATGGCGTAGCGCAGCGCCTCCTCGGGGGCCGAGGAGAACGCATAGGCTTCCGACTGCACGCCAAGATCCGCGAGCCGCTGACGGATGTCTGATGCTGTGACAATAGGATCCGTCGAGATCGTGACGACCTTGAGCGCGGGTCGCTGTTTCTGAACGGCCGCGAGATTGGTCAGTGACTTCATGCAATAGACGCATTCCAGGTCCCATAGCACCACCCAGAACTCCGAGCCCGCGTGCCGTTGTTCGATCTTGCTGAGAGTGTCGCGGCTGAAAGGTTTGATCGCGTCATCGCTCGCACCGTCCCCGAGCTTGGCCACCGCCATACCCTCGGCCGTGCGCCAGACGATCAGCATCAACGAGTCTCTGCTCAATAACCGGGGTTGATCCGAATCGCCTTGGGTTTGCAACGACGGGCCGGCGGTGAAATGTCGACCGCCGTCCTTGGAAAGCCACGATTCGACACGCGTGGCGGTTCCGTCGAAACGTTTCCAGACGATGCCGACGATGTTTCCTCGTGCGGCGATGTCCGCATGCACGGCTGCCGCGGGCAACGCTTGCACTCCTTCGGGTGGAGCGCCGGTCAACCGGCCATAGAAAGCGCGGCCTTCGCCATTCACTTGATTGAACCACACAGCGTGACGCGTGCCGTCCGGGGTAATGGCGAGCGAAGGACCGTGATGCGGACAGGCGTCGATCTTCCAACCATCGGTCGTCGCTCGTTCCACAACTACCTGCTTGCCTTCGGGCTGCAGGACTGCGAGCGCATGATCACGTTCGTTAGGTGGGAACACATGCCGCCACATCGCAGTTGCGCGACCTTTGTCATCGAGCGCCAGGGCGATTCGACAACACTCGCAACTGTGGTCGGCGAGCTTGTAATCGCCGCGCCATGTCGCGCCCTGATCGTCCGAATACGCGTAGTACACCGCTGCGCCGGCGTACTCACGCTGGGCTGCTTGAGCGACGCCGAGATCGCGCTTGTCGATCCATGTCACCCACACCCGACCGGCCTTGTCGACCAGCATCGACTCGAATCGATGCGTGATCACCTGGCGATCGCGATGGACCACGCTGGGCGCGGACCAACTCTTGCCGCCATCCAGCGAGCGCGCGAAGCGAATGTCGCCTGTGAACTTCGCCGAGGTCGGCGACGTCCAGGTCACATAGATCTCATTCCGCGGTCCGAACGCAAGCTTGGGACGATTTTCGCCGTCCGCCGATACGGGCTCCGGCGTCGATGTGACACGAATCGCTGGCTGCCAAGTAACGCCATCGTCATCCGAGCGCTGCAGGATCACATGCGCGTTCTTATCGACCGGCTCCGTGCGCACGATCCACAGACGCTGCTGATGATCGAACGCCGCCGTCGTACCCAGCGCGCGACCATGCGAACTCATGGCGAGCACAGACTGCGCGACCACCAGACAAAGAAACATCGCCAGCGCGCGCCGCACGTAGATGCAGGATGTTGAAATCATGGTGTGCCCTCGAACGACCACCGCGCTTCCACGAAGGCAGTGCGACCTGGATAAGGATGCATTTGGTACGCGTGCTCGTCGGTAACGTTGTCCACGCCCACCGCAAGCTCCACGTTGTTCGCTGTCGTGTACGCAACACGTGCATCCAGCATTGTGAACCGCGATACGCCGCCGTAAGTGTCAGGATTGATGTCGCTGTTATCGAGTTGACCGAACATTCGTCCCGAGTAACGAACGCCGAGACTGGCCAGCCAGGCATCCGTCGGCCGCCACACGGTTTGCAAATTGCCACGCCATTTCGGCACGCGTGGCCAGATCTTTCCGACCGACGCGGGCACATTATCGTTCTCCAGAATTCTCGCGCGCGCATATGCGAGGCTGCCGTCGAACGTCACCGATTCGATCGCTGGCAGCGCGATGCTGAACGCGGTTTCGATCCCGCGAGTCCGCACACGATCGACGTTCTGTACGGTGTTGACGTTCTGCACCAGGTCGAGCTGGCCGAAGATGCTGTCGCGCACGTCGTCCTGGAACAGCGACGCTCGCAACTTGCCCCATTCGAGCCAGCGCTCGACGGTGAAGTCGACCGAGTCGGAGCGCTCCGCTCCGAGATTCGGATCGTTGACGAAAATTCTGCCCGCGGACGTGGTCCCCTGAAACAATTCGGGAACCGTGGGAAAACGCACGCCGCGTCCAACGCTCAAACGAAAGGTCCAATCGCTGTTTGGCACATACGTCAATGTAGCCTTTGGCGAGATGGCACTGTCACTGCGCGCGGGATAATCCTTCCATCGATCCGGCGACGGTTCAGCGCCGAGGCGTTGCCCGCCGTTGAACGCTGACCAGTCCTCGTATCGCGCACCCAGTGTTAGCGACCACGCATCGGTGAGTCGCCATTCGTCCTGCAGATACCACGCCCGCAGTCGCGTCTGACCGAAGACATCCTGAGGCAGCAAGGCGTTGGACACCGATCCGATGTTGTAGACCGGATTGTCCAGCTCATATTCGTTCTGGTGAAAACCCATTGCGAGCGTGTGTCGGCCGCCCGTCCAATCGGCGGCAACGGGTGTGTAAACCCCTTGCACCTCGAACGTCTGCCAGCCCGTGCCGTCACGTTCGGTGTTGGTGGCGATCGATCCACCTCGTTCGCCCTCGATGAGCGTGTCCTCCAGGATGTCGTACTGCGAATAAACCAGCGACGCGTTCCAACCATCGGCGCGCGTGGTGCGCAACGTCGTACCCCACTGCCGGTGCTCTTCATCTCGCGTGCTCGGCAAGAATGCGGTCGCGGGCACGTTGAAAGTCACACCGTCTGCAATCACGCGTCCCGACCACACTTCATTCCCGTCCGCATCACGCATGAACGTACGGTTCTCGTTGACGGTGTCATTGCGCCACAGGGCAATGAAGCCCTCGGCTTCGAGCCAGTCGGTGATCGCGTAGCCGCCGCGCAGTTTCACTTGATCTTGAATCGTGTGATCGATCGCGCCCGAGTTGGCGCCGAACACAGCGCGGCGGCGACCTTGCGGGTCGCGATCGAATCGCACGCCGGTGACAGGCGTGGCCGGTCCTCCTGTCACTGTGGGAAACACGCCGGCTGCATTCGCCGAGACCGTGTAGTACTGCATCGGATGACCGGTGGCGTCCTGTCGGTTCGCCGCCAGCGTGAACCACACGTCGTTATCGAAACGATCGCCCAAGAACGCCGACACCTGGTAGCCGTCGTACTCTTCGTTCAGACCGTACTCGTCGAAGCGCTCGCTGAAGGCCGTGGTCCGCACACTCATAGTCAGAGCGTCGGGCCGCCGCGTGCGGATCGCGACCGTCGTGCCGATGGAGTTGCCGGGATAGGTCGCGGAATACGGCCCATACAGCACGTCCACACGCTCGATCTCCTCCGGCGCGATCATGTTCCAGCGGGGCGCGTCGAAACGACCGAGAAAGTTCGACAGCAAATAGCCGTCCATGAAAACCAGCCCGCGGGCGGGCTGCAGCGTGGAGAAGCTGCGGCCGCCGATCAGGGCGTTGCGGTCGCCAATGTAACGTTTGCGAATCGTGACATTCGGCAGATAGTTCAGCGCGTCCTCGGGATTGAAAAGATTCTGCGTGCGCAACTGCTCGGCCGTTTTCGACGCCGTGGTGTTGGGCACATCGACGACACCGGCCCGCTCGCGCAAGCCGGTGACTGTTATTGCATCGATCAGTTTGTCTGTCGCCACGCCTTGCGCGCAGACGCAGACAGGCGCGCCGGCAGTCAGCATTGCCGCCGTCGCGAGAAAAGTTCGGGTGTCCATGAATCGACTCCATGACCATCGCCGCCGTGACTTTCTCAGTCACGGCATCAGAGGCACGGATCGGTCAGGAGGAGCAGCAATGCCCGCGAAACCTGCCGGTCCGGGTGCCCTCACTTGATGAGATGTCAGGAGAGACTGGGCGGACCGCGGATGGGGTCGGTGCGGATCGGGCCGACTCGGAAGGTCGGCGCGGATAGGAATTCAAAACGTTCGTCACGCGGCGTCGCGACGACGTCGGTGAGATAAGCAATCGCGGCCGGAGTGGCCGAAGCCACCAGCGAGAACGGACACGGGGCATTGTCCTGCGCGTGAGAGGACGACGCATGATCGGCTTCGCCGCCGTGATGCATGCCCTGATGATGTTCGGCGTGCGCCTGCTGCTTTGTGCCCTGCAGGTGCTCGAACATCGACGCGCCGAGCGGCTGAACGACGCCCGACGGGCAGAACATGAACTGCAGCCGCCCCGCCTCGACCGACAGCATGAAGCCGGCCGGAATCAGCGCCCGCATGACCAGCAGCGGGAGAATCCAGAGGCTCAGCAGTTTGAGGTGATGGCGGCGCATGACGGCGAGTTGGCAGTATATGCCCGAAGCGCCGCCGCCGGGCATCACCAAAGTCAGATCCGCACGCCCATTCCGGAAAGAATGGCCAGGGCAAATTGTCCAGGGCGCCGCCCCTCAGCCGGCCCGGCTCTCAGCTCAAGCGGCTTTCGCTGGAAGCAACCATCGCCTCGCCGCTGCCGTTCGTTTGCAACTCGCCTTCCCACTTGGAAACGACCGCGGTCGCGATGCTGTTACCGACCACGTTGGTGGCCGAACGGCCCATGTCCAGGAAGTGATCGATGCCGAGCAGCAGCAGCATGCCGGCTTCGGGAATGTTGAATTGCGGCAACGTCGCCGCGATCACAACCAGCGAAGCGCGCGGCACGCCAGCAATGCCTTTGGATGTGAGCATCAGAATCGCAACCATCACGATCTGCTGAGCGATGCTCAGCTCGATGCCATACACCTGCGCGATGAATAGCACCGCGAACGTGCAGTACATCATCGAGCCGTCGAGATTGAACGAGTAGCCCACCGGCAGCACGAAGCTGGCGACGCGGTTGCTGCAGCCGAAACGTTCCAGCTCTTCCAGCGTCTTCGGATACGCGGCTTCGGAGCTGGCCGTGGAGAACGCCAGAATCGCCGGTTCGCGAATCCGTCGCACCAACTGCAGGATGCGCGGACCGATGACCAAGCCGCCCAGAACGATCAGCACGATCCACAACACCATCAGGGCGAAATAGAACTCGCCCATGAACAGGCCGTACACGCGAATGATGCCCAGGCCTTCCTTCGCAACCGTGCTGGCGAGCGCGCCGAAGACCGCGAACGGCGCGAAGTTCATCACATAGCCGGTGACTTTCAGCATGACGTGCGCGATCACGTCGAACACCTCGATGACGACCTTGCTGCGCTGGCCGAGCGCCGCCATGGCGGTGCCGAAGAACAGCGAGAACACCACGATCTGCAGAATCTCGTTGCGCGCCATGGCGTCGACGACGCTGGTCGGGATGGTATGCGCGATGAAGTTGGTGAGCGACAGCCCCTCGGTGGTCACGCCCGAAGCTGCATTCGCTTCGGGAATGGGCAGCTGCATGGCTTTGCCGGGCTCGAAGATCTGCACCAGGATCAAGCCCAGGGTCAGCGAGATCAGCGACGCGCCGATGAACCACGCCAGCGCCTTGCCGCCGACGCGCCCCACTGTGGCGATGTCGCCCATCTTGGCGATGCCCACCACCAGCGTGGTGAACACCAGCGGCGCGATGATCATCTTGATCAGCCGCAGGAACACGGTGGGCAGTAGCGATGCGACTTGGGCGAAACCGGCGCTGGATTCTGGAAAATAGGCGTACGCGATGTAGCCGCTCGCGATGCCGAGCACCAGGCCGATAATGATCCAGCGAGTGAGGCGATTCGGCATCGGCAGTCCTCTACACGGCGACCAGCAACAGAATGCCCAGCGCGATCCGGTACCAGGCGAAGATGGTGAAGCGATGCGTTTGAATGTAATGCAGCAGCCACTTCACCGCGATGAATGCGACCACGGCCGAGACCACGAAGCCCAGCGCCAGATCGCCGAAGTTCTCCTGCGCCATCGAGCCGGCTTCATACATCTTCAGCGATTCGTAAGCGGTGGCCGCGAACATGGTCGGAATACCCACTAGGAACGCGAACTCGGCCGCGGCCGGACGTGACGTCATGCCGGCGAGCATGGCCGCGAAAATGGTGGCCGCCGAACGTGACGTGCCCGGAAACACCGCCGCCAGGATCTGCGCCGCGCCCACCCACGTCGCCACGCCCCAACTCAAAATCTCGCGTGGTGGCTGACGCTCTGCATACGCTTCGACCGCGAAAATCACCAGGCCGCCGACGATCAGTGCCCACGCAATCGGCGCGACGGTCTCCGGCAACTCGAGCCCGACTTCCTTGGCCGCGAAGCCGCCCGCCACGGTGATGGCGAACGCCCACGTGAGCTTGTACAGATAGTCGCGATTGTCCGGCTGCGCAAAATTGACACTGAGATTCCACAGCCGCCGCCAGTAAATCACCACCACCGCCAGGATCGCGCCGGCCTGAATGGCCACCGTGAACAGGTCCGAGCGCCGGCCCAGCCAATGTTGCGCGATCAGCAAATGACCGGTGCTGGAAATGGGCAGGAATTCGGTGATGCCTTCGATGATCCCCAGCAGGATGACCTGTAAAAAATTATCCACTCGTCCCCGTCGCTATTCATAGGCACATCGGCCAATGATACTGGCGCGACGCGGTCGGGGACAGGGTTTGCAGGCGTCTAGTTACCGGGGCGCGACAGGTTCAGCCGCGGCCCGGATTGAAATCGCTCATCCAGGTCCGCAGCTCCGCGCTGCCGCCGTGGCTCAGCCCGGCCATGATGTCGCGAAACACGTCGTCACGTTCATCCTGACCCAGCTTGAATTTGGCGCGGACGTTACGGACTTTCGCGCGAAAGCCGATGACGCCGCGGGACAACGATGCGTAGCGCGAGCCCATGTCGTCGACCTTCCATGCGGACGTGTCGGACTCACGCGACGCCTGCCCTTCCATTGTATTCACCAACTGACGCAGGTGCGCCTCGATGGCCTCGGGCTGCTCGAAGAATTCCACGTCGACGAAGAACTGAGCGCTGGCGTAGTTCCAGGTGGGCGCCTGGGTCTTGTCGTGCATCCACGACGGCGAGATGTAACCGTTCGTGCCCAGCACCAGCATCACCGCCTTGGGATTCTGCATCAGCAGTTTGAATTGGTCGTTGGAACGCGCGAAATGACCGACCAGCCGCTCGATGCGTCCGTCCGCGCCGGTCTCGACCAGAATGGGCAACAAGGTCGCGCGAAAGTTGTCCTCGGCGGCGGAACCGGAGATCACCCAAGCCAACGGCTGGCTTTGCACGAGCCGTAACAAATCGGCGTCGGAACGCGCCGCGAAACGATCGATCCTGGCACTCATACGAACGTTGTATACGGGCCGCGCACGATGCGCCAGCTATAAACGTATCAGGTGCGTCGGCGCGCGAGCAGCGGCCACAAACCCGCCACCAGCAGGAGAAAGCTCACGATGATGACCGGCCAGTTGCCGACCTTTGCATACGGAGTCAGTCCGACGCGAGGCTGCACGTCTCCGGTCAGCACGCCCGGCTTGAAGCGCGGAAAAGTTTTCTCCACGTAACCGTTGGAGCTGATGATGGCGGAGATGCCGTCGTTCGCAGCGCGCAGCAACTGCCTGCCGGCTTCGAGCGCCCGCATACGGCTGATCTGCAGATGCTGATGCGCGGCGGTGGAATCGCCGAACCACGCGTCGTTGGTCACATTCACCAGCAGAGTCGCGGTCTTCAACACTTCCAATTGCTCCGAGGCATACGCGTCCTCGTAACAAATCGTCAGCGCGAGCTTCTGGCCCGCGGCATCCAGCGGATCCGGGTTGTCGACGCCGGCCCTGAAGCCGCTGTACGGCAGGTCCATTTGCCGCAGCCAATCGGAAACCCACTGCGGCACCGGCGGGAAATATTCGCTCAGCGGCACGAGGCGGCGCTTCGCATACCACTGCGGTTCCTTGTCCAGAGCGAGCACGGCGTTGAAGTACACCTGCTCGTCGAAGTCATAGCGCACGATGCCCATGAGCAGCGCCGAGCCGGCCGCATGTGCCGCGGTCCACTCCCGGCTCAAAACATCGGTGAATTCGTGAGACAGGCCAGGCAGAGCCGCTTCGGGCCAGATGATCAGCTTGCTGCCCAAATGCTGTCGCGTGAGCCCGCTATATAACGCGACGGTCTTGTCGCGCTGCTCGGCTTCCCACTTCATTGACTGCGGCACGGCGCCTTGGACGATGGCGACGCTCACAGGCGCGCCGTTCGGCCGCGTCCATTCCCTGTCGTGCAAGCCCAGCCCCACGAGCCAGATCACGGCAATGACGCTGCCCGCGGCGATTCGCACTTTCCTGTCGCCGAGCACGAGCGCCGTCACGGCGCCGGCACACAATGTCACCGCCAGACTGACGGTGTAGACGCCGCCAACAGGCGCGAAGCCTGCCAGCCAGGTGTCGGTTTGTGTGTAGCCCAGAGCGAGCCACGGGAAGCCGCTGAGGAACCAGCCGCGAAACCATTCGAGGATGACGATGGCGGCTGGCAGCACCAGCAGCCAGCGCATCCAGCCCTGCGCGGGAATCCAGCGCTTCAGCACGTACGCAAGCAACGCCATGTACCCGCCCATGATGGCGACCAGCGCCAGCATTACGAACAACGTGAGCCAGATCGGCGCATGCGCGATGGTGTGAATGCTGTTGTACAGCCAGTACGTTCCAGCCAGGTAGGTGCCGGATGTAAACAGGAAACCCCGTTTGGCAGCCTGGTGCGGGGTGGCGTCTTCCCACGCAAGAAACAAAAAGGCGAAGCAGACGATGCCGAGCGGCCAGAAATTGAATGGCGCGAACGCCAGCGAGACCGTGGCGCCGACCGGCAAAGCCAGATGCGTGTAGTACTTGAAGGCGCGCACGCTCACGGCGTGATCCTTTTCGAGCAGCGGCATGGCCGCCGATTGTCCCTGACTATTGTTAATCTTCGTTGGGCTCGATGTCGCGCGGCGTGATCACGCGCAGCAGGTCCAGCCGGCGGCGATCGGCGCGCAGTACCTTGAATTCGAGCCCGCCCAGCGAAAAAGATTCACCGCGCCGGGGCAGCCGGCCCAGGCTGCTGATCGCCAGGCCGCCGATGGTGTCGAACTCCTCGTCGCTGAAATCGCAGCCGAAGTAGTTGTTGAACTCGTCGATGCGGGTCTGCGCCTTCACCGTGAACTGCCGCTCGCCTTCCTTGCGGATGTCCAGGTCGTCGTCGGTGTCGTACTCGTCGCCGATGTCGCCGACGATCTGCTCCAGCACGTCCTCGATGGTCACCAGGCCCGACACGCCGCCGTATTCGTCGACGACGATGGCCATGTGATGATGGCTGACGCGGAATTCTTTCAGCAGCACGTTGAGCCGCTTGCTCTCGGGAATGAACACCGCCGGACGCAGGCATTCCTTGATATCGAAATTGGAGCGCGTGCCTTCGGCGAAGTAACGCAGCAGGTCCTTGGCGAGCAGCACGCCGACGATCTGGTCGCGATCGTCGCCGATGACCGGATAGCGGGAGTGACCGGATTCCACCACCATGGGCAATATTTCTTCCGGCGGGTCGTCGCGATTGACGATGATCATCTGCGAGCGCGGCACCATGATGTCGCGCACCTGCAGTTCGACCACGCGCAGCACGCCTTCGAACATCGCATGCGCGTCCGGATCGATGATGCCCCGCTCGCGCGCCTGCCCCAGCACTTCGTTCAGATCTTCCAGATCGCGAGGCTCGCCGCTCAGCGAGCCGGTGATCCTTCGCAGCCAGCTACCAGCGTGATGACTGTGCTCTTCAGGCATACGGGTTGTCATATCCAAGTTGCGCCAGAATTTTCACTTCACGGGCTTCCATCACGCTGGCGTCCCGATCGTTTTCGTGATCGAAGCCCAACAAGTGCAGAACGCCGTGGACCACCATGTGCGCCCAGTGCGCCTGCGCCGGCTTGGCCTGCTCCCGCGCTTCGCGCGCCACCACAGGTGCGCAGATGGCGAGATCGCCGAGCTCTGAAAATCGGTTCGTGGAAAATCGAGATGGCACGCCCTTGTCGCCCGGCGCCAGCGGCGCGGCGGGGAACGACAGGACGTTGGTGGGTTTGTCTTTGCTGCGCCAGGTGCGGTTGAGGCGGCGGCTCTCCGCGGCGCCGACGATGCGAATCGTCAGCGCGAGCTCACCCTCGCCCCGCGGGGCATGATGGGCGCAGGCGGCCTGCGCCCACCGATTCAGACTTCGGGCATGCGGTACGCCGCGACGCGAACTTGCCATTTGCACGGTCACGGCCAATTTCAAGCTCCATCGCCTCCAGGTCGGTCGGGCGGCGCGGTCGATTTCTGTTCGTACGCCTGCACGATCCGCTGCACCAGCGGATGCCTGACGACGTCACGCGAACTGAAATAACTGAACGCCACGCCGTCCACGCCCGGCAACACGTTCATCACGTGCTTCAGGCCCGACATCTGCTGCTTGGGCAGGTCGGTCTGCGTGATATCGCCGGTCACCACGGCCTTGGAGCCGAAACCCATACGCGTCAGAAACATTTTCATCTGCTCGACGGAAGTATTCTGAGCTTCGTCGAGAATGATGAAGGAGTCGTTAAGAGAACGGCCGCGCATGAACGCGAGCGGCGCGATCTCGATCACCTGCCGCTCGATGGCGCGCGCCACGCGGTCGAACCCCATCATGTCGTACAGCGCGTCGTACATGGGCCGCAGATACGGATCCACTTTCTGGCCGATGTCGCCCGGCAGGAAGCCCAGGCGCTCGCCCGCTTCCACCGCCGGCCGCACCAGCACGATGCGGCGGACACGATCCGTCTGCAGCGCCTCGACCGCGCAGGCGACGGCAAGATACGTCTTGCCCGTGCCCGCCGGCCCGATTCCGAAGGTCAGATCGTTGGTGTGGATGTTGTGCAGATACTGTCGTTGATTCGGACCCCGCCCGCGGATGCCGCCGCGTTGGGTGTGGATCGTCACCTCGTCCGACGGACGGGGCGCGACCAAAACTGGCGCCGTTGGTTCTTCCATCCCTGCCTCCTGCACGGCTAAGTGCACACGTTCCGGTGTGATTGCTTCTTGTGACGACAGTTCGAACAAACGTCGCAGCACGCGCTCGGCTGCGTTGGCCGCGGCCGCGATGCCGGACACTTCCAGACGGCCGCCACGACGGTGCACCTGCACGTTGAGCCGCTGCTCGACGTGTCGCAGGTTCTCGTCCATGGGACCGACGAAATTGGCGAGCCGGGCGTTGTCCACTGGCTCGAACGCGAGCTCGCGCGTTGCTAAGGATGCGTTCAATGCCGTGCCACGCGCGAGCTCATTGGGCAGCCACGGCGAGCTCCGCCGCGGCCGGGATGGAAGAGGTTTCGCCCGCGCCGACCAGGCGGCCACGCAACGAATTGGGCATGGCCTCGGTGATCAACACATCCGCGAACTGATTGATGAGCGTGTGCGGGCCGTCGAAATTGACCCAGCGCATGTTCTCGGTCTTGCCGGCGAGTTGCCGCGCGTCTTTCTTCGCGGGCCGCTCGACGAGCACGCGCTGCACCGTGCCGACCATGCCACGACTGATCGCCATGGCTTGCTGATTGATGCGCGCCTGCAGGATCTCCAGCCGCTGATGTTTCTCTTCCTGAGTGACATCGTCCGGCAGCGACGCCGCCGGGGTACCGGGGCGACGGCTGTAAATGAAGCTGAACGACTGGTCGAAGCCCACGTCCGCGATCAGGTTCATGGTCGCTTCGAAATCTTTGTCGGTCTCGCCCGGGAAGCCGACGATGAAATCCGACGAAATGCTGATGTCTGGCCGCACCGCTCGCAGCTTGCGGATCTTTTGTTTGTATTCGAGAGCCGTGTAGCCGCGCTTCATGGCCATGAGGATCCGGTCCGAGCCGGCCTGCACGGGCAGATGCAGATAATTCGCGAGCTGCGGCACGTCGCGATAAGCCTCGATCAGCGAGTCCTTGAACTCGACCGGATGTGACGTCGTGAAGCGAATGCGCTCGATGCCGGGCACCTCCGCCACGCAATAAATCAACGTGCCGAGATCGCAAGGCGTTCCATCGTCCATCGGCCCGTTATAGGCGTTGACGTTCTGGCCCAGCAGATTGATTTCCTTCACACCCTGATCGGCCAGCGCGCGAATCTCGTCCATGACGGACTCGAACGGACGGCTGACTTCTTCACCGCGGGTGTAAGGCACCACGCAGAAGGTGCAGTACTTGCTGCAGCCTTCCATGATGGAGACGAACGCGGTCGCGCCATCGGCGCGCGGCGCCGGCAGATTGTCGAACTTCTCGATCTCAGGGAAGCTCACATCTACAACCGAGCGGCCTGCCGAGCGGATCTCGCGGATCATGTCGGGCAGGCGATGCAGGGTCTGCGGACCGAACACCAGGTCGACATGAGGCGCGCGCTTGGTGATGCCGTCGCCTTCCTGACTGGCCACGCAGCCGCCCACGCCGATCAGCAGGCCGGGATTGGCCTTTTTCAGCTGCTTCCAGCCGCCAAGCTGGGAGAACACCTTCTCCTGCGCCTTTTCGCGCACCGAGCAGGTGTTCAGCAGCAGCAGGTCGGCCTGCGCCGGATCTTCGGTGACTTCGTACCCTTCGGCCTCGCGCAGCACGTCCACCATCCGGGCGGAGTCGTACTCATTCATCTGGCAGCCGAAAGTGCGGATAAAGACGCGAGGCATTGGTTGGAAAGGGCGGACAAACGCGCAGTAGCTGGAGACCAATAAGGATAAGGTCCGCGCCCGGCCTTTTCCACCGGCGGAGCTGCGAACGGATGCCCGTAAATGGGGCAATCCGTCGCGGATTCAAGAGCCTACCGCCGTCGAGGCGCGCCACCTGCCAGCTTCTGTCGCATGCCGGCGGTGGCGGCCAGCGCCGTTCAGGCGCTGCTGGAGGCTATTAGAACGGAATATCGTCGTCGAAGCCGCCGCCGTCATCGGCCGGCGGGGGCGCGGAACGCTCGCTCTGCGCGGGCCTGGACGGGGCGCGACGGGGCTGCTCGTCGTCGCCGCCGAAGCCGCCACCGCCCCCACCACCACCGCCGCCGCCGCCGCGGCCGCCGAGCATCTGCATGTTTTGCGCGATGATCTCGGTGGTGTAACGGTCCTTGCCTTCCTTGTCCTGCCACTTACGGGTGCGCAGCGAGCCTTCGATGTACACCTGCGAGCCTTTGCGCAGGTATTCAGCCGCGATTTCGCCCAGCTTGTCGTACATGACGATGGAGTGCCATTCGGTGCGCTCCTGCATGTCGCCGCTCTGCTTGTCCTTCCAGGACTCGGAGGTGGCGATGCGTATGTTGGTCACGGCCTTGCCGCTGGGCATGTAGCGCGTGTCGGGATCCGCTCCCAGATTGCCCACCAGAATGACTTTATTGATACCGCGCGCCATGACTAGCGAACCTCGAATTCAGTGAAGGCGGCGATTGTAATCTCGCCGCGCGAGCCTCGCAGAGCATTTTGGGACCCCTAACCGCCAGTTATTCGAAGCCCCGGCGCGGGCCAATTCATGCTTGGCCGGGCGAGCCTATTCCCTGCCGCATCCTGACCAGGTTTTGCGCCGAATGTCCCCGGCCCCGTATATTGAACGGTCCTGTTTCGACGCCACGTACGGTAGCCATGCCTTCCATCGTCATCCGCGGCGCCCGCACTCACAACCTGCGCAACCTCGATCTCGAGCTGCCGCGGGACAAGTTGATCGTTTTCACCGGGCTGTCGGGCTCCGGCAAGTCGTCGCTCGCGTTCGACACCATCTATGCCGAAGGCCAGCGGCGCTATGTCGAGTCGCTGTCGGCGTATGCGCGGCAGTTTCTGTCGATGATGGAAAAACCCGACATCGATTCCATCGAAGGTCTGTCGCCGGCCATCGCGATCGAGCAGAAAAGCACTTCGCACAACCCGCGCTCCACCGTGGGCACGGTCACTGAGATTTACGATCACCTGCGTCTGCTGTTCGCGCGCGTGGGCACGCCGCGTTGTCCCGATCATGGTGTCGATCTCGCTGCGCAGACCGTGAGTCAGATGGTCGATCAAGTAATGCGCCTGCCCGAAGGCACTCCGGTGCTGCTGCTCGCGCCATTGATCGATGAGCGTAAAGGCGAGCATGCGCAAGTGTTCGAGCAACTGCGCGGCCAGGGTTTCGTGCGCGCTCGCGTCGACGGTCATGTGGTCGAGCTGGACGCGGTGCCGAAGCTCGACCCCAAAAAGAAACATAGCATCGACGCCGTCGTCGACCGCCTGAAAGTCCGATCCGACGTCGCGCAACGCCTGGCGGAGTCGTTCGAAACCGCTCTGCGCATGGCCGACGGTGTCGCGCGCATTTCCTTCATGGACGACCCGAAGCGCGAAGAGCTGGTGTTCTCCGACAAGTTCGCTTGCACGGTCTGCGGTTACAGCATCGCCGACCTGGAGCCGAAGCTGTTTTCCTTCAACAACCCGGCGGGCGCGTGCCCCACTTGCTCCGGCCTGGGCGTGCAACAGTTCTTCGATCCGGCGCGCGTCGTTCACCATCCGAATCTCTCATTGGCAGGTGGCGCGATTCGCGGCTGGGACCGGCGCAACGCTTATTACTTCGCGCTGATGCAGTCGCTGGCCAGGCACTACAAGTTCGATGTCGAAGAGCAGTGGCAGGACCTGTCGGCGAAGTTCAAGAAGGTCGTGCTCTACGGCAGCGGCGAAGACAAGATCGACTTCAAATATGTCAACGCCAATGGCGGCACGCTGCGTCGTTCTCACAAGTGGGAAGGCGTGATCCCCAACCTCGAGCGGCGGTATCGCGAGACCGAGTCGGTCGCCGTTCGTGAGGAGCTGGCCAAATATCTCAGCAATCAGCCCTGCCCCGACTGCGGCGGCACGCGCCTGAATCGGGCCGCGCGCCACGTGTTCGTCGCCGAGCGCAGCTTGCCGGAGCTCGCTCGCTTGGCGGTCGCGGATGCATTGAACTTCAGTTCGGACCTGAAGCTGGAAGGCTGGCGCGGCGAGATCGCGGGCAAAATCATCAAGGAAATCGGCGAGCGGCTGCGATTCCTCAGCGACGTCGGCCTCGACTATCTCACCTTGGATCGCAGCGCCGACACGTTGTCAGGCGGCGAAGCGCAGCGCATTCGTCTGGCGAGTCAGATCGGCTCGGGGCTGGTCGGCTGTATGTACATTCTCGACGAGCCTTCCATTGGTTTGCACCAGCGCGATAACGATCGCTTGCTGCTGACGCTGAATCGTTTGCGCGACCTGGGCAACACCGTGCTCGTCGTCGAACACGACGAAGATGCGATTCGCCACGCGGATCATGTCGTGGACCTCGGACCGGGTGCGGGTGTGCACGGTGGCCTGGTCATCGCACAGGGCACGCCGGCGGAAATCGCGGCGAACGCGGATTCGATCACTGGTCAATATCTCTCGGGCAAACGTGAGATCGCCATTCCGGCTCTGCGCACGCCCGTGCAGGAAGACCGATATCTGCGGATCCTGAACGCGCGCGGCAATAACTTGAAAGGCGTGACAGTCGACATTCCACTTGGCGTGATGACCTGCGTGACGGGCGTGTCCGGCTCGGGCAAGTCCACGTTGGTGAACGACACGCTGTATCAATTCGTCGCGCGCCAGCTGAACGATGCTTCCACCGATCCGGCGCCGAGCGACGGCGTCGAGGGGTTGGACAATATCGATCGCGTCATCGACATCGATCAAAGCCCCATCGGCCGCACGCCTCGCTCCAATCCGGCCACCTACACCGGATTGTTCACTCCTATCCGTGACATCTTCGCCGGCGTGCCCGAAGCGCGCGCCCGCGGCTATGAAGCCGGGCGCTTCAGCTTCAACGTCAAAGGCGGCCGCTGCGAGGCGTGCCAGGGCGACGGCGTCATCAAAGTCGAGATGCACTTCCTGCCCGACGTGTACGTGCCGTGCGACGTTTGCAAAGGCAAACGCTACAACCGCGAGACGCTGGAGATCCGCTACAAGGGCAAGAACATCAACGAAGTGCTGGAGATGACGGTCGAAGACGCGCTGGAGTTCTTCCGCCATGCGCCGGTGATCGCACCGAAGCTGCAGACCTTGATGGACGTCGGCCTCTCTTATATCCGCCTCGGCCAGAACGCCACCACGTTGTCGGGCGGCGAAGCTCAGCGCGTCAAGCTGGCAAAGGAACTGTCGAAGCGCTCCACCGGCCGCACGCTCTACATTCTGGACGAGCCCACCACCGGCCTGCACTTCTTCGACATCGAACAGTTGCTCGGCGTGCTGCATCGTCTGCGCGACGAAGGCAACACCATCGTGGTCATCGAGCACAACCTCGACGTCATCAAGACCGCCGACTGGATCGTCGACCTCGGCCCCGAGGGCGGCGGCGGTGGCGGCACTATCGTGGGTACGGGCACGCCGGAGCAGATCACTCAGGTGAAGGGGTCGTACACGGGCAAGTATCTGAAGCCCATCCTGGACAAGAAGAAGCAGCAGGCGGTGCGCAAAAGAGCGTGATGCGCGTCACCTGGGGACCCCACGGCTCATGTGACATCCCTCACACCGGATCCAGCGGCTTTATGACTTAATACCGCCGCTAGCCGGCCGCCTTCTCGGTCGCATCGGGTCCAAGCGAGACAGCTCACGTGCGCGTTTACACCACTGGCGTGTTCGACATCCTCCATCGCGGGCACCTCAACATCCTGACCCAGGCGGCGGCCTTGGGCGAGCTGACGGTCGGGATCATGAGCGACCAGGGCGTCGAGGAGACCAAGGGGGCCCGTCCCATCCTCACCCTCGAGGAGCGCGATGCACAGATCCGGTCGTTGCCATTCGTCGCCGAGGTCATCCATTACACCGATGTCGACCAGCGCCCCAACTACGCGGCGCTGCGACCCGACATCGTCGTGCAAGGCGACGACTGGTTGTTTTCGGCGGATCGCACGCCGGCCCTGAATTTTCTGCGCGACAACGGCATCCGACTGGTGCTGCTGCCGCGCACGCAAGGAATCTCCACGACTGAGATTCGCAAACGCGTCGAGCGCTCGCGCCGGCGCGACGAACACTTCCTGCGCGATCGGCTGCGCATGGTGCCGATCGAGGAACTCAAGCGCTACGAGGCGCACGACGAAGCCAAGGTCGAGCGGCTGCTCGCCAAGATCCGCGCCGATCGCACGTTCTTCAATCCGATCTCGGTGGTGCGCGAGATGATCGTCATCGACGGCGCCAATCGCCTCGAGGCGTTGCGACGACTCGGAGCCAAAGCCGCGCCCTGCGTCGTCTACGACTACTCCGAAGTCGATCTGCTCGGCAACGTGCACTTCGTCAACAACGGGACCGTCACACGGCTGTCGGAGTTCGCGCGCGAGGTCGGCGAACCGATCGAGTTCCCGCGTCGCAGCCCCGACGACATTCGTGCTGCCGCCGCGAGCGGCAAGCTCATCCCCAACGGCGAAACGTTTCATCGCGTGCCGCAAAGCGTGATCCGCCTGCCGATTCCGCTGGCAAGTCTGATGTCCGGCGAGCTGTTCGATTTGACCGCATACCTCGAGAACAGCATTTCGAGCGGTCAGATCCGCTTCTATGCGTCCGGCGTGTACGTGTGCGACGAATGGCACGGCGTGAACGGTTCTTCGAGCAGCCACCCAGCATGAGCACACAAACCGCCTCGGCGTTCTGGAAAGCGCAGACGGAATATCCTTTCGCGTTCACGCGCAAGCGTCGTATCCACGAGCTCAACTATCTCGTGCCGCGGCTGGCGAAGGTTTCCGGCAAGCGGCTGCTCGACCTGGGCTGTGGCGACGGCTCGTTGCTCGAGTGTCTGCTGCGCCTCACGGACTTCGAGGAATTCTACGGTTACGACATCGCGGCCGATCTGCTGCGAGATATAGATCCGCGAGTGCGCACGGCTGTGTTCGACATCGCTCAGCCAGGCGACTTGCCGCAGGTCGACGCCGCCATCGTCGCGGGCGTCATTCAGTATGTTTTCGACGATTCGGTGGTCGACGCTCTGTTCGCGCGCCTGACGGCGCCTATCGTATGGGTGCGCTCGACCTGCACGCTGCAATCGCAGGCTGAACGGGTGGTCAAGGACGGCTACGCCTCCAACTACCGCACTCTGCCGGAAACCATCGCGCTGCTGTCGCGGCATCACCAGGTCACGGCGGTCGATCGCATCTACCCTGACGAGCTGGAGTCGGCGTTCGGCACCAAACAATTCTATTTCGAGGCGCGGCGGCGAACATGACACGCTCGTCGGATGGATCCGCGACTTACTGGCTGATCGGACTGTGGCTGCTCGCGCACGCCGCGCCAGCGGCTGCATACATCGACCCCGGCACCGGCAGCGCGCTCTTCTACGTCGTTTCCGGCCTCGTCGTATCCGTTTACTTCGGCGTGCGCGGGCTCTATTACCGCGTGCTCGAAGCGATCTTTCGCATCCGTCACAAGGATCAGCGCTGCGATCTCGCCATCCACTGCGAGGATCCACGTTACGAAATTACTTTTCTGCCGGTGCTGAAGGAGCTGGTCGCACGCGGCGTCGAACCGACGTTCTTCACGATGTACGAACGAGACGACTCGTACGAGCCGTTGCCCCCGAAGGTCACGCACCGGGCCATCGCGCCGGGCATGGTGGGCTACGCGTATTTGAACAACATCGAAGCCAACATGCTCGTCACCACCACGCCGCAGCTCGATGTGATGACGTTCCGTCGCTCGCCCCGGGTGAAACATTATTCGATTCTGCAGCACGCGCTGGGCGAATCGCGCTATGTGCGGCCGTACGCCTATGACTTTTTCGACTCGGTCCTGTGTTGCGGCGAGATTCTCGAAGCCAACATCCGGAAGATCGAAGGCATTCGAGGCTTACCCGCCAAACAGCTCTACCACACGGGCATACCGCACTATGAAGAATTGCTGAAGAACCGCCACGCAGCGCCGCCGCCCAGCGGTGAAACGGTTGTGCTGGTGGCGCCGAGTTGGGGACCGTTCAGCATGTTCGAGTCGTTCGGCGTGGATTTCATCGCCGCGATCGCCCGGCAGTATCGCGTCATCGTCCGCCCCCATCCGCAGATGAAGGTCTCTCAGCCCGAGCTGTACGCCAAAGTTTTAGCGGTGAGCGGCGTGCAGGTCGATACCTCGCGCACGCCGGCCGAGTCGATGTCCAAAGCCCATGTGCTGTTGAGCGACATCTCCGGCATCGCTCACGAGTTTGCCTTCATCTACGAGCGCCCCGTGTTGATCATCGACCAGCGGCGCATCGTCGGAGGTCTCGAGGGCGATCTGCTCGGCGGCGATAGTGAGTTGAAGGAGCGCTGCCGCGAGTTCATCGTGCCAGTGCCGCCGTCCGAGATAAACAATATCGCGGCTCACATCGGCCAGGCGCTCGTCAATCATTCGCCGGCGCGACTGACCGAGGTGCGCGCTCAGCTCATTTATAACTTCGGCACGGCGAGCCGGGTAGCCGCGGAACAGATCTCGGAGATTCTGGTCCGCGAGCGCGCGAGTGCCTCGCCTAAAAAAGCGCGCGTCGGCTTCTCCGGAACGCCGGCTGGACTGGGCTCGCAAGGAGCGGCCTGATGCTGGAAGTGCTCGATCAGATCTTCCTGCAGCCGCTGATGCTGATCTATTCGTACGCCTGGTTCAGCGACCAGGCGGGCCCGCAGCTCGTCATCTTCAGTGTGCTGCTCAACGTGGCGCTGCTGCCGCTCTACTATCAGATGGAGCAGCGTTCCAAGGCAGCTCGCGCCATCAGACAGCGAGTGGCCAGCGAAGTGGCGCGAATGAAACGTCACTTCCGCGGTCGCGAGCGGTACTTCTACATCAGGACGGTGTACCGCCATTATCGCTATCACCCGATTTCCGAAGTGCTCGGCTCGGCCGACTTGTTCGTTCAGATCGTGGTGTTCGTCACGGTGTATCGCTTTCTTTCCGGCCTGGAAGTGCTGGTCGGCGCGCCGTTCGGCCCGATCGCCGATCTGAGCCGTCCGGACGGGCTGCTCGGCGGCGTAAACGTGCTGCCGTTGTTGATGACGGCGATCAATGCAGCGTCGGTTTATTACTACGTCGAAGATCGCGGCAAACGTCTGCAAGCCTGGTTGCTGGCGACCCTCTTCCTGGTGTTGCTGTACCAGAGCGCCGCCGCACTCACGCTGTACTGGACGTTGAACAATTTGTTCTCACTGGTCCGCAACGTGGTGCAACGAAAGCTCGCGGGTCGCAGTCTGCAATCGTTGCTACCCTTCGAACGGCTCGCCGCGCAGCGCTGACATGATGTACCTGCCTTACTTTGCGCTCGCTGCGTTGACGTTGCTCCTGGCGTTTCGCGTTCTCAGCTCGCCTCGCTTGCGCATACCGGACGCGCTGCGCATAGCGCTGGGCATGCTAGCCATCTACGCCGTTCTCACCGCCGCCCTCTGGTACGACTTCAAACCGGAGGTGCTGCTTGGCGTTGCCGTCGCGGCGGCGATCGGCACCATAGGGATGTATGGAGAGGGGCTGGTGCGCCTCACAGACGCTTTAGGACGGCTGCGCCTGCCGCTTTACCTGCTGTCGGTAGCACTGGTGTCGGGATTGATCCTGCTGGTCGTGCCGATCACGACGTTCCTCACGTCGCCGGGAGAGTTGGATCTGCATCTCGGCTATCTGGTCTCGGTCAATGCCCGCGACGCCATGCTGATCGTCTATGTCGCCGGCATGCTCTACATGTTGGCGTTCACTGCGCGAATGCGGACATTGCTCACCGTGCTCGCCCTCAGCGCGGTCATACTGACGATTATTTATACCTACGCGGCCCCGCTGGGTTATCCCGCGATGACGGGGCTGACGCTGGAGCAGGTTCCGCAGTCGGCAGCCACGATCCGCTGGCGAGCGCTGTTCGACGGCGCACTCGTTCTGATCGTCACGCCGGCGTTGTGCTGGGCGCTGCTGCGCTTCAAGGCGCGCCCCTTCCTCATCGGCATCGTGCTGGTCAATATCTCTCTGGCTCTCGTCGTTGCGTCGAGGATAACCGCAGACCGCGTCGGTGAAGCTGGCGGCTCTCGAGGCGGTCTGGTCGCGTCGGAGCGTCCGTTACAGTTTTCGCAAACTCAGCCCAACGTGTTGATCGTGTTTCTGGATCGGTTCATGGGCTCGTTCGTCGAGTCCATCCTGCAGGACCACCCCGATCTGCGCGAGCGGCTCAGCGGGTTCACCTGGTATCCGCGCACCATCGCCGCGGGCTACAACTCCATCGCCGGCGTACATCCGATGCTGGGCGGCTACGATTACACGCCTCTGGAGATGAACGCGCGGCATCAGTCGCTCAGCAAGCTATCCGCCGAAGCATTCTCGATCCTGCCTCACAACTTCGCCCAGCACGGCTATCGAGTAAACATGGTCGGGCCGCGCGGCATGGGATTCACTCTGGAAGGCGATTGCCGCTCGCTGCAGATCGAGGGCGTGACGTGCAGCCACGTCCCGATGTCGGCGGTCAAATCGCGCGCCGAGCAGATGGGCTTCGCACTGAACGACCTGGCGATGGCCAACTATGCGGATCTACTCGTCCTGCTCGGCTCGATGCGCAGTGCGCCGTATGCATTGAAGGCCGTTCTGTACAAGCGAGGCCCGTGGCGGCCGTTCATGGATCAATCGGCGGCGACGACATTCAGAGAGTGGGCGCAGTTGCAAGGGTTCGCGGAGATGTCGGCTACAACCGCGACCGAGTCCAACTTCAACTTCATCTCCAATCTGCTGCCGCACCAACCTGTGTACATGGGCGAAGATTGCCGGCCGCGACGCGAGCCATATGAAGTATCGAAGGAAGAAGTGCAGCGTCGTGGCCATAACCACCTGCTTTCCCTGCAGCACTATGTAGCGGCCCGGTGCTCGTTGCTGGCCGTTGCAGATTATCTGGATTTCCTGAAGCGCTCCGGCGTCTACGACAACACCAAGATTGTCATCGTCTCCGACCATGGCATCGCCCAAGTCGTGCAGGACCGCTCGTCGCGCGCCATCGCCGGGGGCACCACGGCCAACAAATTCGTCGGCAGCCGCTCGGTGCTGCTGGTCAAAGAACGCAGCGCAAACGGCGCTCTCCAGGTATCCGAAACATTCACGCCCAACGCCGAAGTGCCTCGCATCGTCTGCGAGGAAATCGGCGGCTGCGTGAATCCATACCTCAACGACAAGCCCATCGTCACGGCCGGCCGCGACGATCCGTTCTACGTCTCCATCGTGCCATGGCAATTCACCGCGCAGAAGCCGGAAGCGTTCGTGATCGAGACTCAGTACGTCCTGAAGGGCAAAGATCCTTTCGACGCGAAGGGCTGGTCGTCGCTGGAGTGAGCGCCGAGCTCGTTGCGACCAGCCAGCAGCCGCGCTGGCGACAAAAACATGAAGACTGCCAGGTGTAACTGACGCAATTCCAACTCACCGCGGCTTCGATTTGGATCGATATCGCGTCCCCTCCGGGGTCCAGAAGACAAGCCCGGAATCCGATATCTCGAGATGAGTGGACAGGCCGCGGGATTCGAGCTCCTGGCGCAGGCCGTCGAAGCCCGTGGAGCTTTTCGAGATGTATCCCTCGAGCAGAACGTCACCGTAGTGTTTCTCCGTGTTCGAGCGCGCGACCGTGACGATGTCGCCGACCTTCCCTCCGAGAGACCAGACGTGAACATCCTGGTCCATCGCGAATGTCTTGATTCTCCAGGCGCCGCTGTCTGACTGGAAGAATTGTACGGTGTCGAACGCCTCGTCGCTCGCGGGCTGTTCCGTGTTACCGGAGTAGCTGCTCTGAATTGTTAGAAAGAAAATGACGAGGGTCCGATTCGTGGCCTCCAGCATCTCAGGCATCCTCTTCGAGAGCATCGCCCCAGATGGCGATGGTCACGCTGAAAGATTCGGGATCGGACGCCTCGATAGTGATGGCGTTGGGTACGAAGCTCTTGCCCTGGTATTGAGGCGTGGCGCGGTAGCTGGAAATCTTGCCTTCGGCGGCGAGCGGAAAAACGATGTTCTGGTCGGTCTCGGCTTTTTTCTCTGCGACCCAGGACGGCACCAGCACCCAGTTCGGAGGAACATCTTCGCCGCCAAACTCCGCCGGCAGCAACAGCATCTTCTGCAACTCGCCCGAGCGCGCCAATGCCTGCGCCTTCTCGGGAGAATCCACCGACCGGAAATCAGGACCGTTGCTTGGCGCAGAGTCCTTCTTGAACCAACCGAACATCCTTCACCTCTTGATCATGGCCGGTCGCGCACAGTGTCAGGGCTGGGCAAGAATAATCGACCAAGCGCACGCCACCAAGAGCATCCTCCCTGTGGAACAGCCTCCAGCACACACTCCAGCTGGAGCGCCGAATGTTAAATCGATTTCCGAACATGCCCCTGAAGCCACGACGCAAGGTGCGTTTCCACGTCGCTCGGCAATTGAGCTCAGCGCGGCCGCTGACGATTGGTGGAGACGAAGGTTTGATGGACCTCGCCGTGCATCACTCTTTCCTTGTATTTGCCGCCCGTATATTCCAACAGGATCGCACGCCAGAAACTCACGGCGGTCTTGTTGTGTACGAACTCCGTGATCTCCCAGCTTCCGGCGAAGCGATTGAAGATCAGCTGAGCCGCATCGCGCCCGATGCCCAGGCGGCGTGACCTGGCGGCGATGAAAAACTCGGCCATGCGGAAATCGATCAGATCGCGGCGGTTGCGCGGCGGGCGGCTCACCAGTGCGAAGCCGGCGGGCTGCTCGTTCTTGAGAATAATGAGGGGATACGAGCTGTCGTCGGCGAACCACCGCGCCATGAGCTCGGTCTGCACCTCGCCGGTGGCCGGAAAGATGCCGGTGTTCATGCTCGTTTGCGACAGGTCTTCCAGGTACGCCGGGTATTGAGCCTGGATCCATTGACGGTCGCGCGGAGAATTCAATGCATCGCGAATGCTGACGGGCACGGGTTGCTGGCGATTCCCTTGCCACCTCCGACTTGAATCGAGGCCGACAGCGGCGCTGCCGGGAGCGATTACTTATCCGTGACTACGTTACTGCAAAAATCGGCGGCGACGATATCGGTGATCTCCGCTTGCGAGGCCGCAGTGAACCCCTTAAAGCAACCGGGCGGGATGAACCCGCCCGGTGCTGGTGGGAACAGACTTGAATCTGCCCCCAAACTCGCCAAGCTCGATTACTGAGCCGGGGGCGGAGTGGTCTCGCCAGCCGGCGGCGTGGCAGGAGCAGTGGCAGCGTCGGCAGCGGCTTCGCCAGCGGCGGCAGCAGCGTCACCAGCGGCAGCGGCCGCGTCGGTGGCAGCTTCGCCAGCGGAGGCAGCGGCGTCGCCAGCAGCAGCGGCGGCGTCGGTGGCTTCAGCAGCCGATTCCTGAGCGGCTTCGGCCGGAGCCTCTTCCTTCTTGGCGCAAGCAGCGAGCGACAGCGACAGGGCCAACGCAGCGAGGATCATTTTGATGTTCATGTGAACGATCACCCCAATGTGATGATGTAGGTTGATGGACAGCAACAGTCTGGTAGCGCATGCCACCATTCCTTTGCAGCGGCGGCAGTCTAAGATGTTTCACCTACGTTTGAAACAGTCACTCGTCATGCCAAGTGCAACGTCGCTGCGTGAAGACATGTCACGAACTCACATGAAAACCAGTAGCGCGCGCGCGATCGCGTCGATGTCATTGATCTGTCTCGCGCTCGGCGGTTGCAGCTCGACGCCGCAACGAGTCGTTGACGAAATAGTGACATCGTGGCGCGAGCATCGCACGCTGCCCAACATTGACGAAACGTTGACAATTGAATCTGCATATCGCGTGCAGACGCGCAGCGTGCGCGCAAAACTGCAGGACACACGCCCCGCGGGATTCAAAGCAGGACTTACATCGCCGCCTGCGCAAGCACGCTTCAAAACCAACGACGCGGTCGCAGGTGTGTTGTTCAAAGAGGGCGCGTTGCGATCTGCAGACACTGTGAGTCTGCGCGAGCTGCGCGGACTTCACATCGAAGTGGAGATGGCGATGCGCATCAGCGCTCCAATCGAAAAGCCGCTTGCCGACGTCACAGCTTTGCGCGCTCACATCGACGGCGTCGCGCCGGCGATCGAGCTTCCCAATCTCGACTATTCGCAGCCGCAGACGCTCGACGCCATCGACATCGTCGCCACCAACGTCGCGGCGGCGAAATACATCGTCGGCGAATTCATCCCGCCGCAGCAGCGCGATCCGAACGCCGTCGACATCCGGCTCGCCTGCAACGACAAAGAAATGTTCACTGGCAAGGGCAGCGACTCGCTCGGCGATCAATGGCGCGCGGCGCTGTTTCTGGTGAACAAGATGCTGGAGCAAGGATGGAAAATCGAGCGTGGGCAAATTCTGCTCACCGGCGCGCTCGGGCGCATGCTGCCCGCCACGACAGGCCGTTGCGTCGCCAGCTACTATGCGAACGATGCGACCAAGGAGATCCCCTGGGCCACGCTGGAAATCAACGTGACCGAATAGTCCTACGCACTGAGTCCACGACGACTCGCTCGGAACGACGCTCATGAACGCTCAATCGAACGCTTCGCTGCAAACCCTGTACGCCGCGCACCTGGAAATCCAGCGCCGCCACACCGACGAGGCGCTGTCAGTCACCGGCTTCGACGCGCTCGCCATCTATGCAGGCGGGCTGCACATGCAGTTTCTCGACGACCAGCCCTACCCGTTCAAACCCAATCCGCACTTTCGATTGTGGACGCCGCTCGCGGAGGCCGCCGATTGCTGGATCGTCTATCGGCCGGGTCAGCGCCTGCAGCTGATCTTTCTGCAGCCGGTGGACTATTGGTACAAGCCGCCCGAGATGCCAAACGATTTCTGGACCAGCGCGTTCGAGATCAAAGTCATTCGCGAAGCGTCCGAAGCGAAGGCCCACATCGCCGGGCTCACGCGCTGCGCGTTCGTCGGCGAGTGGCGAGAAGAATTTACCGATTGGGGATTCACTGGGCGCAATCCTGAAGCGCTGCTGCATCGATTGCATTACGTGCGCGCGTTCAAGACGGAATATGAGCTGGAGTGCATGCGTCGCGCTTCACTGATGGGAGCGCGCGCTCACAAAGCCGCCGAGGCCGCGTTTCGGCGCGGGGCGTCCGAGTATGAAATTCAGATGGCATATGTGAGTGCGTCCGGGCAGACCGAGAACGAGCTGCCCTATCCCAACATCGTCGCGCTCAACGCCAACTCTGCCGTCCTGCATTATCAGAATCAGGAGCGCTCTCCTCCCGCAAACGTTCGCTCCTTCTTGATCGATGCCGGTGCGCAGGTTCACGGCTACGCGGCCGACATCACGCGAACCTACTCACGTGAGAACGACGAGTTCGCGGCAATGATCAAGGCGATGGACGAGCAGCAGCAGCAACTGTGCTCGGAAGTGCGCGCCGGCGTCGACTACGCCGACATTCATCTCAGCGCACATCGTCGCATCGCCAAGATTCTGCGCGTCTTCAACGTCATCACGGCTTCGCCCGATGAAGCGTTGAGCAGTGGCTTGAGCAGCGTGTTCTTTCCGCATGGCATCGGGCACTTGATTGGCTTGCAAGTCCACGACGTCGCGGGCTTCAGCGTCACGCCGGACGGCAAACAGAAAGCGCGGCCGCAGGGACATCCTTACTTGCGCTTGACTCGCACGCTGGAGCCTGGCTTCGTGGTGACGATCGAGCCCGGTTTGTATTTCATCGACCAGCTGTTGGACAAGGCGCGCACCTCGCCTCTGGGCAAGCAGATCAACTGGCAGCAGGTCGAGCGATTCAAACCGTACGGCGGCGTTCGCATCGAAGACGACGTGGTGTGCACGACCGGCACGCCGGAGAACCTGACGCGGCCGGCGTTCGCTAACGTGAAGTAGGATTGCCGCCGCGTCCAGCGCGGCGGCGAGAGCTAGTCTTCAGCGCTGCTGCTGTCTCAGCAGATCGCGAATTTCTTCCAGCAACACTTCCTGGCGGGGCGGCGCGGGAGGCGCGGCCGGTTTGGCTTCTTCAGCGCGACGCAGCCGGTTGATGAGCTTCACCAGCAAGAAAATGGCGAACGCCACGATCATGAAATCGAACGTCGCTTGCAGGAACACGCCGTAGCGGATGGTCACTGGCTCCGCTCCGTCCTGGATGGCCGGCAAAGTGACCGCGAGCTTGGTGAAGTCCACGCCGCCGATGAGATAACCGAGCGGCGGGGTCACCACGTCGCTGACCAGCGAGCTCACGATCTTGCCGAAGGCGGCGCCGATGATGATACCGACCGCCATGTCCACCACGTTGCCCTTGACGGCGAATTCCCGAAATTCCTTGACGAAGCTCATTAGCCACCTCGGTTGGAGTTGTTAGCGCAACGCGACGATACGCCAACTGAAGTGACAAATGTAATGCGGATCTCAGGTCAGTCGGTTGATGCCGTTATAGGCCGCGACCCGATACGCCTCGGCCATGGTCGGATAGTTGAACGTGGTCTGCGTGAAATAGCGGATATCGTTGTTCGCGCTCGCCATCACCGTCTGGCCGATGTGCACGATCTCCGAGGCGTTGTCGCCGAAGCAGTGCACGCCCAGCACCTGCATGGTCTCGGCATGGAAGATGATCTTCAGCATGCCGACGCGTTCGTCCGTCATCTGCGCGCGCGCCAGATTCTTGAACGAGCAGTGACCGACTTCATACGGCACCTTCGCTTCCTGCAGCTCGCGCTCGTTGCGGCCGATGGAGGAAATCTCCGGGATCGTGTAAATGCCGCTCGGGATGGTCGCGGTGCTGTGAGGCGCGATGTTCGGATCGAGCATATGTAACACCGCGTGCGAGCCCTGCACATAGGCGGCGCTGGCGAGCGCCGGCGGGCCCACGATATCGCCCACCGCGTATACATGCGGGACGGCCGTCTGGTAATGCTGGTTAACTTCGATCTGGCCGCGGCTGTTGGCCTTGAGGCCGACGCGCTCCAGGTGCAGCTTGTCCGAGTTGCCGGTGCGGCCGTTGGCCCATAGCAGCAGGTCCGATTTGATTTTGCGGCCCGACTCGAGATGCAGCACCACGTCGCGCTCGCGCGCCTCCAGTGCCTTGAATTGCTCGTTGTGACGAATCACGCAGCCCTGCTCGCGCAGGTGATATGACAAAGCCTCGGCGATTTCATCATCGAGAAACGACAGCAGGCGGTGTTGAGTATTGACCAGCGTCACCTTCGCGCCTAAGTTGATGAAGATCGAGGCGTACTCACAACCAATAACACCCGCGCCATAGATGGTCACGGAGAACGGATGCTCGGCGTAGCGCAGGATGGAATCGCTGTCTCGAATCCGATCGTGGGTAAAGTCCAGTTCCGGTGGATGGTACGGGCGCGAGCCCGCCGCGATGACGATGTGCTTGCCGGACAACCGCGTCGGTTTGCCGACCGGCGGCTGCACTTCCACCGTGTTCGCATCCACGAAGCTCGCCTCGCCGAAGAACACGGGGACACGATTGCGTTCATAAAAGCGCCGCCGGCTGGCCACCTGCGCCTCAATCACTTTGTTCGCGGACGCCAGCAGTTGCGGGTAAGTCAGGCGCGAGGCGTCGTGAAACTCACGGAGCAAGGGATTTCGCCGCAAGTCATGCAGGATCTTCACCGCGTGGCGGAGGGCTTTGCTGGGAATCGTGCCCCAATGCGTGCAGCCTCCGCCCACCTCGACGTAACGCTCGACGATGGCGACGCTGCGGTGATTCTTGGCGGCGGTGAGCGCTGCCCCCTCGCCGGCGGGGCCACTGCCGATGACCACGACATCAAATTGTTCGGTCGCCATGCTCGCTACCAGACTCTGATTCAGACATTCGAGCCGTGCATCATCCCTGACTCGTTGTCATGGAACAACAGCCCAGTGCTGCAGATCGCAACTAGTTCTGCCGGGGCTCGGGACTAGCCCGGACTGCATGGCGCAATCTCCGAATATGCCGCCCGCAACGGTCATGTTTGAATCATTTTGGTGCCTTTGCAGGCGTTGCTTTTATGCGAAATCACTTTCGCTGGCGCTCTGAACTCAGTACGCTTCACGTGCTGGGCTATCAGCTGCGGGCTTTGCAGCCCCGCCATGACAAGTTCTTAATCTGGCTCTAAGCATCTGGATCTAAACAAGGGGGATCCATGAAAGATCGAAGTGTGCTGCTGCGCCGAGCGGTAGTAGGTGCATTGGCTTTGATAACAGTGCCGGCGTTCGGGCAGGAAGCCTCCGAGCAACAAGACACGCGCACTATCGACACCATCATCGTCACTGCTCAGAAGCGCGAGCAAAGCCTGCAGGACGTGCCGATCGTCGTGACGGCCGTGTCCGAGCAGCTGTTGCAAGATACCGGCGTCAAGGACATCAAAGACCTCACCATCCTCACGCCCGGCTTGCTGGTGACATCCACCTCCAACGAGTCGGTCACCACCGCCCGTATCCGCGGCATCGGTACCGTCGGCGACAACGCCGGCCTGGAATCGTCCGTCGGCGTCGTCATCGACGGCGTCTACCGGCCGCGCAACGGCGTGGGCTTCGGCGACCTCGGCGAGTTGGAGCGCATCGAGGTGCTCAAAGGTCCGCAAGGCACGCTGTTCGGCAAGAACACCTCTGCGGGCGTCATCAACGTCGTCACCAAACGTCCGTCGTTCGACTTCGGCGCCGACGTGGAGCTCACCGCGGGCGACTACGGCGCGATGGAAGGCGCCGCCTCCGTGAACGTGCCCTTCTCCGACGCGGTCGCGGGACGCTTGTATATCGCTTCGCGCGAGCGCGACGGCTTCCTCGACGTCGTGCGTGGCCCCGGTCCTCGCACCGAAGACGAAGATGTCGACCGCAAGTTCAAGACCGCGCGCGGCCAGTTGCTGATCAAGCCCAGCGACTCGCTGGATATCCGCCTGACCGCCGACTACACCGATCGCGACGAGAACTGCTGCGCGGCTCCGCAAGTCGTGCTGACGCCGACCACCGGCGTGTTGCAGGTCCTGAACACGCTGGTGCCCGGCTCGTTCCGCAATCCTGTCGATCCGTTCGATCGGGTCGCGTATTCCAACCGCTCGACCAAACAGGAAGTCGAGGAAAAGGGCGGATCCATGGAGATCAATTGGGATCTCGAAGCGCTCGGCGGCGCGACCGTCACCTCGATCTCGGCCTGGCGCGATTGGGAAACCATCAACGGTCAGGACGCCGACTTCACCACGGTCGACATTCTGTATCGCGAGCCGAACGGCGACTTCAGCAACTCGTTCGAGCAGCTGTCGCAGGAATTCCGGCTCGCCGGCGAGAGCGAGAAGCTCAGCTGGCTGGTCGGTCTGTTCTATGCCGACGAGGATCTGGAGTCGCACGACCAGCTGATTCTGGGCAATCAGTTCCAGGCTTACTTCAACGGTCTGCTGGGTGGCGCGCTGAACGCGATCCCCGCCCCGATACGGGCGCTGATGTATCCGGGCGGCGGCGCGACGCGTGACGTTTATGAGCAGGAGTCCAAGAGCTGGGCGCTGTTCACCAACAACAGCATCCGCTTCACCGACGCGCTGGAGTTGACTCTGGGCCTGCGCTACACGGACGAGTCCAAGGACCTCGACTCGGATTATTCCAACGGGCACGGCGGCGTCGGTTGCGCGACCTTGCGCGGCATCCCAGGGTTCGTGAGCAACCCAAACGCCGCGACCATCTTCGGCATCGGCTGCAGCGTCACTTACGCCGATCCGATCTTCAACGACGTGGCGTTCTCGCAATCGCTCGACGAAGAGGAATGGAGCGGCACGGCCAAGATCGCCTACCGCTTCACCGACGATGTCATGTCGTACCTGTCGTATGCGAAGGGCTACAAGGCTGGCGGCTTCAACCTGTATCGCGAGCGCACCGGAAATTTCATTCTCAATCCAGGTACGCCGGGCGGTCCCGTGGTGGACACCGATACGAGCTTCGACAAGGAGACCGTCGATTCGTACGAGCTGGGTGTGAAGACACAGTGGGCCGACAACAGCCTGCTCCTGAATGGCGCGGTGTTCTACCAGGACTACACCGACTTCCAGCTCAACACCTTCACCGGTCTGCAGTTCATCGTCACTTCGCTGCCGCAGGTGGTGTCGCAGGGTGTGGATCTCGACTTCGTGTGGTACACGCCGCTCGAACAGCTGAGCTTCCAAGGTGGCGTTACGTACGCGGACACGACCATCGAGGACTTCGGCACGGCGATTGCCTTCTTCCGTCCGGAGCGAGAGGACGATCAGCTGTCGTTCGCGCCGGAGTGGTCGGGCAGCCTGTCGGCGACTTACGAACAGCCTATCGGTAACAATCTGCTCATCCGCGGCAACATTGGCGCGCGCTACACATCGGAGTACAACACCGGCTCCAACCTGGATCCTCGCAAGATGCAGGATGCGATGACGCTGGTGAACGCGCGGCTCGGCTTTGGCGCGGCGGATGAGAAGTGGATGGTCGAGGTGTGGTCGCTGAACGTGACGGACGAGGACTACTACCAGGTGATCTTCGACGCAACGCTGCAGGGATCTTCGGCCGGCGGCGCGGCTTCGACCAGCACTGTGAATGGCTTCCTCGGTGCGCCGAGAACCTACGGTGTGACTGCACGCTTCAAGTTCTAAACAACAGCAACGACTGACTCTCGCAGGAGTGAGGCGGCTCGGGAAACCGAGCCGCCTTTTCTTTTGCGCTACCATGCGCGCCATGAAACACCTGCTGCCGGCCATCCTCGCCCTGCTCTGCTTCGTCCAGCCCGCTCGCGCCGAATGGGTGGAGCGCGTCCAAGACGGGATCATGGGCACCCGCATCGTCGTGGAGCTGTGGGCCGCGGATAAGGCGCAGGGCAACGCCGCCATCGAGGCGGTGCTCGCGGAGATGCGCCGTGTCGATCAGGCGATGAGCACTTATAAGCCGACCAGCGAACTCTCCATCGTCAATGCTCGCGCCGCGCAGGAGCCGATCAAGATCTCCGCGGAGCTGTTCGATCTGCTGAATACTTCGCTCGAATATTCACGCATCACCGACGGCGCGTTCGATGTGACTTACGCGAGCGTCGGATACATGTATGACTTCCGGAAACACGTGCGGCCCGACGAGAAACAAATCGCCGCCGCGCTGCCGGGTATCAACTATCGGCACGTCGAGTTGGATCGCAAGAACAGCACCGTCCATTTCGCCCGACCCGGCGTGCGCGTCGATCTGGGCGGCATCGGCAAGGGTCATGCGGTGGATCGCGGCATCGCCGTGCTCCAGGCGCGAGGCATCGACCACGCACTAGTCACAGCGGGTGGCGACAGCCGAATCATCGGCGATCGCTTCGGCAAGCCGTGGGTCGTGGGTATTCGTCATCCCGATCGCAAGGACGAAGTGATCGCGCGTATTCCTCTCGAAGACGCAGCGCTCTCAACCTCGGGAGATTACGAACGTTACTTCGACGAGAACGGCGTCCGCTATCACCACATCATCGACCCCAAGACGGGTCACTCGGCGAGCAAGGTCAGAAGCGCGACAATTATTGGACCGACGGCAACGCGCACGGACGGGTTGTCGAAGACAGCCTTCGTGCTCGGTCCGGAAAAAGCCATTGAAATATACAACCGGCTCGACGACATCGACGCCGTGCTAGTCACGCCGGAAGGCAAGGTGCTGTACACCAAAGGCCTCGCTCCGCCCGACCAGACTCACTGAGCGGCGCTGCGTCGCTGTAAATCGCTGGGACTCAATCCACGTAGGCGACGTGTCCAGCGCGCCAGGTGAGTGGCGTGGGCGAAGCCCGTTTCCGCCGCTACTTCGCTGATGCGTCGACCGAGGCTCAGCAAAGCTGCCGCGCGTTCCACGCGACGTTCGATCACGAAACGATGAGCCGGCAGCCCCACCGAGCGTTTGAACAGGATCTTGAAGCTGGAGACGCTGGTTCCCGCGACAGCGGCGAGTTGAGCCAGGGACAGATCCTCACGACCGAGGTTGCTCTCCACGTAATCGACGATTCGTTTCAGCTGCGCCGGCGCGAAACGTCCGTTCTCGATCCGGCTGTTGTGCGCCGACGCGCCGAACTTTCGCAGCAGCACGATCGATAACGCGAGCCCGACGGTTTCCCGAAACAACAGGCCATTGGGTTCACCCGCGATCGCTTCCGCGTGCAGCGATCTTGCGAGCCATTCGATCTGCGTATCGCGTTCCTGGATCGCGATCCGAAAATCCAGCGACCGGTAGTCGAGATCCAGGTCTTGCGCCGCTCGTCGCATCAATCGGTGAGGCACGGCCAGCTTCAACATGCTCAACGGCGAATGCAGCGTCCAGCCAATGGCCGCACCGGCCGGCGCGAAGTTGATGCCGCCTGGACTGCGAAGATAACGCCGTCCGCGCTCGGGATTACTACACGTGCCCCATGCGGCCGGGCCGGTGTTCATCGACAGCCGATAAGTGTCCGTCGGCGGCGGCTCGCAAGGTCCCGCCATCAGGTGCGCGATCTCGACGGCATCGACCAGCAATGACGCTGCAGAGGTCTCGGGGGCGACAGAGGTCATGCGCCGAGTCTAGCGGCTGACGAGCACAATCCGTCAATGCTCGGGCCGAATAACCGAACGTGCGCGACCCGACTGCTTACGCGAGGAACAATCGTGGGCCTGCGACGGGAGTTTTTTTATGACGGACAGACGAGATTTTCTGACCTTGATGGCCGGCGCCACGGCCCTAGCGAGCACCGGCGCCCATGCCGCCGACATTCAGCCCGCCGACAAACAACGGGCCGCCGCAGGAATGCCCGCGTTCGTACGTCGAGGCTTACCGGGCCCATTTCACGCCGCGGTTCGATCGCTGCAGGGCGAATGGCTGGTCGATAAAGAGATTTATATCGCCATCGGCTCGCCGCAAGCTCCCGCGAAATCCAGCGGCATGGTGGCGCAACGCTTCTGGTTTGCCGGCGGTCGGCATCTGCACGACGTGACGCAGGGCGCGCTGGCAGGCTCGCCTTACTATCGGCTCGGAATTCTGGGCTTCAGCAACATCGACAGCCGTTACGAGTGGGTCACGTTCGACGCGCTCAACTCGAACATGATGTTGTATCGAAGCTCGCGACTGGACAAACCCGCCGCACGCCTCGATCTCGACGGCGCGTTCACCGATCAAGGGTTGTTGGGCGAGCAGTTCGCCGGCAAGGAAATTCCCATGCGCACGGCCATCGATATTCAGAACGACGACCGGCACGTCATCGAGCTGTATTTCACCCCGCCCGGACGCGGCGAGCAGCTGATCGACCGGTCCATCTACACGCGCATGTGACAATCCAGGAGCTCCGCATGCAACACATTGCGATTCTCAAACTGAAACCCACCGCCACCGAAGAAGACCAGGCGAAGCTGCGCCACGCCGAAGTCGCCAAGGTCTGGGAACTGCTGGTCGCCGATTCGGTGCGGGCAATTCATTTCTTTTCGGGCTCCGGCCGCGGCGCGGTGCTCAATATCGAAGCGCCAGATCGAGCGCAGGCCGACGCTCTGGTGCGTCAGTTGCCCATGGTCGCGGCCGGACTGCTGGACGTGGAGATCCTTACTTTGACGCCGTTCATCGGGCTGCAAGCGCTGTTCGCCGAACAGCGCTGATCGGGGACGTCGCTTGACCGATATCAGCCTCACTGCCATTGGAATCGTGCGCGCCAGACCAGGGCAGGAAGAAGAGCTTGGCCGGCGAATGGCAGCGCTGATCGCACCCACCGTCGCGGAACCCGGCTGCATCTCCTACGAGCTGTTCCGATCGACCGAAGATCCGGCGCTCTGGATGCTGCTCGAACAGTGGCGTTCGGCGGCCGATCTGGATGCTCACGTCGGCAGCCCGCACTTGCAGGCGTTTCTACGCAGCAAGGACGAAGTGATCGAGGGCTCGCCAGACAGTTATCGCTGGGTGCGGCACCAACCGCTAAATGAGGGGACCAAATAAAAAGGCCCTCTCTTTCGAGAGGGCCTTTGGTATCGGCAGCGCGCCGCGAACGGCGCGCTCGAATCACTTCTTCGCAGCAGCCTTCTTCTTGGCGCCGCCAGCCTTCTTCTTCGGCGTGGCAGTCTTCTTGGCGCTCTTCTTGGCGGCGGCAGCTTCGACCTTCTTGGCCTTGGCGGCGGCCTTGCTCTCGGCCTTGGCCTTCTTATCGGCCTTTTCCGCCTCGGTCTTCACGGCCTTCTTGCTCACGCGCTTCGAGCCCGCGGACTTCTTCTTGGAAGCGCCCTTCTTCTTCGGCGCGGCTTCTTCGCCCTCGGCGGCAGGAGCGGCTTCTTCAGCGGCCGGAGCCGGCTGATCGAGCAGCTGCATCAGCGCCATCGGCGCGGCGTCGCCCGGACGCGGGTCCATGCGCAGGATGCGGGTGTAGCCACCCGGACGCGCCTTGAAGCGAGGGCCGAGCGTCTCGAACAGCTTCACGACCACTTCGGCGTCGCGCAGCTGAGAGAAAGCACGGCGGCGGTTGGCATCGCTGTCGTCCTTGCCGAGCGTGATCAACGGCTCGACGACACGACGCAATTCCTTCGCCTTCGGCACGGTGGTGCGGATGGTCTCGTGACGGAGCAGCGAGGCTGCCATGTTACGCAGCATCGCCTGGCGATGCGGGGCGTTGCGGCTAAGCTGCCGGCCAGAAAGTTGGTGACGCATTTTTCTAAGTCCTTCAAACAGAAACCGGGGTCTCTTCGAGACCCCGGATTACTCATCTCAGATACTCGTCAGATCACATCGCGTTCGTCGTCGCGCTTCAGGCTGACCGGCGGCCAGTTGTCCAGACGCATGCCCAGCGACAGGCCATGGCTCTCGAGCACTTCCTTGATCTCGGTGAGCGACTTCTTGCCGAGGTTCGGCGTGCGCAGCAGCTCCACTTCGGTCCGCTGCACCAGGTCGCCGATGTAGTGGATGTTCTCGGCCTTCAAGCAGTTCGCGCTGCGA
>NZ_DASWTF010000046.1:0-3244 GCF_036402275.1 Steroidobacter sp. | reverse complement strand
GAACCGCGCCTTCATCTGACTCATCGCATCCTGCGTTGGATCCAACGCAAGCGCCTCGACCGCCAGATCGGCATGGCGGTACACCACCTGCACGGGCGTGGAGATATTCTCCGACACCACCGCCGTTCTCAGCACATCGTGACGGTCGACCACGCGTTGCAGGGCGCCCATGAGCGCCTCGAACTGCGTCTGATCCGACACGGCGAACAGGGCCCGCAAAATGTACGGATCGTTGTTCCGATGCATCAGGTGCGAGAACAGAATGCCTTCCTGGAGCGGCGCCAGGGGATAAATGTCTTGGACGTTCCTCGCACCGCCCGGGACCGTGGCGACGATCCGCTCAATCTCTTGCTCGCTCAAACTGACCAGCGGCAGCATGCGCGGCTCGATGCGATCGCAGGCCGGTGGAATCAGATTGGCCGGCGCGCTGAACGAACTGTGCTCCGCGGATGCGCCTTCATCCAAGGCAGCCGCCAATGCCCGCAAACTAGGAGCGGAAAAAATCATCTGCGCGTCTGCCGCCATGCCCGCCTTCTGCACGGCCGACAACAGTTGTACGACCAGCAGCGAATGTCCGCCCAGTGCGAAGAAATTGGCCGTGGTGCTGATTTCTTCCGGCTTCAGCTGCAACAGCTGTGCACAGATCTCGATCAGTTGCTCCTCCGTCGACGTCTGCGGAGCCACATATTCAATCGCAACCAGGCTTGCCTCTGGTGCCGGCAAGGCCTTCTTATCGATCTTGCCGTTGCGCGTGAGAGGAAGCTTGTCCAGCTGTACGTACGCCGCCGGCGCCATGTAATCGGGCAGCACCTCCAACACGTGTGCACGCAGCGCTTCCGCTGTTAGCTCTACTTCTTCAGAGGTGTAATACGCCACCAGCCGCTTGCCGGCCGCGCCGTCTGGGCCGTCCTGTCTGGCCAGTACCACCGTCTCTTTCACAGCGGGATGCTGCGCAAGCCGGGCTTCGATCTCGCCGAGCTCGATACGGAATCCGCGGATTTTCACCTGATCGTCGATGCGACCGAGATATTCCAGGTCGCCATTCGGCACATAACGCACCAGGTCGCCCGTCTTGTACAGGCGCGCGCTGCCGACTGAATCGCTCCGATCTTGGAACGGATGGTCGATGAAACGTTCTTCGGTCAGCTCCGGGCGATGCAGATAACCCCGCGCCAGCCCTACGCCGCCAATGTGTAACTCACCCGGTACACCTTGCGGCACCGGATTGAGATAACCATCCAACACATAGAACTGCGTGTTGGCGATCGGCCGACCGATCGTGATCTGCTGATGCCGCTGCAAGGCCGCGGTGCTCGACCATACCGTGCTCTCTGTCGGCCCGTACGCATTGAATACTTTGTATCGTTCCAGCCAGGGCTGAACCAGCTGTTCGGTACAGGCTTCTCCCGCCAGAATCAGTGTTTCCAGCGAATAGTTCCGCTCGCTATTCAGATGCAGCAACACCGCTGGCGGCAACGTTGCATGGGTAATACGATGGGCGATCAGGAAGGATTCCAACGCCGCGGGATTTTGTTTTTGTCGTTCCGAGCAAACGTATGCAACCGCGCCGGCGAATGCGGCCATTAACCATTCAAAAATCGCCGCATCGAAGCTCAACGACGCGAAGCACAGTACGCGGCTTCGCTCGGTGGCGCCGAACATAGCCCGCTGGCACATTGCCAGATTGGCTACGCCACGATGTTCCACCATCACGCCTTTGGGCTGCCCCGTCGAGCCCGAGGTATAAATCACATACGCCAGGTTGCGTGATGACTGATGCGGCGAGCGGTACGGATTGCTCGCGGGACAACGCTGCAATGTCGACTGCAGCTCGCTGCCATCCAAACTCACGATGCGCAGGCGACTGTGCCGGCCGGCCAATTGCCCGACCTTCTCCTGCAGCGTCCGCTGCGTCAGCAGCAATTCCACGCCGCTGTCTTCGATCATGTAGGCCAGGCGTTCGCGCGGATACCCTGAATCGAGCGGCACGTAAGCGCCGCCGGTCTTCAAAACACCCAGCAGACTCACCATCATCTCGAGGCCGCGCTCGACACACAATCCCACCAGCGTGTCTGCCTGAACCCCTTGCTCGCGCAAGTAATGCGCGAGTCGATTGGCCCGATCGTTCAACTCGGCATACGTTAACTGCTCGCCTTCGTACACCACCGCGGTACTGTTCGGTGTCTTCTCGACCTGCGATTCGAACAACTCGTGGATGCACTTGTCTTGCGGATACGCCGCCTGGGTCGCGTTCAGTGTGTGCAGCAGATAGTGCTGCTCGTCCTCACTCAAAAGAGGCAGCGCGTGAATCGGCGTCTGCGGATCGGCCACGATGCCGTCGAGCAGAATGCCCAGATGTTGCGCCATCCGAACGACGCTGGCGGAATCGAACAAGTCAGTGTTGTAGTCGATGTGGAACGCGATCCCGTCCGCCATTTCTCGGGCGTCGAACAGCAATTCGTACTTGGCGCCGACTTCCGCGGCCATGACCGGAGTGAACCGGACGTCGGGCAGTTCGATCGAGCCGCCTTTTTCTCCGCCACTCACCCCCATGGCGAATAGCACCTGGAACAAAGGGCTGTATTGCGTGCTTCGCTCCGGCTTCAGACGTTCCACCAGATATTCGAATGGCACGTCCTGATTGCTCTGCGCCTCCAGGTTGACGGCCTTGATGCGCTCCAGGTAGTCGGTGAAGCGTGGATTGCCCGCACAGTCGGCGCGCAATACCAGCGTGTTGACGAAGAACCCGATGATGTCTTCGAGCTCCTTCTGCATACGATTCGCCACCGGCGTGCCGATGACGATGTCGGTGCTGTTGCTGTGCCGGGATAACAGAATGCTCACGGCGGCATGCAACACCATGAACAAGGTGGCCTGCCGTTCTTGCGCCAGTCGCTTCAGCGCCTGGTGAGTGGCCGCGTCGATATGGAACGGGTGGCGCGCTCCCTTGAAGCTCGCCTGCGCCGGACGCGGGCGGGACAATGGCAGGCTATGCACCGGCGGCAGATCGAGCAGCTGGCGCTCCCAGTAACCGAGTTGTCGCTCCAGCACGGCTCCCGTCAGCCAATTTCGTTGCCAGTGCGCATAGTCGGCATAGCGGATCGTCAACGGCGGCAACGGATCGGCGCGACCGGTCCTGATCGCTTCGTACTGAGTGATGAACTCCTCGACCAGAATGTCTCCCGACCGGCCGTCCGAGGCAATGTGATGCACGTTGAACAACAGCATGCCGGCCGTCTCCGAG
>NZ_DASWTF010000045.1:0-19152 GCF_036402275.1 Steroidobacter sp. | reverse complement strand
GGTTGCCGTACAACAGGCTGTAGGTCGGCTCTTTGGACCACAACACGATGCCCACACCGGCGGCCACCGCGGCCGCGATGCCGATCAGCGTCGCCAGCGGCTTCAAGCCCGGCGGAATGAGCGTCGGGCGCTGTGGCTGCGACTGAGCCTGCGCCGGCGGCTGCGAAGCAGCCGGCTGCTGCCCGTTGGACGGCAACGGCAATGCAGATGCTTCAGCGCTCATGCTTCACTCCGAACGAACCCATCGCGATGCTTATTCCGTAATCCAAACCGATCGTTACTCATGGATGACTGCCGAATCAGATCGGCATATTCATAATCTCTTGGTACGCGTTCACGAAGCGATTGCGTACTTCGGCGACCGCGCGGAACGACACACTGGCCTTCTGCATTTCCAACATCACTTGCGACAGCTCGACGCCGGGCACGCCCTGCTCGAACTTGGTGGCCAGATCCGAAGCGCGCGCCTGCTGCTGGCTGACCGAATCCAGGCCTTGTTTCAAAACATTGGCGAAGGAGTTGGTCGGCGCCTGCACGGCGCCTTCCACGCCGGCCACTTTGGCGACGTCGTTCTGCGGAGCGCCGACGCCCTTGATCTGCGACTGCATGGCGCGGATCTGCGAAAGCACGGCGTCGATCTGTAACGAAGACATGAGTGCTTACCTCAAGCGGCCGGAACCACGAAGCCCGCTTCACGCAGGCGCTGTAACTTGTAACGCAAGGTGCGCGGGCTGATGCCGAGGCGCTTCGCGGCGGCCTGGCGATTGCCGCCATCCGAACGCAGCGCTTCCAGAATCAAATCGCGCTCGGCGCTCGACAGCGAGTCGGACAGACCGCCCTCCGCCGCGACGTTCTTACGCACGCTGTCAATAGAGATCGGACGCTGGGGTGCGCTCACGAAATCACGCACGGTCTGACTCGCAGCCGCCAACGCCGCCGGCAGCGCATCCAGACCTTCGATCTCGAGATGAATGTGCTCGGGTTGAATCACCGCGCCGTTGGCAAGAATCAGCGCACGCTGCATGACGTTGTCGAGCTCGCGCACGTTGCCCGGCCACGGATACAGCAACAACATATGAGCGGCATCGGCGCTGAGCGCCGGGATGCGCTCGCCAGCGCGGCAGCGAGCAGTCAGCAAACGCATCGCGAGCGGCAACACGTCATCGCGGCGCTCGCGCAGCGGCGAGGTCTGCAAAGGAAACACGTTCAAACGATAGTAAAGGTCTTCACGGAACCGACCTGCGTTCACTTCAGCGCGCAAATTGCGGTTCGTGGTCGCGAGCACGCGCACATCCAACGAAATGGACGAACGACCGCCCAGCCGCTCCACTTCGCGTTCCTGCAGAACGCGCAGCAGCTTGGCTTGCAGACCCAGCGGCATCTCGGTCACTTCGTCCAGCAATAACGTGCCGCCCTGCGCCTGCTCGAACTTGCCGGCGTGACTGGCGTGCGCGCCAGTGAAGGAGCCTTTCTCGTAGCCGAACAGAATGGCTTCGAGCATGTTTTCCGGGATCGCCGCGCAGTTCACCGCCACGAAGGCGCGATTGGCGCGAGGCGAATGACGATGAATGAAGCGCGCCAGCACTTCCTTGCCCGTGCCCGACTCGCCAGAGATCAGCACCGTGCAATCGCTGGCAGCGACGCGACGTGCGAGATCGGCAAGACGTCGCGACGTATCGGCGATCGCGACCATGTCATCGGAGGCCGAGAGCGGCGCGCGCTGCTCCGCCATCGCGGCGGCATCGCTGGCCTCTGCCTCGATGCTGTGGTCGTCGAAATCTATTTGTGACACTGCGCTCATTCCTGCGGATCTCTGTTTGCCGCTATAGAGGGAGCAAGTTTTGTTCCAGTGCCGCAACCGGTTGGGTTTGCCAGTGAATCCTGTGGAACCCATCACACCGGCAAGGGTTTGCCGCGGCAATCGCGATCATCGGGCTCGGGTTGAGCTCATCTGCGCCCCGCAGTGGGATCGGGGCGCGGGCCGCGTCCGTCAAAGTTCCGACGCGGCGGCTTCGTTGAGCATGTGGAACTTGCGCAGCTTTTCCACAAGTGTCGTACGTCTCAGTTTCAACAGGCGCGCGGCGTGAGCAACGGTGCCGCCTGCGCGGCTGAGCGCCTGCTGGATGAGATTCCGCTCGATAGTGAAGAGGTGATCGCGCAGGTCGATGCCATCAGGCGGCAACTGCACGACCGCGTCGGTGAGCTCGCTCGGCGCGAGCATGGACATCACCTCGCGCTCTTCGTCGATCGCCTCTTCCGCAGCTTCCAACTCCGCTTCGAGCGTCTCGACCGGCGCCTCCAGCTGGCCATTCAAGTCCAACTCGGCCAGCAGGTCGGCCGGGCGATACTTCAACGGCAGATCCGCCACGTCCACCAGCCGGTTCGGGCACAGGATGGACAGACGCTCGATCAGGTTGCCGAGCTCGCGCACGTTGCCGGGCCACGAATAGTGGCTCAGCACCTTCAGTGCGCGGGGACTCAGCTCCACGCGGCTGCGGCCTTCGGCGACATTGCGATCGGAGAAGTCGCGCACCAGCATCGGCAGGTCGTCGATGCGAGTCCGGAGCGACGGCATTTCAATGGGAAACACGTTCAACCGATAGAACAGGTCCTCGCGGAAGTTGCCTTTGGCGATGGCTTGCTCGAGGTTGCGGTGAGTGGCTGCGATGATGCGGACGTTGCAACGGATCGGAGTGTGATTTCCGACACGTTCGAACACCCGCTCCTGCAGGACGCGCAGCAGCTTCACTTGCATGGGCAGACTCATGTCGCCAATCTCGTCGAGGAACAGCGTGCCGCCCTCGGCGATCTCGAAGCGACCCTTGCGAGCCGCGATGGCCCCGGTGAAGGAGCCCTTCTCGTGGCCGAACAGTTCGCTCTCCAGCAACTCCGCGGGGATGGCGCCGCAGTTGATGGCGACGAACGGTCGCTGCCGACGAGGGCTCGCCTCGTGGACGGCGCGAGCCGCGAGCTCCTTACCGGTGCCCGACTCGCCCAGGATCAGCACGCTCGAATCGTGAGCGGCCACCTGGCGAATGAGGCGCGTCACATCGCGAATGGCGGCCGAGGCGCCCGTTGGCATGGCAACCTCGCCGATCTCGGCCTGTGCCGCTTGGGCAGGAATACGTAAAGCCGTGCCCAGCACCGACTGCTTGAACGGAAATGTGAGACGGCGCACACGCGGGCCGACCGCGGCGATCAATTGATCAGCGACCGCCGACGATCCGTAAGCCACGACCGGGATGTCGCTCAGCTGTTCGCGTAACGCGGCGCCGAGCTCGACCCAGTCACAATCCGCCACGTCGCCGACCAGCAGCGCGGGAGGATTGTTCGGCGTTTGAATCACGGCGCGCATCAGTGCGCAATGATCGATCAACAGCGGTTCGAGACTCAGTTCACGTAAAACTTCCGCGACTTTTTCTGCCCGTCCAGGATCGCTGTCGTACACGACGGCTTGCTGGATGGTCAGGCTTCTTGCCTGGGTGTCGTTCAAATTCATTAACTGCGCCTCGCGCCGAAGCCGAGTCTCTGGGATGCCTGGAGGCATTCTGTGCACAGTCATGAATGCCTCGTATCAGGCTCTCCCTGAACGCCTCACGTGCGTGAACTGCTGCCAGAAATTTGGCGGTGCGCTCAGGGATCCGCTGAGTAGACCATGGTGGCGACCGCAAAAAAATGTGCACTTGCGCGCACTTTTATCGCGCTGACGCAGCATCGACGAAGCGAGCAATTTTGACTCGCGCAAAACGCGTGCGACTTACGTCACATCGACCGCGTTCGAGGCTCTTGCGAACTCAACGAGTCGAGGCAGGCGGGTTTTACTTTTTCGGTTGCCGCACGCCCGCGACCTGACGGCGGTGTTTGCGGAAGGCGAGCTTCTCGAGCAGATCGGAGATGTGCTCGCCGGGAGGCACGAAGCGCACCTTGACCTTACCGTCAGGGCTTACCGAAGCGATGCGACCGAACAGGCGCAATGGCTCGGCTACGCAATCGCGCAGGAACACTTCGAACACACCCTGATTGCCGAGCGGCGGAAAAGGCGCATTGCCCTGGAACACTCCGCCCAAGGCGTTAAAGCGGACTGCGACCGGCTTGGGACGCGGACGGCTGGCGATCAGCAGCGCGCCGACCATGTCCAGCAACAGGTTCATTTTCATTTCCAGCCGCAGGATATCCGCGGCGTGGGGTGCGTTCTCGTCGGGCTTCTCGATCTGCCCGTGCTCGTCGAGCGCGGCCACCGCCTGCAGCACGCGCAGGTTGCGATCGGCGAAGCTCCCGACCATCGCGGGATCGAAAGGTTCGGGCAACGGCCTCCATGCCGCCGGCAACACGTCTTCGTAGGCCAGCTCTTCGTACAGAATGACCGTGTCTAGTCCTTCATACATAGCAGCTATCTGCTCTGTCGGAGCAGCTCCATCATGCTGTCCACCGCGGCCGAGCTGGGCGTGTCGGCCGCAGCCGCAACCGGTCCATGTGATGCCGGATTCAAGTTGAGCGTAACGTTAGCGGGGGCGATCTTGGCGACCGCTGCGTCCGATTCGGCCATCGCCTGCTGGAGCGCGCCCAGCCACTGGCGGTCCTGAGCTGACGCGGACGCCGACAGATTGTTGAGCAACTCGCGGCGCTCCTGCACCGTCTTCGGCACGTCCTGCCACTGGCCGGTCATGGCCTGCTGGACGAGCTTATGAGTGGCGGCCAGGACGCCATCGGCAATGATGGAGCTCATCTGTTACGTCCCTCCGGAGCGATCGCGATCCAGGCGCTGCGGATCTCGTGCAACAGCGAGCTGACTTCGTCGAGCATCTCGACTTTGTTCTCGGTGGTGGCGAGCAGCAGGCGGCGGCACATGTAATCGTACAGCTCGGCGAGGTTGGCGGCGATCTGTCCGCCATTGCGCAGATCGAGACTGTTGCGCAGCTCACCGACAATGGACACGGCGCGATTGATGAGGCGGGCCTTTTCGGAGGTCTCGTTCCGCTGCATGCAGCCGCGGGCCGTGGCAATGCGCTCCAGCGCGCCATCCAGCAACATCACGATCAAGCGATGCGGGTCCGAAGCCGCCACGCCACCATGCGCGGCTGCGCTCTGATAGGCGGCGAGATTCGAAGACTTTGCGTAACCCAGCATGTTTCAAGCGCTCCATCGATGCTTGGAGGGGATAACGGCGCTGGCGAGGGTTACTTGAGTGCCCGTGACCACAGCCTTAGGCCCGGTTTAGTCAGACGACCAGCTCGGCAGCGAATCGATCTGCTGAGTCAGGTACGCGGACGTGGCCGACAGGCTCGAGAGCAGCGTGTCCAGCCGGGTGAACTGTTTCAGATACGTCTGCTGCACGATCGACATGCGGACGTCGATATCGTCCTTCTTCTTCGTCAGCGCTTTCTGCTCTGCCTGCAGGCTCTTGTTGCGCGTATCGATGGCGGCGCCGTCGGCAAGACGAGCTTCGATCTGACCGTACAATTTCGCGGCCACACCCGTTTCGGGCGAGCCGAACAGGCGCGCCACGCCGTCGAAGTTGCTGTCCAGCGCGGCATCCAGCTTGGCGTCGTCGATGGTGAGCGTGCCGTCCTTCGCCGAAGACGTGATGCCGATGGACGCGAGCGTTTGCACACTCGCGCCAGCCTCGCCCACCGGCGTCGACAACGTGCGCCGGATCTCCGCATCGATGCCGGACAAAATCGAATCCCCCAACATCGGTCCTGCGGTCCCGCTCGCGGAGTCATAGCCGCCGAGGCGCGTCATCATGCTGCGCAGTGAGTTGTAAGCGGTCACGAAGGATTTGATCTTGTCCTTCGCCGCGGTCTCGTCGTAGCCCACGGTGACACTGACGGTCGTGTTGTCGGCGGCCGACTCAAGGTTCAACGTCACTCCGTCGATCGCGCCCGTGATGGTGTTGGTCGCGCTGGTCGTCGGATAACCGGCGATATTCACCAACGCGTCCTGCGCCGGGCGCAGCTGGGTGTAATTCGCCTGATTGGTGGGCGTGTACTCGAGCGCCGAGAGCGTGCCCGTCTGCGTCACTTGAATCGCGTTGGCAGCGCCCGTCTTCGTCGACGTGAGCACCAGGTGCGCGCCATCGGCGGCATTGATGATCGAGGCGCTGACGCCCGGATTGCTGCTGGACGAATTGATGGCATTGCGAATGTCGGCGAGCGTGTTGGCCGGGTCGGCGACACCGATGCTGAAACTGGCGCCGCCCAGCGAGATCGTCAGCGTGCCCGAGCCGACCACCGTGGTCGCGCCGCCGGCGAACCCCGTCGATGAAATCTGTTGCGCGGTCGCGAGGCGCTCGACTTCCACGTCGTAGCTGCCCGGCGCGGCATTGGCCGAGGCGGTCGCGGTCACGATGTCTTCATTGCCGCTCGTCGTGGAGCGGCCGCTGAACACGTTGGTGGTTTTCAGACCGTTCAACGCAGACTGGAACGAGGACAGCGCGCCGAGCAAGGCGCTGGTCGCGGAAATCTGCAGAGTATTCTTGGAAACAGCACGCGCCAGCTGATCGTCCAGCGGTTTGCGCTCGGCCGCCACCAGCTGGGACACCAGACTGTTCACGTCGATCGAAGAGCCGCCTACCACGCCTGTCATGTTCGTTCCTTCGTTGCGTTACTTGTTAGCGTGCGTCGCTTCGGCAGCCGCGGTCGGCTGCGGAAATGACGGCGAGCGGGGAGATCTTGCGATCTCCCCGCCCGCTTCGACCTGACTTGCGTCAAGCCTGCTCATCATTCACTCCATCGAGTGCTCATTAGCCGCGGAGCAGCGAGAGCACGTTCTGCGGAGCCGAGTTCGCCTGCGCGACCATCGCCGTACCCGCCTGCTGCAGGATCTGGGCCTTGGTCATGGCGGCCGTTTCAGCCGCGAAGTCCGCGTCCTGAATTCGGCTGCGCGAAGCAGTCAAGTTCTCAGCAGTGGTCTGCAGCGAGGCAACGACCGACGAGAAGCGGTTCTGAGTCGCACCGAGCGTTGCGCGCGCGCCGCTGATCTGGCTCAGCGCGGCGTCGATCGAGGCAAGCGCGTTACGCGCATTGTCAGAAGTCGTCACGTCGATGGCGCTGATGGCCGTGCCGGTCTGCGCGATCGTGTTCGCAGCAGTGCCAAGGCCAGTCACCGCCGAACCGCCGAAGGTGATCGACGTAACATCGTTCGGAGCGACGTAGGTCACGTCGAACGTCGCGGTGTGGGTGGTCAAACCACCCAGGCCGTAGGTGGCCAGGGTAGCGCCCGTGGCGCCGCCAGCGGCGAAGCCAGCGACCGAGATGTTACGACCGTCGGCAGCCGTCAGCTCGAGGCCCGCACCCGTGTCCACAGCGGTCACGCCCGTAGCAGCAGACTGCGCGTTGATCGCAGTCACCGCGTTGGCAACGTTCGAAGCGGAGCTGGCCGAGCCGGCGATCGTGATCTGAATGCCGTTGATGGTCAGCGTCGAGTTACCGCTCGCCGTAGCGGCGGCGCCCAGCGTGCCCGTGGCAGTCGTGGCGTCGGCATGCGCCGTCAAGCCCTGGATGCCCTGCGAGTTGATCGCGTTGACCAGCGCTTTCGTATCCGACAGCGTGGCGCCGCCAGCAACCGTCACTGCGCCGGCGCCGGTATCGACCGAGAAGGTGCCGCCGGTGGTGAGCGCCTGGTTGTTGGCCTGGAAACCGTTGAACGCACCGAGCGCGCTCGAACGCGCGTTGGCGATCGAAGAAACCGTGATCTGGTCGGTCGCGGTCGCGTTGGCGCCGACCTGGAAGGTCTGGGCCTGGAACGAACCGTCGAGCAGCTTCACGCCGTTGAAGGCAGAAGCCTGAGCGACGCGGTCGATTTCCTCGGCGAGCTGCTGCACTTCGGCGTTCAACGCAGCGCGGTCAGAAGCGCTGTTCGACGCGTTGGCGGACTGCACGGCGAGCTCGCGCATACGCTGCAGGTTGTTGCCGATCTGGGCGAGGTCGCCTTCGGCCGTCTGGGCGAGAGAGATACCGTCGTTCGCGTTACGAGCAGCGACCGTGAGGCCGTTGATCTGCGAGGTCAGGCGGTCGGAGATGGCGAGACCGGCGGCGTCGTCCTTCGCGCTGTTGATGCGCAGACCGGAAGACAGACGCTGCAGGGAGGTCGCCAACTGGTTGGCGGATGTCGACAGGTTACGCTGAGCGTTCAGCGACATCACGTTCGTGTTGATTACAAGTGCCATGAAACTAACTCCTGGTGATTACCTTGCCGCTGAACCCTTGTCCGTCGGCTTTGCATCTCAGCACTGACGGCGTGATGTGCGCCGGACTGCTGTTCGAGTCCTTTATCGGTGCGCTCTGAAGGAACTTGAGTGGGTGTTACCAGATCGATGCAAAGTGAGGACTGGGTCACGGACAGATGTTTACAGCGGCGTGCGCAAGGTTAAAAACCCTACGTCCCGGCCGCCCTGTGCATCAACGCAGGTAATTGAACAAGGACAGATTGGAGATCTTGCTGTAGGACATCTGCGCGGCCTGCAGGCCGACCAGTTGCTGATTCATCTGGGCGATGGCCTCGGCATAGTCGAGATCGCGTAGATCGGACAACGTGCTCTTCAGATCGATGTCCATGGCTTCGCGAGAAGAATCGACGGAATCGATGGTCGCGAGCCGCACGCCGACCTGCGCCCGAACGCCGAGGAAATGATCGGTGGCTTGATCCATCTGCTGCAGCGAGCCGCGCAGCGTCGAAGTGAGCTTGGCGTTCGCCGTGGAGTCGCCGGCCGGCATGTTGAGCAGATCGACCACCGCGCCGATGGTGTCGAAGATACTTTCGTTACGGCTCTGATTCACTTCGAACGTATCGCCCGTCGCCGGCACGCCGGTGATGGTGACGCTCACGCCATTGAATGTGATCGCAGCGCCGGACGTATACGTGCCGGTCTGCACCACGTTGGCGGGCGTCGCGCCGTCGGTGATTTCATAAGCGGTCGGCGACGTGAAGGTGATGGTGTAGTCATCCGGCACCCAGCTGGGACGATCCACCACCGAGCCGATGTCGATCATGCCCGAGCCGGTGTTGCTCATGTTGACGCCGGTGTCGAAGATGCCGTTGCCTTGTGGAATGTCCACGAACACTTCGAAGCCGTTGTGACTATCGGCGACGCGCTGAGTGGATGAGATCTGCAACTGCCGCGCGCCCTGATCGCCGACATAGCTGATGGGCGTGCCATCGCCGCCCGAGAACGGCTCGGTCCTGGTCGAATACCCCGAAAACAAATATTCGCCGTTGCCGTCCTGGCGATTGGCGATGGCCTGCAGCTCGTCCAGGCGCGCCGCAAGCTCGGTCGCGATCGACTCACGATCGACATCGCTCAGGGTCGCCGTGTTGCCCGCCTGGACTATCAGGTCGCGCACGCGCGACATCACATTGGTGGTGTCGACGAATGCCTGCTCTTCGAGGCTCAAACGGTTCTTCGCGAGCGTGCTGTTCTTCGCGAACTGCTCGGACTCGGACTGCGCGCGCTGCAGCTCCTGGATGTGCACGAAGGCGATGGGATCGTCGGCAGGCGTGGAGACACGCTGGCCGAGCGCGACCTGGTTCTGCAGCTTCGCGAGCGCGGACTGCTGCGTCATCATGGCGCTGATGGCGCCCATCGAAAACCCGAGCGTCGAAATACGCATGTTCGATTACCCGCCAGTGGCTTGGAGCACGGACTGGAAACAACTGTCCGCGACCCGGATCATTTGCGAGATGGCCATGTAGGCCTGCTGGAACCGCAACAGGTTGGCGGCTTCCTCGTCGAGGTTCACGCCGGACACCGCCTGCATGGCGCCCTCCGCCTCTTCCGCGACCACCTTCTGCGCGGCGGCTGTCACCTGCGCCTGGTTGGTCTTGACGCCGACGTCACCGACGAACTGACCGATCGCGGAAGACAACGACGTCGTGCCGTTGTTCAAGACCGGCTCGGACATGAGGCCGGCGAGCAGCAGCGCGTTGCGGTTATCGCCCGTGCCAGTGCTATTGTCGCGGACAGTAAATGAGTCCCCCGCCGCCGGCGTGCCGTTGATCTCCACGCGCCAGCCATTGGCGTCGATGTCGGCGCCGGGCGTGTACGTGTACACGGTCGGATCGCCGCTGATCTGATACGTCGTCGCGCTGGTGAATGTAATCGTCGCCGCCGTGCGCAGCGCCGGGTTGGTGGGATTCAACACCTCGCCCGCACTGATGGTGGCATTGCCCCGATTGCCCGCCGTGGGCTGCGCGACGATCGGCGCGGCAGCTGCGATTTCCGCAGGATCGTTGATCAACACCTGCATCGGGCTCACCGCGCCCGAGGTCGGTTTGATTTGCAAACTGTCGCCGACGTTCGCCGTGCCGCTGATCACGATGGACAAGCCATCGACCAGGAACGGATCGCCGGCCGTGCCCGTGCCCGTCATCGTGGCAGCCGTGCCATCACTGCGACGCACGGTCCAGCCGCCGGCAGTGTTAGTAAGAATGTAATCGCTGTTCGTCAGTGCACCGGTGTCCGTGCGAGTGACAGTAGCGCCAGCCGTGCCGGTATTGTTCGCGTGAGCACGCACGTCGACGCCGCCGACCGAGAAGAAGTCGCCGCCCATGTCGCCGTTCAGATCCATACCGGCGCGGTGCTGCTCGTTCATCACATCCGCCAGCGCGACACTCATGCGGCCGATGGTGTTGCGCGCGGGATCGAGCATTTCAGTGCGGAAACTCAGCAAGCCGCCCAACGTACCGCCGGCAATCGACCCAGTGATATCGATGGTGCCCACGCTCGACTGCACGGCGAGGCGCTTGCGAGTCGGATCGTATGGATCGCTGGTCGCGACCACGCGCGCCGGCTCGTCACCCACCACCAGCGGCTGCCCGTTGCCGATAAACACGTTCAGCTGATTGTCGTCGGTCTTGGTGACATTGACGTTCACGTGCGTCGACAGCTCGTCGATCAAGCGGTCGCGCTGATCGAGCAGGTCGTTCGGCGCCTGGCCGGTCTGCGCGTAGCCGCTGGCGATCTGTTTGTTCAACTCGGCGATGCCGCGGGCCAGCGAGCTGATGGTGTCGGCTTCGGTGGAAATAGAAGCATTCACCTGGCTGTCGAGGCTGCGCAGGCTGGAGTCGTAGCTCTTCAAGCGATCGACCAGCGTCTGCGCTTCGCTCAGCATCGTCTGGCGTGCCGCGATGGAGTTCGGCGAATCCGCCACGGCCTGCAGCGAATTCACGAACTTCTGCATGGACGCGCTCAGCCCCGTGGTCGAATCGCCAAACAGATTGCTGATACGCGCAGCCTGTGTCGCGTACGTGTTCGACTGGTTGTAAGCGCTGGCCGCGCTGCGGGACTGGCCTGCGAGGAAATTGTCATAAGCGCGATTGATCGCGGAAACATCCGCGCCGCTGCCCACCCAGTTGCCGCCGATGAACTGCGGGCTGCGGGTGGTGAAGTCCGGCAACTGCCGGCTGTAGCCAGGCGTGTTGGCGTTGGTGATGTTATGGCTGGTGACATCCAGCGCCCGCTGAAACGCGAGCAGGCCGGAGATACTGGTGTTCAGAAGGTCTGCCATGACTTCACTTTAATAGGCGGTTGCGACTCATCGAAGCTCAAAACCGACGCAGTCCGCCGCTATCGCCGTATGTCGGCGCGAGCGCGGCGAACTTTAAGGGTTCGACTGACGAGCTATTGGTAAGAGCGCGAACTTCGTCGGCGACGGCCACGATCTTCCGCGCGTAGTTCGGATCGGTGGCGTACCCACCTTCCTGCAATGCCGAGGCGAAGGTGGCCACATCGCCACCCGCGCCTCGGGCATTTTCATAACGGGGGTTGTTGCCGATCAGCCGGGCGTAGTCGTTGAAGCTGTCTGCCGGCGATGTGTAGGCACGGAAGCGTTCGACCTTGCGCACGGCCACGCCATCTTCGAACTCCAGCGTCGGCACATTCGCGGTCGCGCCTTCCCAGCTCGAACCCGCCTTGATGCCGAACAAGTTGAAGCTGCTCGAGCCGCTCGAGTGCGTCGGCACCGCTCGGCCCCAGCCCGTTTCCAGCGCGGCCTGCGCCACCAATGCGCTCGGATCGACACCCAGCGCGCTGCCAGCACGCTGCGCGTGCGGCCACATCATGCGAACGAAATCTTCCTTGGACTGCGCCAGCGGCTGATGATCGGCGCTGTTAGAAACATTCTTTGTCGCCGCCGGGAAAGTGGCGTTCGACGCGTCCTGCGTCGTGGCCGGACTCTGCGCCATCCCTGCCTGCGTCAGCTGACGGACCAGCACGTCGGCCAGACCGAGGCCCTTGCCTTTCGACAGCTCCAGCGCGATCTGGTCGTCGAACATGTCCTGATAGAAGTCGCCTTGCGAGCTGGAAAGCATCGAGCCTTCGCTGAAGCTGCGATTCGCGTCGCGCATGCTCTTCAGCATCATCTGCGTGAACAGGCTTTCGAACTGCTTGGCCGCTTCCTTCAGCGTCGCCGCGTCCTGCTTGCTGACCGCGTCAGTGCGCAGCGACGCCAGGGCGGCGAAGTCGAACGAGCTGTTGATCGGTGCTGTCATCGTCTTATCCGGAGGAGCGCCTTCAGATGACGATCAGCTCGGCGCGCAGCGCGCCCGCTTCTTTCAGCGCTTCGAGAATCGCGACCAGGTCGCCCGGGGCCGCGCCCACCTGGTTCACGGCGCGCACGATCTCATCGAGGTTCACACCCGCATTGAAGACGAACATGCGCGCTTCCGGCTGCTCGACTTTGAGTTCCGAACGCGGCGTCACGACGGTCTGACCATCCGAGAACGGGTTTGGCTGGCTCACATCGTTGCGCTCGGTAATCGTCACAGACAGCGAGCCGTGAGCAACGGCCGCCGGAGTGACACGCACGGCCGAGCCGATGACGACAGTGCCAGTACGCGAATTCACAATCACGCGGGCCGGAGCTTCGCCGGGTTGAACTTCGATTGCTTCCAGCGTCGAGAGATAAGCGATGCGCTGGCTCGGATCCGTCGGCGCCTGCACACGCACGGACACCGCATCGATGGCGCGAGCCGTATCTGGACCCAGCATTTGATTGATGCCATCGGTCAGACGAGCAGCCGTCGTGAAGTCCGGCGTGTTGAGATTCAGAGTGACATAGGGCTCGCTCGCGAAATTATTCGGAACCGAGCGTTCCACCGTCGCGCCGTTCGGGACACGTCCCGAGCTCGGCACGTTGACTGAAATACGTGAGCCGTCCTTGCCCTGCACGCCGAAGCCGCTGACGACCAGGCTGCCCTGACCGATCGCATACACCTCGCCGTCGATACCTCGCAGCGGCGTCATCAACAAGCTGCCGCCGCGCAAGCTGGTCGCATTGCCGATGGAATCGACGGTGATATCGATGGTCTGGCCGGGTTTGGAGAACGCCGGGAGGTCGGCGCGCACGGTGACGGCGGCAACGTTCTTCAACTGCGGATTCACGTTGGCCGGGATCGTCACGCCGAACTTCGCCAGCATGTTACGAATGCTTTGAATGGTGAACGGCGCCTGGCTGGTCTGATCGCCCGTGCCATCGAGGCCCACCACCAGACCGTAGCCCACGAGCTGGTTGCCGCGTACGCCGGCCACCGACGCCAGATCTTTGACGCGCTCGGCCTGCGCCGGCGCGACAAACATCGCGGCAACGCTGAGGGCGGCAAGTATCTTTGTGAGCTTCATCACGCTATCGATCCGTATGGGCGCCGTAAATCAGAACGGCAACCAGGGAACATTGAAGAATCGTGCCAACAGGCCCGGCGTGGCCGCGTCGTTGACCGCGCCCTTGCCGCCATACGCGATCTGCGCGTCGGCGACCTTCAAAGATGAGATGGAGTTATCAGGATCGATGTCGATGGGACGCACGATGCCCTGGATGCGCACGTACTCGCGGCCCTGATTGATTGTGATCCATTTCTGGCCCCTGACCAGAAGATTGCCGTTCGGCAGCCGCTGGGCGACCGTGACTGTGATGTCTCCCTCGAGTCGGTTGCTTTGGGCGCTGTCCCCTTCGCCCGCGAACTGGGAGCTGTTGTCGACCGACATGTTCAGGATCTCGGTGCCGTTCGCGGTCACCGGCCGGCCGGCAATGGTCGGCCCTGGCATCTCGACGGTCGTGGACTTGCTGGTCGACGTGCTCGAGCTCTTCTGCGCGTTGGTGCGCTCGTTGAGTCGAATGGTCAGTGTGTCGCCGACGCGGCGCGCCACCGCGTTCTCGAACAACGCGATGTCGTGACCGACTTGATAGATCGCGCCATTCGCATGTTCCTGCGTGGGCGCCGGCTCGGGCCAGGTGGCCGAGTAGTCAGGTTCTTTCGGAGGCGTCACGCAGCCGCTGAGGGCGAATGCGGCCGCGACGGTCACGAACAAATTACGCATGATCATCGCTCAGTGACTTCAGAGTTGGTTCGTGAGGTACGACAACATCTGATCCGTGGTCGAGATGGCTTTCGAGTTCATCTCGTAGGCGCGCTGGGTTTCGATCATGTTCACCAGCTCCTCCACCACGTTGACGTTGGACGCTTCCAGCGAGCCCTGCTCGATGAGGCCCAGGCCGTTCAAGCCGGGCGTGCCGGTCTGCGGCGTGCCGCTCGCGGCGGACTCGACCAGAATGTTTTCACCGCGCGGCTGCAGGCCCGAGGGGTTGATGAAATCGACCAGCTGCAACGTGCCGACCTGCGTCGGCGCGGCGTCGCCGTCCATCTTCACGGTGACCACGCCGTCCTTGCCGATAGTGATCGACTGCGCGCCGTCGGGAATCGTGATGCCCGGCTGCAAGCGATAACCGCTGGCAGTCACGAGCTCACCCTGCGGACTGATGTCGAAGTTGCCGTCGCGCGTGTAGCCCATCGTGCCGTCCGGCAGCAGGATCTGGAAGAAGCCACGGCCACTCACGGCGACGTCGAGGCTGTTGCCCGTGGTCTGCATGTTGCCTTGGGTGTACTGCTTCTCCGTCGCGAGGACGCGCACGCCGGTGCCGAGCGACAAGCCGGTCGGAGCGACGGTGTCTTGAGAGGTCGAGCCGCCGACCTGACGCACGTTCTGATACAGCAGGTCCTCGAACACGGCGCGGCTTTTCTTGTAGCCAGTGGTGTTGACGTTAGCGAGGTTGTTGGAGGTGACGGACATGCGCGTCTGCTGCGCGTCGAGTCCGGTTTTGGCGGCCCAGAGTGCTGGATTCATGACGATTACCCGAAGTGATTAATAACTAATGACTGGTGCTAGACGCCGCCGCGCAGCAGCTGCGCCGAAGTCGCAGCGTTCTCTTCAGCGGTGCGCATCGCCTTCACTTGCAGATCGAAGCGACGCGCCAGCTCGATCATGTTGACCATGGCATCTGCGGTGTTGACGTTGCTGGCCTCGAGCGAACCGGTGACGAGCTTCACGCTCGCGTCCGCCGGCAAGTCGGCGCCGTTGGCCGCGCGGAACAAACCATCCTCGCCGCGAACCATTTCTGCATCCGGCGGATTCACCAGCTTGATGCGACCGACCATCGCCGTGGTCTCCGCGCCCTGACCCAAAGGAATGACGGAGATCGTGCCGTCAGCGCCGATGGTCGCCGACATGTTCGGCGGCACGCTGATGGGGCCACCCTCGCCCATCACTTGCAGACCATTGCCTGTCAGCAGCATGCCGTTGGGATCGACGTGCAAATCGCCGGCGCGCGTGTACGCCTCGCGACCGTCCTTGCCCAGCACCGCAATCCAACCCGGACCGTCGATGCCGACGTCCAACTCGCGACCCGTGGCGATCAACGCACCCTGGGTCGGATCCCAACCCGTGGTCGAGTTGGTCGCGTACGCACGCGAGGCATATCCCGAACCGGCCACGGCGCGTGTTTGAAACGCGCTCATGTCGGCGCGAAAACCGGTCGTGCTCGCGTTGGCGAGGTTGTGGTTGTTCGCGGTCTGGGCGCGCAAGGTCTCCTTGGCGCCCGACATCGAGATATAAAGAAAGCGATCCATTAGTTACTCGATCTCACCTGGCGGTGAGTTAGCGAATATTGATAATCGTCTGAGTGATCTGGTCGGCCGTCGAAATCATCTGCGAGTTGGCCTGGAAGTTACGCTGCGCGGTGATCATGTTGACCAGCTGCGCGGTGATGTCCACGTTCGACGCTTCCAGCGCGCCCGACTGGATCAGACCGAAACCGGAGTTGCCGGCCTGGCCGTTCAACGGCTGACCGGAAGCAAACGTCTGCGCCCAGGTGGTGTCGCCCAACTGCTGCAGGCCCTGCGGATTCTGGAAGTTCGCGATCGCCACCTGGCCGAGCTGGGTCGACTGACCGTTGGTGAAGCGAGCCTGCACCACGCCGGTGGAATCGATGTCGATGCCGATCAGGCGGCCGGTGGTGTAACCGTCCTGCGTGATCGAGGTCATCGTGAACGTATCGCCGTACTGCGTCGTGTTGCTCAGATCGAGCGTGATATTCATCGGCGCCGCGCCGGTCGAAAGGCCCGCCGCCGCATCGTAAGTCGGCAGCACGAACTGGCCGTTAGCCGGCGTCGTGAGATTGCCGTTCTGGTCGTAGACCAGGTGCTGCGTGCCGCTCGGGTTGCCGTCGATGGTGACGTGAATGTCCCATTCGTTGGTCGCCGTCTTCACGTAGTACATGCTGGCGGTGTGGGCCGCGCCGAGCGAGTCGTACACGGTCATCGAGCGGGCCGTGTTGTAGCTGGTCTCGTTAGTGGCATCGAAGGGCGTCGTCGTCGGCACGGTAGCGGCGGACGGCAGATTGAACACCGTCTCGACTTCCGTCGTCGCTGCCGGGGAGCTCTCGGTCGTCACCAGGCGCAGATCGCTCATGGTGCTGGTGTTGAAGTTGCCGGTGGCCGACGGCGGATACACCTGCAAGCGCTGGCCCTGGCTGTTCACGACATAGCCGTCGTTATCGGGACGGAACGCGCCTGCGCGGCTGTACACCGTCGAGCCGCCGTCGCTGAGCACGAAGAAGCCCTGGCCGCTGAGCGCCAGGTCCATGCTGTTGTTGGTGGTGTTGATGTTGCCCTGGGTGAACTGCTGCGACACCGATGCCACCTTCACGCCGTTGCCAGTCGCGTTGCGGTTGACGCCATACGGAGAGACAGCGAACAAATCGGCGAACTCGGCGCGCGACTGTTTGAAGCCGGTCGTCGAAGAGTTGGCGATGTTGTTGGCGGTGACATTCAAGTCCTGTTGAGCCGCATTGAGACCGCTGAGCGCGATGCCGAATGACATGGAAGATGCTCCTGAATAAACCGTTGAATCGAGTGTTCGTTACTGGCCGTTATTGCACGCGGCGCACGTTGGCCATGGCGACCGGGCCGAGCGCGGCAGTATTCAAAGTGAGATTGGTGCCGGTGGCGTCGAGGCTGACGCTGGACACGCGGCCCGCCATCAGCACCTCGAGCGATCCGGTCTCGCCGCCCACGGTGGCGACGGCTTCGATGTCGTATGTGTCGGACTCGGCCGGCGTGCCATCGTTATGCAGGCCGTCCCAGGTGAAGTTCTGCACGCCCTCGGCGGTCTCCAGCTGGATCTCACGGACCACGGCGCCGGTCGAGTCGGTGATGCGCAGCTGCAGAGAAGTCGTGCCGGCGGGAACTTCGATCTGGCCGGTGACGGTGCCGCCCTGGGTGTGATCGAAGCTGGCCGCCGATACGAGAACGTCGCGGCCGATCATCGTCGCGCCGTTCAACGTTTGCGTGGAGCGCAGCGAGGCGGCCAATGTTTCCAGCGAGGTCTGCATCTCCTGCACGCCGGACACGGTGCCGAAGGTGGCGAGCTGCGAAATGAACTCGGTGCCTTCCAGCGGCTTGAGCGGATCCTGGTTGCGCAGCTGCGCCGTCATCAACGTCAAGAACGAATCGATGCCGAGGGTTTGATCCTTCTTGGCTTGCGCTTCGGCGGTGGCCTGCGCTTGCGCGGCCCAGTTCTGGATCGGATCGGTGGTCACGGTCATAGCTACTCCGGATATCCTTTCGATTACGAGCCGAGCCGCAGCGTGGCCAGCATCATTTCCTTGGCGGTGTTCATCACTTCGACGTTGTTCTGGTACGAGCGCGAGGCGGAGATCATGTCGACCATCTCTTCGACGGAGTTCACGTTCGGCGCGTACACATAACCGTTGGCGTCGGCCAGCGGATTGCCGGGCTCGTAGCGGGCCGTCGGCGGCGCCTGGTTCTCGAAAATGCCTTTGACGGCGACGCCGGAGCTGGTCGCATCCTTGCCGAGGCCGGTGCGAATCGCTTCGAACAACGGATGCTTGGCCTTGTAGACCTGATTCGGATCGCTGCTGACGCTGTCGGCGTTGGCGAGGTTGCTGGCCGTGGTGTTGAGGCGCACGGACTGCGCGCTCATGCCGGAGCCGGCGATGTTGAAGATGTTGAAAGAGGACATGGATCGTTACCTCTTATTACTGGCCGGTGATGGCCGTCATGAGGCCGCGGAACTTCGAATTCAGGAACTGCAGTGTCGCTTGATAGCGAACGGTGTTCTCCGCGAACGCCGCCTGCTCTAATTGAGCATCGACGGTGTTGCCGTCGAGCGAGGGCGCGAGCGGTGTCCGATATTTCAGTTCGGGGGCCGGTGCGCCGTTAACTTGTTTGGCGCCGATGTGACCAGCGTTCGTGGTCTGCAGCTGCACGCCAGGCCTGGCGTTGCCACTGGCCTGCGCGAGCGCGCTTTTGAAATCGATGTCACGGGCGCGATAGCCCGGCGTGTCGGCGTTAGCGAGATTCGCCGCGAGCAGCTCGGTGCGTTGTGAACGCAAGTTCAACGCTTGCGCATGCACTCCGAGATGTTTGTCGATTGGGCTCGTCATCACTGCATCCGTCAGAAAACTGTCTGCGAATGTAGTTAGCAACTCGCGTGCCAGAAGCTTGCAACCCGCGCCGTTGCTCGCTCCAACCCGGGCTTCGAACGTGAGAAAACAAAAATCTCGCGACGTGGTTCACGCGCCAGCGGCAAACGTTTGCCGGCCGGCAGAGGAAGTTGATGTGAGACGTCGATCCGGTCGCGCCGCTCGGAATCAGAGGCTTCGGTGGCCTCGCGCCGCCTTTGAAGAAGAGGCGTCGGTGGCTTGCGCCGTCCGAGGTGACCTCCCTCCTTCCGGCACCGTGCTCCCCCTCAGTCGCGCTATCGCGCGACGTCGTCGGGTCCCGTCCCTGGGCGCACTTTGCCGAAAAGGTCCCTCTTTCTCGACAATGCCGGAAGAAGGGAGGTCACCTCGAACGTCGCCT
>NZ_DASWTF010000044.1:0-1813 GCF_036402275.1 Steroidobacter sp. | reverse complement strand
TCATACCGCCTGGGCGATGGTGGTCGCGGCCTGCAGCGGTCGAAGCGATGTGGTGTTCGGCACGGTCCTGTCGGGGCGCTTGCAGGGCACGAGCGGCGTGCAGGACATGCTGGGCATGTTCATCAACACGCTGCCGTTGCGATTGCATTTGGAGGGAATGACAGTCGTGCAGATGGTGGCGCAGGTGGACCGGGCCTTGCGCGACTTGCTTCCGTACGAACAGGCCCCGCTGTCGCTCGCTCAGCAATGCAGCGGGCTGGCGGCGAATGTCTCACTGTTCAGCGCGCTGCTCAACTATCGGCACTCGCACAGTGTGGCGGGACCGTTTAGTGACGATGGCATCACGCTGATTCATGCGCAGGAGAGAACCAACTATCCTTTCATTGCCTCCATCGACGACTCAGACAAGGAGTTCTCGATCGACGTGCAAGTCGATCGCAGCATCGATCCGCACCGTGTGATCGACTACCTCGAAGCGGCGCTCACCGGGCTGATCGGCGCGCTGCAGGAGCAGCCAGGGAGATCAGTGCTGAGTGTGTCGGTGCTGCCGGCCTCGGAACAGCATCAACTGCTGCGCGAATGGAACGCCACGCAGGCGGTGTATCCGCAAGAGGATTGTCTGCACGAGTTGTTTGAAGCGCAAGTCGCGAAGACGCCGAACAACACGGCGGTGGTGTACGAAGGCGAGCGATTGACGTATGCCGAGTTGAACGACCGAGCCAATCGACTGGCGCATTACCTGCGTGAGTCGGGCGTCACCGCGGACACGCTGGTGGGGCTGTGTGTCGAGCGCAGCCTGGAAATGGTGGTCGGGCTGTTGGGAATCTTGAAGGCCGGCGGCGCTTACGTGCCGCTCGACCCCGGCTATCCGCGCGAGCGCCTCGCCTACCTGATCGAAGACAGCGGCGTGCAATGGTTGCTGACGCAGGAGGCGTTGCTGGAGCGGACCGGACAGTTGCTCGCTGAGCAGGCTCGTGTACGAGTCCTGAGCCTCGATGGCGCCGAGCTGCAGTCGGAACTGCAGCGTTGTCCGGCGGAGAATCCACGCCGATCAGCGGATCAGTCATCGCGCAACCTGGCATATGTGATCTACACCTCCGGCTCCACCGGGCAGCCCAAAGGGGCGATGAATGAGCATCGAGCCGTCGCCAATCGGCTGCATTGGATGCAGGAACGCTACGCGCTGAGTGCGCAGGATCGAGTGCTGCAGAAAACGCCTTTCAGTTTCGATGTGTCGGTATGGGAGTTCTTCTGGACGCTGCTGAGTGGCGCGGAACTGATCGTGGCGCGCCCGGAAGGGCACAAAGATCCCACTTACCTGAGTCAATTGATTCAGCGATCCGGCGTGACCCGACTGCACTTTGTTCCCTCGATGCTGCAAACATTCCTGGAGCACTGCCATTCGGAAGAGTGTGCGAGCTTGCGGCAGATCGTCTGCAGTGGCGAAGAACTATCGGCGGGCTTGGCGAGAAAGTGCCTGGAGCGCTTGCCGCATGTGCGCCTGAGCAATTTGTATGGGCCAACCGAGGCGGCGGTCGACGTAACGTCGTGGGAATGCACGGCGCAGGATGCGAACGCCAGAATTCCGATTGGCCGTCCGATCTCCAACATTCGGATCTACATATTGAATGCTGACCGCGAGCCGGTGCCCGTCGGGGTGGCCGGCGAGATTTGCATCGGTGGCATCGCGGTGGGTCGTGGATATCTGAACCGTCCGGAGCTGACGGCCGAGCGCTTCGTGCGCGACCCCTTCAGCGAAGATGCCGAAGCGCGGATGTATCGAACGGGAGACTTGGGCCGCTGGCGGGCAGAT
>NZ_DASWTF010000043.1:0-6001 GCF_036402275.1 Steroidobacter sp. | reverse complement strand
CTCCTGCCAGACTTGATCGCCATCGCCGCCAAAAACGGTACGCAGCGGTTCGTGCCGCTCGATGATCCGCTGGAATGCTTGCTCGGCAACGGCGATATCGAAGCGCCCCGACACCCGCAGCGCCAACGGCATGTTGTAATGCGCGCCGCCCTCGTCGAGCCGGTCCAGAAACCACATCCGCTGCTGCGCGAACGACAGCGGCACCCGGTTGCCCTGACGCTCCACCATCGTGACCTGCGGACGTTGTGCTTTGCTGGCACTCGCGTCGATCGCTGCAGCCAATGCGGACAGTGTCGTGGTATCGAAAATACGCTTGATATCGAGCTCGATATCGAAGTGCTTGCGCACTTCCGCCACCAGGGGAATGGACAACAACGAGTTGCCGCCCAACGCGAAGAAATTCGCGGTTGCGCCGATCGCTTCTGGCTCGACTTCCAGCAAATCCGCCCAGATCGCGACGAGCCGCTGCTCCGTCCGTGTTCGCGGCGCCACGTACTCCGCTTGCGCTGCATCGGCATCCGGCGCCGGCAAGGACTTCTTGTCGATCTTGCCATTCGGCGTCAGCGGCAACTCTTCCAGCACCACGAACAGCGCCGGCACCATGTACTCCGGCAAGACGCCTCGCAGATGTTCCTCGAGCCGCTGCGTAAGTGCCTGCGTCACGCCACTGCGGTCTGCTCGAGTCGTGACATACGCCACCAACATCTTGTGGCCGGCGACGTCCTCGCGTGCCAGAACGACCGCGGCTCCGACGTCTGGATGTTGCATCAACTGGTTTTCGATCTCGCCGAGCTCGATGCGGAAACCGCGAATCTTGACCTGATCGTCGCTGCGACCGAGATATTCCAGATTGCCGTCCGGCAGGTAACGCACCCGATCGCCCGTCGTGTACAGACGCTCGCCGCTGGCCGGCTCGCTGCGATCATGGAACGGATTGATGATGAACCGTTCCGCGGTCAATTCCGGACGATTCAAGTAGCCGCGCGCCAGGCCGGCTCCGCCAATGTGCAGCTCGCCCGCGACACCGATCGGCACTGGATTACGCTGCGCATCCAATACATACAATTGCGTGTTCGCGAGCGGACGGCCGATCAGCGGTTCCGGCTGCTGGGCCGTGATGTAATGCACTGTCGACCAGATCGTCGTCTCGGTCGGTCCGTACAGATTCCAGAGGGCCGGCATGTGCCGCAGGAGCCGTCCGGCCAAATCGTCCGACAACGCCTCGCCGCCGCACAAGGCTTTCAGTGGCCGGCTCGATCGCGGCCACCCATGATCGGCCAGCATCCTCCATGTCGATGGCGTGGCTTGCATGATCGTGATGCCCCGATGCTCGATCAGTTGGAATAGATGTTCCGGTTGTCGAGCGCTTTCTCGGGTGGCCAGGACCGTCCGCGCGCCAACCGTCAGCGGAAGATAGAGCTCCAATGCGGCAATATCGAATGACAGGGAAGTCACGCTGAGCAGGACGTCGCTTTGATCGATTCCCACGTCCCGCTGCATGCTGTGGAGGAAATTCACCACGGCCTGATGTTCGATCATCACCCCCTTGGGCTGCCCGGTGGACCCGGAGGTGTAGATCACATACGCCAGGTTGCGTGATGACTGATCCGCTGATCGGCGTGGATTCTCCGCCGAACAACGCTGCAGTTCCGACTGCAGCTCGGCGCCATCGAGGCTCAGGACTCGAACACGAGCCTGCTCAGCGAGCAACTGTCCGGCCTGCTCCAGCAACGCGTCCTGCGTCAGCAACCATTGCATGCCGCTGTCTTCGATCATGTAGACCAGCCGCTCGCGCGGATAGCCGGGGTCGAGCGGCACGTAAGCGCCGCCGGCCTTCAAAATACCCAACAGTCCGACCACCATCTCCAGGCTGCGCTCGACACACAGGCCCACCAGCGTGTCCGGGGTCACGCCCGCCCCGCGCAGGTAATGCGCGAGGCGATTGGCTCGGTCGTTTAACTCGGCATACGTCAACCACTCGTCTTCGTACACCACCGCCGTGTGGTTCGGCGTCTTCGCGACTTGCGCTTCAAACAACTCGTGCAGACAATCTTCTTGCGGATATTCCGCGTGGGTAGCATTCCATTCTCGCAGCAGTTGGTACTGTTCCGAGGCCGGCAGCACCGACACACTCAGCACTGATTGCCCTGGCTGCTCCTGCAGCGCGCCGATCAGGCCGGCGAGTGCCGCTTCGAGGTAGCCGATCACATGATGCGGATCGATGCTGTGATCGACCTGCACATCGATCGAGAACTCCTTGTCTGAGTCATCGATGGAGGCAATGAAGGGATAGTTGGTTCTCTCCTGCGCATGAATCAGCGTGATCCCATCATCCATAAACGCGCCCGCCACACTCTGCGAATGCCGATAGTTGAGCAGCGCACTGAACAATGAGGCACTCGCCGCCAGGCCGCTGCATTGCTGAGCGAGCGACAGCGGCGCCTGTTCGTACGGAAGCAACTCACGCAAGGCTTGGTCGACCTGCGCCACCATCTGCACGACCGTCATTCCCTCCAGCCGCAATCGCAACGGCAGCGTGTTGATGAACATGCCCAGCATGTCTTGCACGCCGCTCGTGCCCTGCAGGCGTCCCGACAGAACCGTGCCGAACACCACATCGCTTCGACCGCTGCAGGCCGCGACCACCATCGCCCAGGCGGTATGAAACAGAACCGCTGGGCTGAACTTTTGATGCCGAGCCGTTTGCCGGATGCGCTGTGCCAGGAGCGGATCGAGGGACTTGCGCGCTTCGACAATATCGGTGCCGTCGCCGCGCACGTCGATCAAGTTGAACGGTGCGGTCGACTCTGTGACATCTCCGAGCGTCCTCCTGAAGAAGGTCTCCGCATCGCCGTGCCGGGCCTGATGCAGCGCATGCGCCACGAAGTGCCGGTAGGGAATCGGGCTGGGAAGCCGGTCAGCCTGGCCCGCCAGACAAGCTCGAACCTCTGTTTCCAAAATGACGGCCGAAGTAATGTCTTCGATCAAGTGATGAATCTGCAATAAGACATACAGCTTCGCCGAACGCGGATCCCTGGCCGCACGAATTCGCAGCATCGGCGCCCGCGAAATGTCCATCACCTGCGGCTCGTCGAACCGCGCCCTCATCTGACTCACCGCATCCTGCGCGGGATCGAGCTCGAGCATCTCGATTGGCAGGTCGGCTTGCCGGTACACCACCTGCACCGGCGTGGAGACATCCTCCGAGACTACCGCCGTTCGCAACACGTCATGACGATCGATCACTCGTTGCAGAGCTGCCTTGAGTGCATCGAATCGGGCCCCGTTCTCCACACAGAACAATGTCGACAGCAGGTAAGGATCGTTCTGTCGATGCAGCCGATGGAAGAAGAGCAACCCTGCCTGCAGCGGCGCCAGCGGATAAATGTCCTGGACGTTCTTCGCACCGCCGGGGACGGTGGCAACGATCCGCTCGATCTCCTGCTCGCTCAAACTGACCAGCGGCAGCATGCTCGGCTCGATGCGATCGCACGCCGGCGGAATCAGATTGGCCGGCGCGCTGAACGAACTCTGCTCTGCGGACGCGGCGTCATCCAACGCAGCCGCCAGTGCTCGCAAGCTGGCGGCGCCGTATATTGTCTTCACGTCCGCTTTCAGCCCGATTTGCTGGAGCGACGACACCAACCGCATGACCAGCAGCGAATGTCCGCCCAATGCGAAGAAATTGGCCGTGGTGCTGATCTCTTCCGGCTTCAGTTGCAGCAGCTGCGCACAGAGCTCGACGAGTTGCCGTTCCGTCTGCGTTCGCGCAGCTGCATATTCGATTGCCAGCGAGCTTGCATCCGGGGCCGGCAAGGCCTTTTTGTCGATCTTGCCGCTCGATGTCAGCGGCAATTCGTCCAGCACCACGAACAAGGCCGGCACCATGTAATCCGGAAGCGTGCTTTCCAGGCGAGCTTTGAGCGCTGCGATCAACTCCTGGCCAGAGTCGTGTCCTCCTTGCTTTGTTGTGACGTAGGCCACGAGTCTCTTTTCGCTGCCGCCAACTTCTCTTGCAAGTACCACTGCGGCAGCGACCTGCTCGTGTTGCGTCAGTTGGCTTTCGATTTCGCCGAGCTCGATACGGAATCCGCGGATCTTCACCTGATCGTCGATGCGACCGAGATATTCCAGGTTGCCATCCGGGAGATAACGCACCAGGTCGCCCGTCTTGTACAGGCGCGCACTGCTTTTTGGATGGTTGGGATCGTGAAACGGATTGTCGATAAACCGCTCCGCCGTCAGCTGCGGCCGGTTCAGATAGCCGCGCGCCAACCCCGCTCCCCCCACATACAGTTCGCCCGCGGTACCCAGCGGCGCAAGGCTTCGCTGCAACGTCAATACCACCGCCGACAGATCCGGCAACACGTGGCCGATGACGCTCGGATTGTCTTCGTTGTAGATATCCGCTGACAACAGGCGCCGATACGTCACATGCACGGTCGTTTCGGTGATGCCGTACATGTTGATCAATTGCGGCGCGGCCGCCCCGTGCCGATCGACCCACGGCTGCAGCAGCGCGATGTTCAATGCCTCGCCGCCAAAGATGACGTAGCGCAGGTTCAACGATGCCTGCCGCTCGCCATCGACTGCAATCAACAACTCGAACGCGCGGGGTGTTTGATTCAGGACCGTGACCCGCTCCCGCTCGAGCAGCTCGTAGAAATCCGAAGGGGATCGCGTGACCCAGTGCGGCACCACCACCAGCTGGCCCCCGTGCAACAGGGCTCCCCAGATTTCCCATACCGAGAAGTCAAAGGCGAAGGAGTGGAACAGCGTCCAGATGTCTTGCGAACTGAAGTCGAATTTCGTCGCGCTCGCGGCGAACAGGCGTGTGACATTGCCGTGCTCGATCATCACGCCCTTGGGCAGCCCGGTGGACCCCGAGGTGTAAATTACATACGCCAGGTTGCGTGATGACTGATCCGCTGAGCGGTGAAGATTGTCTGCCGAACGACGCTGCAGTTCCGACTGCAACTCAGCGCCATCGAAGCTAAGGACTCGAACATTCCCGTGCTCGGCGAGCAACCGTCCGATCCGCTCCAGCAACGCGTCCTGCGTCAGCAACCATTGCACGCCGCTGTCTTCGATCAGGTAGGCCAGGCGCTCGCGCGGATAGCCGGGATCGAGCGGCACGTAAGCGCCGCCGGCCTTCAGGATTCCCAGCAAACCCACCACCATTTCCAGGCTGCGCTCGACACACAGCCCCACCAGCGTGTCCGCGGTGACGCCCGCCTCACGCAGGTAATGCGCCAGTCGATTGGCTCGGTCATTCAACTCGGCATACGTCAACCGCTCGTCTTCGTACACCACCGCCGTGTTGTTCGGCGTCTTCGCGACTTGCGCTTCAAACAACTCGTGCAGACAATCCTCTTGCGGATACACCGCCTGCGTGGCATTCCATTCGCGCAGCAGTTGATGCTGTTCCGAGGCCGGCAGCACCGACACACTCAGAACTGATTTCCCTGGCTGCTCTTGCAACGCGCCGATCAGGCCGGTGAGTGCGGCTTCGAGGTAGCCGATCACACGGTGCGGATCGATGCTGCGATCGACTTGCACATCGATCGAGAACTCCTTGTCCGAGTCGTCGATGGAGGCAATGAAGGGATAGTTGGTTCTCTCTTGCGCATGAATGAGTGTGATCCCGGCGTCGTCCGCCGCGGCACCATCCATAAACGGGCCCGCCACACTGTGCGAGTGCCGATAGTTGAGCAGCGCGCTGAACAGTGAGGCATTGGCCGCCAGGCCGCTGCATTGCTGGGCCAGCGACAGCGGCGCCTGTTCGTACGGAAGCAAATCGCGCAAGGCGCGCTCGACCTGCGCCACCATCTGCACGACACTCATCCCCTCCAACCGCAAGCGCAACGGCAGCGTGTTGATGAACATGCCCAGCATGTCCTGCACGCCGCTCGTGCCCTGCAAGCGCCCCGACAGGACCGTGCCGAACACCACATCGCTTCGACCGCTGCAGGCCGCGACCACCATCGCCCAGGCGGTATGA
>NZ_DASWTF010000042.1:0-16361 GCF_036402275.1 Steroidobacter sp. | reverse complement strand
GAGCCTTGCGCGGCGGAGGGCTCGGCGTCACGGGTGTCAGCTCAGCATTCCCACCTCACCAGCCGCCGAGCCGCAAACCGCCGCGCGGCGGCGGCCGCCAAATGTCCGCCCGCCGACCCCGACCGGGCAGAGCCAGGACCGCGGTAACTTGAAAGGACCGCCGGATTCAGAGCCCAGCGCATGCCTTCGCTGCGATTTTTTCCACCCCGCAGGGAAAGAAAATAAATCAAAATTTACCTCCCCTCTCACAACGGGAGAGGAGGACGCGGGGTGAGTGTCTTCTCAGGCCTGAACGCTATTTTCGCGAGGCTTTCTTGCGAACGGCCGTGACGCGAGGCTCTGTAGCAGGCCGCAAGGCTGCGCGGAGATCGCGCAGGGTGTGTTCCAGATGCTCGGTGATGAGCTTGCGCACCTTTGCATCCTTCTTGCTCAGCCAGGCATCGAGAATTTCGTGATGTTCGGCTTCCGCAGCCACGAACCGGCCCTTCGGTTCGAGATGTTTTCGTACATAACGATCGGCGAGCACGTGTAAGCGTGCAACCGTGTTGGTCGTGATCTGCTGGCCGCCAGGCTGCACCAGCGCAAGATGAAACGCGCGATTGAGCGCGCCAACGGTGGGCTTCTGGGCCGCCGCGTCGATATCGAACAGCGCCAACGCCTGCCGCGCGCGTTCGCGATCGGCGTCGGTGGCGAGCAGTGAGGCACGCGCCGCCGCATCCGGCTCCAGCTTCAGGCGCAGCGCATAAATTTCTTCCGCCTCGTCCGGCGACATCGGCCGCACGAAAAAGCCCCGGTTGGGATGCGAGATCACCAACCCATCCTGCTCGAGCCGAGCCAGCGCTTCGCGCAGCGGAATTTTGCTGACGCGCAGCTCCGCGGCGAGCGCATCTTGCCGGATCGGAAGATCCGAGCCGATGGCTCCTGACAGGATGAAGTCGCGAACGACCTCGACCAGACGATCGGACAGATTACGGATATCGAGTTGCAGTGAACTCATGGACGGAAGCGTTGTTCGCCGGGACGGCAGATTGTATACGCCCGCATGATACGCGAATGGCGCTGCCGACGGCGATGTATCGAATGCCGCGCCGTCCACATCGGCGCGATTGCGGGCCCACCCCTAGCGGTGGGCCCGCCTTTTACCTGGCTAGAACTTGGTGCGCAAACCGACGAAGTAACGCCGCCCCATCACGTCGTACAGCGTCACGTCGGTGTTGGCGTCGCCGCCCCAGCTCGAAGTCAGCAACGGCGGCTGCTCGTCGAAGGCATTGTCGATGCCGCCGAACGCTTCGACGCTGTCGTTGATCTTGTACGACGCCGAGAAGTCGATATACGTGACCGAGTCCGCCTTCACCGGCGTGCTGGCCGCGATGTTGGACAGCGGTTGCAGATCGTCGATGTAACGCACCTGCGAACGCACCCGCAGCGGCCCGCTGTTGTACGTGGCCATGAGCGTGGCTTTGAAGTCCGGCGAGCCACCCGAGTCTGAGCCCTGCGCGGTGCACGAGCCGAAGAAGCCGGCGCAATCGATGGGCCTGGCGCCGATGATCTGCCTGACGCGCTCGAACAGCCAGCCCGCATGCATCACCAGTCCGAGCTTCGCGGAGTTCTCGAACAGGCCGAAGCTGTCTGGCAGATCCATCGTGTAGTCGGTGGACAGATCGACGCCCTCGACCGACAGCGAGCCGATGTTGCTGTTACTCGCGCGCACCTGGTACACCTGACCGCTGCCCGGCAGGCGGAAGATCGCCTGGCACGGCGCGCTCGACGCGTCGAGCATCTGATAACAAACATCGAGCGTGGTCTGTGCGTTCATGGTCGCAACCGCGTCTTCCACTTCGATGCGGTAATAATCGACGGCGACGTTGTAGTTGTTGACGAACGGCACCTGCCACACCGCACCGACAGTGAACGTCTCGGACGTTTCCTCCTTCAGGTCCGGATTGCCGCCAGACAACTGGCTGAAGCCAAGCACAGTCTGCTGGAAATTATTGATCTCAGCCGCCGGCACGCCCTGCTGCACGCAGAAGTCTTTCTGTGCTTGCGTGGGATTGCGAGACGCCGCGCATGGATCGGTGCCCGGCGAGAAACCTTCGCTGATCGGCGAGTACAACTCGGAAATGGCTGGAGCTCGGATCGCGACGTTATAAGCAGTACGGAACCGCAAGCTCTGCACGGGACCCCACTCCAGGCCCGCGCGCCAGGTCGTGGCGTTGCCGAAGTTGGAGTAGTCCGACAATCGTCCCGCGCCCTCGATAGCAAGAATGTCAGCGAACGGCAGTCCCGACAGAATCGGGATGCGGACCTCGCCGAACACTTCGGAAACATCGAAGCCGCCGATCGTGATGCCGCGCGATGCCGAGCCGTACTCGCGCGCAAGATCGGTCGCGCCCGGCATGAACTCATACTGGTCGTCGCGATACTCGACGCCGATGGCTGTCGACACCGGCCCCGCGGGGAGCGTGAATACCTCACCTGCCAACGACGCGCCGAAGACCTTGCGTTCGAAGACCTCGGTCGAAGAGCGCGCCGGCGTAATGAATGCAGCCGCCTCGGGAGAGATGGAGCCGATGCCGAACGGATTCACCGGCACGCAGCCGAACACCTGGGTCGCGCAGACCACTTGGCCGGATGAGTTGACGACCGTGTCGAGGCCGAGCGACATACGCGCCGCCGACATCATGCCGTTGATGGTTTCATCGGTGCGCGAGCGCTGGTATTGCCCGAACACGTCCCATCGCCAGGTGCGATCGCCGACGTCGAAATCGCCGCGCAGGCCAAGCGTGCCGCCGAGGGTCGCGCGCTCGAAGGCGAAATTACGCAATCCGAGCTCATCCAGACGACGTGCGATGCCGCCAGAGATGCGCGCATCGCCACTGCCGGTCGGGTCGAAGATTTGCGGATTGTTCATGAACAGCGCACGCACGTCTTCAGGCAGCACGGGATTGGTCGCGTAGTCGCGCACTTCGAAATAAGGATTTGTGCCGGTGACGATGGCCAGCGAATCGGAGGCTTGCTGGTATTCGTTGTTCGACAGCGCGTAGTGGATATCGGTGTACGCTTCGACGTTGTCGGTTACATCGAAGCGGCCCAGGCCCGCCATCTGCCAGCGCTCCAGGGGCCGCAGCAGATAATTGCCTGCCGCGTAGTTATAAAGATTTTCCGGGTCGCAATGGGCCAGCACCTCGCCGCCTGCGCCGAAGCGGATCGAGTTCAGTCGCGTCGTGCAGCCTCCGTCGCCGGTCGGCAGCACGCCCGGGCCCTGCCCCACATTGAGCGTGGCGAGCTGAGCTGCGCTCAAACTCACGCGACCTCCGGGGATGTTGCTCGAGCCGCTGACGCCAAGCTGTGCGTTGAGCGGAGTCCGCGAGAACGCACGATCTTCCATCATCACCGGATCGCGAATCGAACGAGACAAGTACAGCGTCACATTGCCGCGGCCTTCCGCGACGTTGGTGCCGAACAACAGATCGTAATTCTGGCTGCCGCCGTCGCCCTCGGCGGTCTCGCCCCACTGCGCCGATGTTTCCAGGCCTTCAACGTCATCTCGCAGAATGAAATTCACCGCGCCAGCGATGGCGTCCGATCCGTACACGGCCGAGGCGCCGCCGGTGATCACTTCGACGCGTTCGACCAGTGCGGTCGGGATGGTCGCGAGATCGACGTTGCCCGCGCCGTTCGCGGGAATGAAGCGACGGCCGTTCACCAAGGTGAGCGTGCGCATCGCGCCCAGGCCGCGCAGGTTCGCAGTCAATACACCCGAGCCGCCGCCGGAATTCACGCTGGAATTGGTGCCGCCAGACAGCTGCGGCAACTCGTTGAGCACGGTTTCGACGGTGGTGTCGCCGGACATTTGCACCAGATCCTGACCGAGCACGGTCGTGGGACTGGGTGCGCTCAAGTCGCTGCGTACCAGTCGCGATCCAGTGACGACGACCTCGGTCAATGTTTCCTGCGCGGACACATAACAAGGCGCGGCGGCGACTGACAACGCGAGCAGCGTGCGAACGGCGGTCGATAAAGCAGTCCCACGGCGTTGTGGGTTCGTAGAGGCAGACTTAGAGGTCATCTTCTCTCCCCGTATAATTCTCTGAATCGTATACGAACTACGATATACCCTTCGGCGATGCTGTCAAGCCTGCGCGCGGACGCTGCATGCCGGTGCGCGCATGGATTGCTTTGCTCAAAAACGAAGCAGCCCCGTTCCTGCGAAGGAACGAGGCTGCAGTGGGGAGGCCGAAGGGAGAGTCAGTCTTGAAACACTGGGGATCGCGGCAGTTTTTCCAGCCACGCCGTGAAGCTGTCCGCCAGCTTCCGGGTCGCGCCCTCCTCCGAGTGCGCGTAGTAATAAACGGCTGGATCGGCGACGGGCGGCGGCGCGCCTATTGCAGCTTCAACGGCAGCGATTTCTTCGGCCGTCGCCGGCTCTTCGAACGCATCGAGGTCCGCGCGCCATGCGCGTTCCAGCCAGTCGTTGGGTTCGAGCTGCCCTTCGGCGAGAGCTTTGAAAGTGCCGATGAAGTCCGGCGGAAACTCACTCAAGATAAACCTCCGTGTGGATTGCAAGCTGCGTCGTAGTATATCGTCGCCAGTTGTCACCACAGGTTGTAACGGATTCCAGCGCGAGGGACATTCAATGGTCGCGAGGCGATCGGTTTTGCAGGGATTGCTGGGAACACTGTGCATGTCCGAGGCGGCGCGGGCCATGGAGCCCACGGCCATAGGCGCATGGAGCGGCATCCTCCAGGCGGGCTCGCAGCGACTGCGGCTCAAGTTCGACATCGGACCCGAGAAAGGCAGTCTGTTCAGCATCGATCAAGGCGCCGGCCCGATTCCTCTCGAAGTCGTCTCGCTGACGCCGCAGGCGATCGAGCTCAAAGTTCCCGCCATACGAGCCAGCTATCGCGGCAAGCAGACCGGACCGGATCGCATCGAAGGCGAATGGGATCAGGGCATGGCAATGCCGCTCGTTCTGCTCCGAGGCGATGCAGGGTTGCAAGCTCCCCTCGCGGAAACGAAGCCGCTGGATCTGGCGGCGCTCAAAGAATTGCGACAGCGCGCTGGTGCTCCCGCGCTCGGAGCGATGGTCTCGTGGGCAGGCGAAGCGCCTCAGATATGGGTTGATGGCGAGCGCGCCGTCGGTTCGCGCGTCGCTACGTCGCTCGAGGACAGATGGCACATCGGCTCGATCACCAAATCGATGACCGCGACGCTGGTCGCCCGCCTGGTCGAAGCCAAGGCAGTCCGCTGGGACGATACGGTTGGCGATGTGCTCGGCGACAAGATATCCAAGCTGCAGCCGGCGTATGCGCACGCCACCTTCAAACATTTGCTGTCGCATCGGGCAGGCTTCCCGAAAGATATCCCGATGAATGAGTTCGAAACATTCGAGCACGCAGTGGACGGCCCCACCCGCCATGAGCGGCTGAGGTATGCGTCGATTGCGTTGAATCAGAATCCGATCGGCGAGATCGCGAAGCGCTTCGAGTATGCGAACAACGGCTACATCGTGGCCGCGACCATGCTCGAACAGAAGCTCGAGCAGGATTGGGAAACGCTGCTGATGCAACACGTCTTCGAGCCGTTGGGCATTCGCTCCGCGGGCTTTGGAGCGCCTGGCTCGAAGGGACAGCTGGATCAGCCCGCCGGTCATCTGCCCACCGATCGCCCCGTTGCGCAGCTCGTCGGCAAGGACGTGACTGATAATCCCGTGGCCGTCGGACCCGCCGGGCGTGTTCACCTCAGCCTCGGCGACCTGGCGCGCTATCTCGCTGCCCATCGAGACGAGACCGATTTTCTTTCCAAGGACAGTTGGAAAACTCTGCACACGCCGCCGTTCGGCGGCGCGTACGCGATGGGTTGGCACGTCAGGCCGGATCAAACGCTCTGGCACAACGGCTCGAACACGCTCTGGTACGCCGAAGTTCTGATCGACAAGCGCAAAGGTCAGGCGGCCGCGGCCGTGTCCAACATCGCCAACGGCAAGGCAGCCATGGCGGCCGGAGATGCGCTGCTCAGAGCGGCCGCGAATCGAACTTGACACTTTTGACGAGCGGCGGCGTCGCCAGACGCCGCCGCCGTTTCACTCCGCTCAGACTTGCTGGGCCCCTGCGCGGCCGCTCTCCACCACAAACGACGCTAGCGTGCTGATCGGCGCATCTTCCACGAGCACGCTCGGCACGACACGGTAGTCCGCCTGCCACTGCTCACGCGAGATCGCGCAGCGGACATAGCCGTGATGGTTGTCGGTGAAGCGCAGATGTGGATTGTTGGCGTCGCCGCCGAACACGGTCCGCAAATTGCGATCGCCGCCGCTGCTGATCGACGTGCCGATGAACTCCGTGGCCACCGGCTCGGCATCGAGATCGACGTAATTGGGCGGAACGTTGCGCACGAAATTCTGATGCACGTCGCCCGTGATCACGACGGTGTTGTACAACCGTTGCGCGGCGATGAAGTCGAGAACTTGCGCGCGGTCGAACGGGAAGCCGTCCCACTTCTCGCCGCCGAACGTACGGATCGCTGGATCCGCATTTGTATCGTTCGGCGCGAACGGCACTTGGTTGGCTAGCACATTCCACCGGGATCGCGAGCGATTCAGACCGTCGATGAGCCAATCACGCTGCCGCTGACCTGCAATCGTGCGAGAGGTATCGAGCGCCGATGGACAATAACCGTCGACGCGCTCCGTCAACTCGCAACCCTCCGGCGCTTCGTGGGATCGGTATTGCCGAGTGTCGAGCACGTGAACCTGGAGCAATTCGCCAAAGCTCAGGCGGCGATACAGCTGCAGATTCGGTCCTCGCGGGAACGAGAAGCTGCGCAATGGCATGTGCTCGTAATAGGCTTGATAGGCACGCGCACGCCGATCGGCGAATATCGCGAGATCCGCCGGATCCTGCGGAATGAAGCCAGCGTAATTGTTCTCGGTTTCGTGATCGTCCCATGTGACGATCCATGGAAAGGCCGCATGCGTCGCTTGCAGGGCGGAATCGGATTTGTACAGCGCGTGACGAATCCGGTAATCGTCGAGCGACATGATCTCGGCGGCGGGCAGATGCGCGCGCACGCCTGCCCCACCCGGACCTTCGTAAATGTAATCGCCCAGGTGAACGACGAAATCGAGGTTCTCCTCAGCCATGCGTCGATACGCAGGGAAGAAGCCGTTCACGTAGTTCTGACACGAGGCGAATGCGAACGTCAGCGCATTCTCTGCCGAGCCGAATCGTGGCGCGGTTCTCACGCGACCGATGGGGCTGACTTCGCCACCGATCTCGAACCGATACCAATACCAGCGCCCTGACTCCAAATGTTCTATTTCAACGTGCACCGAATGCGCGAGCTCCGGCAGCGCGAGCGCCGCGCCACTCCGCACGACCTTGCGCATTTTTTCATCTATCGCGACCTGCCAACGCACGAGCACCGGCCGCTGCGGCATACCGCCGCCTGCTTCGAATGGCTTCGGCGCCAGTCGAGTCCAGAGAACAAAACCGTCCGCCGACGGCTCGCCGGAAGCGATGCCCAACGTGAACGGATAGTCGCCCAACCGTTCAGGCGAGTCGAAGGCCGATACCGTTTGCGCTGAAACCGCGGTGTGCAATAACACCGCGCCCATGCCGGTCAGAAAGCCGCGCCGACCGAAAAGGAAAGGATCTCGTTCGTTTCCCATGCTGCACTCTCCGATGCGAAGTCGAAGCGGCAGTGTGTGGGCGTCGAATGAATCTCCACTGTCGATCAGATGACTCTTTCATTGCATGTTCGAGTCACGGCCGAAGCGTTGTAAGGTCTACAGTTTAGGCTCGAGTCATCGGTATTGACGCGGGGAACAGCCCATGACGCGCTTGAAGGCGGTGCTGAAGGCGCTCTCGGATTCGTAGCCCAGCGCCACCGCGATGGCGGAGATGGGGTCGCTCGAGTTCGCCAGGCGCTCGCCGGCGAGCAGCATTCGCCAGCGAGTGACGTATTCCATCGGGGCCGATCCGATCGTCTCTTTGAATTTCAAAGCGAAGGCCGATCGCGACATGCAGGCGTGCTCGGCTAGGTCCTGCAACGTCCAGCGATGTGCCGGGTCGGAGTGGATTGCGTTGAGTGCTGCGCCGAGTTGTTTGTCTGCGAGCGCGAAGAGCCATCCGACGCTGCGGTCCGAGTGCTCGGCCATGTATAGACGCAGAGCTTGAATCAGCATCATGTGAGCCAGATGCTGGGCCATCAGCGAGCTGCCGGGCTGCCGCTCCCGCAACTCCTGCATCATGCGCTCCACCGACCAGCGCAGCGCCGCTTGGTCGGATTCGTTTCGAATGTGCGCGATCGGAGGCAGCATCGACATCAGCATGTCGGCATGACTGCCACTCACGGCGAAGCGGCTGCCGACGATAAAGAAATCTCCGCCGCCATTGAACGAAACAACGCCGCCGTCCCGCACCGGCGGGAAAATCGTGCTCGCCGCGACGGACGGCAAGGTCAGATCGCTGGCAAGCCGGAACGGCCGCCCCGACGGCAACACGAAGCAGTCCCCTTGCTGCAGACGGACTGCGTCCGTGACGCCTTCGATCGACAGCCAGCATCCGCCGGAGATCACGGCGTAGCACTTGATGAGCCCGTGCTGATCGGCAAATTGAATCGACCATGCCCCGCCGGCATCGAAGCCGGAGGACACGTAACTGCGCGGTTTCAGGAGGGACAAAACATCTGACAGAGGATCCATGGAGCCATCCCGGACGATCGCGAAAATAATCTGGACGCTACAGCATAGATCGTCGTTCGCCAGTTACCTACTCTCGCGTTCGAACCACGAAGGACAAGGGACCTATGGCGAAGAGCGAACATCCTGGCCTTGCAGATATCGATCGTCGTCGCGCACTCGGCGCTCTCACGCTTGGCGCTGGCGCGCTGCTCACGGCTGGTGCGTCACGCGTGGCGCGCGCCGAGGAAACGGCACGAGAGCGCGTGATCGTAATCACAGCCCCAACCGGCAACATCGGACGCAAAGTCGTCGAGCATGTGTTGAACAGCAATGTCCGCGTTCGCGTGATCGCGCGCGATCCATCGCGTTTGCCTTCTCGAACACATGCACGGCTGGAGGTCATCGAGGGATCTCACAACGACCTCAGCGTCGTCGATCGAGCCTTCGAAGGAGCGGACGCCGTCTTCTGGCTGTGCCCGCCCGATCCTCGCGCACTCAGTGTGACAGCCGCTTACGTGGACTTCACGCGCCCGGCATGTGCGGCAATGATCAAGTATGGCGTCCGCCGAGTCGTGAGCATCTCGGCATTGGGCCGTGGCACGCCGATGGCCGCGAATGCGGGGTATGTCACAGCATCGCTTGCCATGGACGATCTGATCGCGAGCACCGGAGTGAGCCTGCGGTCGCTCACCATGCCCTCATTCATGGACAACCTGCTACGGCAGGCCGCGCCGATCAAACATCAAGGCGTATTCTTCTCGCCCATCAACGGCGACCGAAAACTCCCGAGCTGCGCCACTCGCGACATCGCGTCGGTCGCAGCGAGACTGCTGATCGATACTTCCTGGAACGGCCGTGATGACGTGCCGGTCCTGGGTCCCCAGGATCTGTCCTTCAACGATATGGCGCGCATCATGTCAGATGTGCTTGGCAAGCCCGTACGCTTCGAACAGGTGTCATTCGAGTCATACAAAGCCGGCTTCATCCAACGAGGCATGTCCGAAGCCATGGCGCAAGGCATGACAGACATGGCTAGAGCCAAGAACGAAGGGCTCGACAATGCGGTACGGCGCACGCCTGCAAACAGCACTCCGACCACGTTCCGACAGTGGTGCGAGGAAGAGCTGAAACCGGCGGTGATCGAAGCCTGACAGCGCTCGCTACGTTATAAACCCAGATCGCTGAGCCCCGGATGATCGATCGCCTGCGGGTCTCACGGCTCGAGAAACTCATTGAGATCGATGGCGTCCGCTATGGCCCGATGACCGGCAGCGTTCGGGTGCGCGTGGTCTCCCGAATCATACATGGGCAGCAATCTCATGGGATGAGCCGGATCGCGCACGGCGCGGTCCTGATCGATGACGGCGTCGCAGCCGCTATCCGCGCTCCAGATCAAAGCGTTGTACCTTTGGCGCACTCGTTCCCCCTCGGCACTCCAACCTGAGTGCCCTTCGGAAGGCGTCAATGTGGAGCACAAGACTTTCACCTGCCGCGCCTGCATATGCGAAATCGTGTCTTTCAACCCCGCAATCAGCTGTTCGTAGCTCGTCTGTCCGAAAGCGTCGGAGTAAATGACCCAGCGAAGGTTCGGCTGCTCGATGTCATCAGCTGATCCCAGCTTCAGCACGCCGACTTGAACGTTTGCAGCGCTCAGGCGCCCGGCCAGCACATTGGGCCAGCTTTGGCTCGCATCATCAGTCCCGATACCGGCCGTGATCGAGCCGCCAATCGTCGCGACGCTGCCGCGCAACGCCTCGCCCTGCACGTCCAGGCTGGCGAGCAAGTGATAGCCGCCGATCTGCTGACTGACTGCGATGTCGGCCTTGCCACTGACGTTCCCCGCCGCAACGTAGGTAGCGGCATCGTGCGGCATTCGATCGGTAATAACGACAGTCGCCTGCGGCAAATAGAAACTGATCGCAACGTCAGCGTGCGCGGGCACAGGGAAGAACGTTCGATCGCTATACATTTCGCCGCCGGGCGGCAACGTAACGCTCGGCTGTCCGCCGAATGTGATCGTTCGATCCGTGTTCGGGTCGATCGATGCGTCGCTGGCGCGAAGCGCGATATGCACATCGCTCACAGTCACCGACTCCGTGCCTGATCGATTGGACAAGCGGATGCGAGCGGCGCTGCCAGAGACCGTGGTGCGCACGATCTGACGCAGCGTCTGCCGATCGAAATCGACGCTGGCTGCCTTTTGCGAAATCGTCGGCGTCACCCAGGTTCCAGTCCAATAGGGCTGCGCCAGGTAATGCCGGCCCAGCTCGGTCAACTCACCCGCGCCACCCAGCAAGCTGGTGTGGCGGTTGGCCTCATCGGCCCAGCGACCGGTGAACCAGGCATAACGAAACACGTCGCTGCGACTTTCGCAGATGGCGACCATCTCCGTCATCTGCGCCTTCTGCTTGGCCACGCTGTCGATCTGCGCGCCGTCGTTGCCAGTGTGCCAGTTGGCGAACTCGGTCACCCAGAACGGCTTGCCGTACTTGGTGAGCCGATCGAGCTGCGCATTCAGACCGTAGTCGTACCAATGAAACGCCAGATAGTCGATGCGTGGATCGCGACCGGCATTGGCGGCGCGATAGGCAGCGTAGAACGCATCGAGCCATACCACCGGATCGGCAAAGCCTGGCATCGTGCCCCAGGTGATGGCCGGGCCGACCAGCTGCACGCCTGTGTTCGCAGCGATCGCCTCGTAACGCGGCCAAAGCTGGGCCGCTTGCTGCGGCGTCAAGTTCGCCTGATCGGTCAGGTTGGGCTCGTTCAGCAACAACAGAAATTTGATGTGAGGATTGGCCGCGAGAAATGTTTCCACCTCCCCCGCGTTGAAATTGCCATTCCACAGCATCGGAATGAAATCCATGCCATAGCGACTGCGATAGTCGCTCGGCACGCCGTTGGCCGGCTCGAGCGCCCACCGGTACCACCACGACACGCCAGGCGCGAGCGCGGCCAGATCGCTTGGATCGTTCAGGTCGTAAGCGATGCCGCGTTTGGCGCTCTTGGGCGTCGCCGGATTTTCCGGCGGCGGATTCTGCGTGGGCGGCGGGTCCGGTTCAGGCTGTGGATCCGGTTGTGGATCCGGCGTTGGATCCGGTGTTGGCGCAGGTGGCGGAGTCGTACCGATCGGATCGGGAGAGGTGGGTTGTTGCCCTCCGCCGCCAGATCCTCCTCCGCATGCAGCCAGGAACAAGCATGCGGCCAGCAACGGGAGCACTCTCTTCATCGACGACACTCGACCTATGATCGCAATCGGTCTCGAAGGTTGGCACGACGACGGTAAAGATGACGCTGTCTCATTGCAGACACGTCACTCGCAAGCGACACCGTTCCACCCCTTGTGTCACACTGGCGGCGTCATCGGGTTACGACGCAGAGGTCGGCGGAATCCTCAATCCAAGTCGAGTCGGGGGAGCGGTCGATTACGTAGATCGCCGGTAGAAGTGTCCAATCCTAGACCGCCCATTGCTGGTTAGTATGGGCCGATGAACATGGCCGAGAGCACTGCCGGATCGGGATTAACGACCGCCGACGCGGCTCAGCGCCTGCGCCTCGACGGCCCCAATGAGTTGCCAGGCCAGGGTCCGCGAAGTCTGGGCCGAATCACCCGGGACGTGGTGATGGAGCCGATGTTTCTATTGCTGATCGCGGCATCGGCAGTTTACGTCGCGCTCGGGGATGTTCGCGAGGCGGCGATTCTTGCCGCGTCGATGTTGGTCGTGATCGGTATTACCGTCGTGCAGGAGCGGCGGACCGATCGCGCGCTCTCCAAACTTCGCGATCTGTCCAGTCCTCGCGCGCTCGTGATTCGAGACGGCGTCGAGCAACGCATCGCCGGGCGCGATGTGGTCGTCGGTGACGTGATACTGCTACGGGAGGGAGATCGCGTTCCCGCCGATGGCTTGATGATCGAAGCCACCATGTTGGCTGTGGACGAGTCCATTCTCACGGGCGAATCGTTGCCGGTCGAGAAAACGCCAGCAGCCGAAGAAGACGCCGATGAACACGCGCGCGTTTACTCGAGCAGTTTAATCGTCCAAGGCTACGGCGCAGCGCGTGTAACAGCGACTGGCGCGCGTACTGAAGTCGGCAAGATCGGGCGTGTACTAACGACGCTTCAGGCGGAAACGACGGGACTGTTCTCAGAGGTGCGCCGCCTCGTGCGCTGGGTTGCGTCGGCGGGACTGGTGCTGTGTGCCGCGATTGCAGTGATCTATGGCGCGACTCGCAGCGACTGGCTGGCAGGCGTGCTGGCCGGCATCACTGTCGCGATGAGCGTGCTGCCCGAGGAATTTCCGCTCGTTCTCACGGTATTCCTCGCCATGGGCGCCTGGCGGATCTCCCGAGTCGGCGTGCTCACACGACGGATGCCTGCCTTGGAATCCATCGGCGCGGCAACTGTGCTCGCTGTCGATAAGACGGGCACGCTGACCGAGAATCGCATGCAGGTCGCGGCCATCGAGACTCTGCATGCGCGGAAGGAACTGCGAGCGGGTGAGACGCTCGATGCCGAGACCCGGTACGTCCTCGAAACCGCGCTGGCCGCCAGCGAGCGACAGCCGTTCGATCCCATGGAACGCGGCATTCACGCCACCGCGCGTCTTCTGATTCTCGCGGAGGCGCAGAAGCTGCAGGACTCCATGTTGATACGCGAGTACGACCTCACGCCGGAGTTGTTGGCCGTCACGCACGTCTGGCAAACGCCGGGATCTCAGGAGTCGATGGTCGCCGTGAAGGGCGCGCCCGAGACTGTCATGGGGTTGTGTCGATTGGATGCAGCCACTCGGTCGGCGTTGATGGCGCAGGTCAACACGAATGCTCAGCGCGGGCTGCGCATTCTCGGGGTCGCGCGAGGAAGCTCGGACGCCGATAAGTTGCCTGACACCCCGCACGGCTTCAATCTGAGCTTTCTGGGGTTTCTGTGCCTGGCCGATCCGTTGCGGGCCGATGTTCCCGATGCGTTGGCTGAATGCAAACAAGCCGGCATTCGCGTCGTCATGATCACGGGGGATTACCCCGGCACTGCGCTGGCGATCGCCGCGCAGGCAGGGTTCGACACCAGCAGCGGCGTCGTCACCGGCGCTGAAATCGAGGCCATGGACGATGCCGAGCTCAAACGGCGTGCGCGCGAAGTGAACGTCTACGCGCGCTCGAAGCCCGAGCACAAGTTACGACTGGTCCAGGCATTCAAGGCCGACGGCCACGAGGTCGTGATGACCGGCGATGGCGTGAACGACGCCCCTGCCCTGAAGGCCGCTCATCTCGGCGTGGCGATGGGCGGTCGTGGCACCGACGTTGCTCGCGAAGCCGCGGCGCTCGTGCTCGTGAATGACGATTTCACTTCGCTCGTGGCCGCCGTGCGGCTAGGCCGGCGCATCTACACTAACATCCGCCATGCCATGAGCTATATCGTGTCGGTGCACATACCCATTGCCGGCATGGGTTTACTGCCGGTGTTGTTCGGTTGGCCACTGCTGCTCTTTCCGGTCCACGTGTTGTTTCTCGAGTTCGTCATCGATCCGACCTGCGCGTTCGTGTTCGAGGCCGACGCGGAATCGCCTGACGTCATGCGCCGGCCGCCTCGCTCGCGCGATACGCCACTGTTCTCGAGCGCAATGCTCAAACGATCTGTGGGCTTGGGCGCATGCGTGCTGCTACTGGCTGTGCTCGTCTATGGCCTGGCTCTGCAGCGGCTCGATGATTCGAGCGCCAGAGCGCTGGTGTTCATCAGCCTGGTGGTAGCCAATCTGGCGCTGATTTTTGTGAGCCGTTCCCGCGATGGAAACATCCGCAGGGTGGTCAGTCGACACAACCATATCTATTGGGCGGTTGCGCTCCTCGCCCTCTTCGCGCTTGCCGCTGTGATCTATCTACCCAGCGTCGCCACCGTGTTTGCGTTCTCGCCTCCCGCATGGCCGGCCGTCGTGTCCGTGGCAGTCGGTACGGCGGTGTTGGTCCTGCTGACCGGTCGCTGGCTGAAGTATCGCCCCTGACTGGCGTCGTCAGGTTTCGAGCCAGCGATTGTTGAACACGAACTCTTGCAGCGGGCGTACGCGAGCCCACCCTTCCAGTTCGAGCATCGGGGCGCGATAGAACTCATGGACATGCCCGAGGCAAAGAATCGCGATTGGTTTTGCTCCGGCGGGCATGTCGAGCAGGCGGGCCAGTTCCACCGGGTCGAACAATGAGACCCAGCCCATGCCCAGCCCCTCAGCGCGCGCCGCGAGCCACAGGTTCTGAATGGCGCAAGCGACGGAGGCGAGATCCATCTCCGGAAGTGTGCGGCGGCCGAAGATGTGCCGCTCGCGACCGTCCGTGAGTGCGGCGACAATCACTTCACCGCATTCGAGCACACCCTGCACTTTCAATCGGAGGAACTCGTCGCTGCGCTCCCCTAGCGCCGTCGCCGTCGCCTGGCGCTCACGCTCAACTAACTCGTGAATCCTTTCGCGCAGCGTGCGATCCGTGATTCGTATGAGCCGCCACGGCTGCATCAACCCGACGCTCGGCGCCTGATGAGCCGCCTGCAACAAGCGTTGCAGCGTCTGATCATCGATCGGCTCGCTATTGAAATGGCGCATATCGCGCCGCTCGGCAATCGCGCGATACACCGCCGCCCGGTCCGCATCGCTGAAGCGGTCGCTGGGAGAGTCCGAACTTACTGTCATGTAGGCACAACTGGAGGGTGATGATTGCTCATTTGCAATGATAGCCGGCGTCTTCACGATGCCATCCCCTTACCTGCCCCCGCCGGTCCGCCACCTCCGCCCCGGGGTAGCACCTTGCTTGCCCGATCCGTTGCCCCGCCTAGGAAAGAGTCGAATGATGCACGCAACCCACTGTCTCTAAAGGCATTCTATAATTTGAAGAGGGTGGGGAAGGAACTGAAGTCCTCGATAAAACGCCCGCAAAATCGTTAAAACGCCCGCTACGGAGTTACTTTTCGTTAAAATGGCCGCGCCGTCGCTTCATAGATAGAATGGCCTATCGCGGCCGCTTCGCTGATTTTGCGGTCGAGTTTTGCTGGAGGAGCCACTGTTGTCCATCGAGCGGGTGGGATACGCGCGCCTGATTGAGCGATTCGCCCTGCCGGCGTTACCGCTCAGTATGATTTCTGAAATCGACACGAGCATACGTGCTCGTGGACGCACCCACTTGGGCACTCACGAGGCGCAGCGATTCCCACCTGCGTACCTCCCAGAGGACACTCCCCGAGGAGACCTCCAGTTTGCGTTACGGTACGAGGGATTGAACCTCGAAGTCCTGGCGTTGATGTTCGCGAAGCGCGGCAGCCAAGACCTCGAACATTGGACCGGCGCCGCGTCCGAATCCGTCTACGGCCGGCGACTTGCGTTCCTTTACGAGTGGCTGACAGGTGAATCGCTGCCGTTCGAAGTATCCTCGAAGGCCTCCTATGTGCCGGTCGTCGATCGCACGATTCAGTTCGGCCTGACCACGGGCGTTCGCAACAGCAGATTCAGAGTCATCGACAACCTGCCCGGCAACCGGAAGTTCTGCCCTCTGGTGCGCAGGAGTGTAATGACCCACTGAATTCCTGCTCAGGTGTTAATCTACTTGGAGAGACACTTGAGCACATTGATGGACGACGAGATCAAACGCTGGACAGCTCGCCGCAAGAGCGCGCTGGTACTGGAGATCATTCAAGGCAAGACAA